>JAAVBC010000028.1 GCA_014803765.1 Bacteroides sp. | reverse complement strand
GGTTTGGTGGGCCGTTACCCCGCCAACTGCCTAATGCGCCGCATGCCCATCCTTGTCCGGCTCGCGCCTTTCTTCCCCCAGGGATGCCCCCGGGAGATTTACGCGGGATTAGCCCGCCTTTCGGCGGGTTGTCCCCCTGACAAGGGCAGGTTGCATACGTGTTACTCACCCGTGCGCCGCTCGCCGGCGGGAGGAGCAAGCTCCTCCCCCGCTGCCGCTCGACTTGCATGTGTTAAGCCTGCCGCTAGCGTTCATCCTGAGCCAGGATCAAACTCTCCGCTGTTAGTATATATCTTTTCAGATTTTACTTATTTTAGATTGTCTTGTCTGACTCGGTGTCCGTAGTTTATTGCAAAAGAATTTCTTTTCGACGGGAACTTCTTTGATTAATTCCTTAATCGTGTTCCTTGTGTTCTCTTACACCTTTATTGTCTTACTGTGGCATCGTTTTCATTGTGCTCTTCGCTTTCGGTCTCAACCGTCCGTCGCTTTCGTTCAGGACTCGTTGTTTCCCGATTGCGGATGCAAAGTTACAACCTTTTTTCGCCCTCCGCAAGTCTTTTCAGAAAAAAAGTTGATTTTTATCGCATTTTTCTTCGCAAGTGTTTGTATATTAGAGAAATCAAAATTTGTAAAATTGTGTTAACTAAAGTTAATATGATTTTTAGGAATGAACTTTTATTATCTAACTTTGTTGAACAGGACCTATTTTTGTGGTTTTTTCTTCAAAAAAAAGACTCCGAAGTTATGCTCCGAAGTCTTTTTTTAATGAGATACTTTAGTTTTAGAATTGGAAATAGATAAATGGCGCCACTTCCGAGGACATAAATTCGATTACAAGCTGCACCGCTCCAAGGAATATGCCCAATTTTATTACCCATGGGGATTTGATAAACCAATTTTCCATCTTTTCTCCCCAGGATGTCGGAAGAAAATGACATATTATCAATAGCAGCATCATGATACACCATTCCGGTCGCTGCATGGGGAACTCTAATAATTGGACACCCTTAAAGTCTACGAAGATGTTTCTTATTATAAGGATACTATCTTCAAAGGATGCCGCACGGAAGAATACCCATAGTAAGGAGACGTATATAAATGTCAGTGCCCAGGAGATAAAAATCGTCAGGAAATTGTCGGGAATTTTTTTCAACACCGGTTGAGATGCCTTATGAACCGCCAGTCCGACGCCATGCATTGCTCCCCAGAAAATGAATTTCCATGCCGCTCCGTGCCAGAGTCCGCCGATGAGCATTGTCAGGAAATTATTTACATAGGTTCGGAATGTCCCTTTTCTGTTTCCGCCAAGAGGAATATAGAGATAATCCCGCAGCCAGGAGGAAAGTGAGATGTGCCAACGGCGCCAGAAATCAGTGAGGTTGCGACTCTGATACGGAGAGTTGAAGTTTATTCCCAATCTGAAACCCATTATTAATGCCAATCCTATTGCCATATCCGAGTATCCGGAGAAGTCGCAATAAATCTGCATCGTGTAGCCGAGGACTCCCATCAGAGCCTGTACGCCGGTGTAGAGCTGAGGATCATTAAAGATAAGATCATTATATTGCGAGATATAGTCCGCTATCACAGCTTTTTTCACAATACCTATAATTATGAGCCATAGTCCAGCCCAGATCATATCGGATGTGGCACGCTCATTTTTCTGCAGCTGCGGAAGGAAATAATCGGCTCTGACGATCGGACCTGCCACCAACGCCGGGAAGAAAGATAGGAAAAAGAGGTAATCAAACCAGTTACCGGTCGGCTTAATCCTATCCTTATATACATCCACCACATACGATATTGACTGGAATGTATAGAAGGAAATGCCGACAGGCAGAATAATATCGAGGGGCTGGAAATTACCTTCCACCATCTGATTCCAGTTCCACAGAAAGAAGTTGGCATATTTGAAATATCCGAGGATGGATAGGGAAATAATTATGGATATCCACATCCATGCGAGTCGCCAACCCTTTGTCTTGCAAGCGTAAATCCTGTGGGATATAAGCCAGTCGATCAAGGATGTCCCGATAAGCATCAGGAAAAATAACCCTGAGGACTTATAGTAGAAATATAGCGAAAAACCGACTACGAATAACACCATCTTCCATTTCGACCCCTTTAATAAAGAGTAGACCGGAAGAAACAGGAGGAAGAGCAACCAAAACAAGCCACTGGAAAACAGCATCGGGGCAGACGCATCATACGTCAGCATCCCTGCTATATTTTTCCCTACCAAGGGGAGATTCTCCATTACTTCAGTTAAGTGTATCATTACTTACTTAGCTTTTTTTATTTATCAGTTGCCTTTAAGAATTTAATATTTGCATTCACCTTCCCTATCGAGTCGGATGGGAAATCAAGGAGAATGGGATGTGAAGATTTCGGCATCCATCGCGCTATGCTGTCGATCCATAAAGCGGAGGCTTCGCGAGTGGGGTGTATGCCGTCTTTCTTTCGGGCGAATGTCATTCCGGCGCTACGGAAGAATGAGCCGGGCAAACATGTCGATTCTATCATATCGTTGACCCCTGCATCCTCTTTCCAGTTGGGCGGACCGATCCATACGTAAGGACGATCACCTATCTGCGCGAGAATCATCTCTACATACTGCTTGTGGGTTTCGGGATTTTTGAGATACAATTCATTAGCACCGAGAGATATGAACACATAGGTCGCCCCATATTCCTCAATAAATTCAGCCAGGTGATTACTCTTGCCCCATTTGATTGTATTACTCGAATCCCAGTTGACGGCATGAAATGTATGACCGTTCTGCTTCGCATACATAGCAAGACGCAAAGCTAAATTCATCGTCATTGAATCGCCGATCAGAAGTATGGACTGCTGCGTGCTGTCGACCTTTACCACCTTTTTCTCTGCTTCTTCGCGGCGCAACGTCTGAATCGAATCGGCTATAGCAACTTCACGCGCTTCCGCTTCTTTGTCAACAAGCAGTGCGTCATGATAGGGTGCTTTCTTTATCGTCCAGCCTCCGATACTGATATCATCCGCAAAAGCGATTAGCAGTATGACTATCATTGCTGTAGACAGCAACAACCAAAGACTCGTATATTTTGACTTCATCCTGAAGTTTTCTGATTTTTTATTTATTACTTTTTTTCTATCGCTTACAGGCTTAGACCGTCAGGAACAAAATGAACCATCACTCTAATCAAGATCCACAATAGTGATTCCCGCGCCGCCGAATCTCACATCCTCATCGCGATATGATCTTACGTTGGGATTACTGTCGAGTTGCTGACGAATGAGGGTTTTAAGTATTCCCGCGCCTGTGCCGTGAAGTATCCTAAGTCTTGATGCAGAGAACTGCACGGCATCATCAAGGAAATAAATAATAGCTTGCACAGCCTCATCTCCCCTCATTCCGCGCACATCAATCTCAGGCTTGAAATTCAGCTGGCGCTCACGCGAAGCATCGGAAGTAGATTTGCTGACTCCCAACACCTGAGTGGCTGCATTAACCTTCGGTTTGGAAGCCGGGATAAGTCGGGAGAGTTCTACCATCGTACGCAGCGCTCCGAATGCAACTTCCGCTTTCTTTCCTTCGACCCTTATTATCTGTCCGGCAACATTTCCATCCTTCATTTTCACGAAATCACCCGCCGCAAGTGTCTTTTCAGTTTTCTGAGCCGCAGGTGCAGGACGACGTTTCAGCTTAGCCTCCTCTTTTTTCCTACGACTCTGATGCTTCAGTTCTCGGAGTGCCTCAGGAGTTGATCTATCTTCATCTTCGGTGTCCTCCACACTTTGCTTGAAGGCTTCGAGATTTCGGCGAATATCCTTAGTGCGCTCTTTCTCAGCCTGGACTTCGCGAATCTCGCGAATAGCCTTTTCTATTCTCGCATTTGCTTCAGCCAATATCTCCTTCGCTTCGGCGCGTGCCTCATGAAGTATTGTATTTCTCCGGGATTTCAGATCATCAGCCTTATCTTCATAAAGCGACAGAAGATTATCCAGACGAGATTCCTTTTCTTTGATATTCTGGCGTTTGTTAGCCCAATACCTTCTGTCGCGAGCTACATCGAGAAGATATTTATCAAGATTCACATAGTCGCTCCCGACTATCTCCTGAGCCTTGGAAATTACATCTCCATCCAGACCGATCTTGCGGGCGATCTCTACGGCAAACGAACTGCCCGGATTCCCTACGGATAACTGGAATGTCGGACTGAGATGCTGTCGATCATAAAGCATTGCTCCATTTATAAAGCCCTCTGTCTCTCCTGCAAATGTCTTAAGATTCTGATAATGCGTCGTGATTACTCCCAGACAACGGGTTTTTGCCAATTTTTCAAGAATAGCCTGTGCGAGTGCTCCGCCAATCTGAGGTTCGGTGCCGGAGCCCATCTCATCCGCAAGGATCAGGGTCTGTTTGGAGGTATGCTGAAGAAAATACTTCATATTCTTCAGATGTGAGGAATATGTAGAAAGATCATTCTCCATTGATTGCTCGTCACCGATATCCACATAGAGATTTCTGAAAATTCCCATGTGGGAATTTTCATAGAGAGTCGGGAGCAGACCGCATTGCATCATATATTGCACCACCCCGACTGTCTTCAGGCAAACTGATTTACCTCCGGCGTTCGGACCGGAAATTATCAGAATTCTGTTGGTATCATCCAGTGTCAGCGAGAGAGCTACGACCTCTTTCCCCTGAGCCCTAAGGGCGAGGAGCAATTGAGGATGAACGGCATGATACCATTCTATCACTCGATCTCTGCTTAAATGGGGCATTCTTCCATCAACTTCCTTTGCAAACAGCGCCTTGGCACGAATGAAATCAAGTTTGGCAAGTATGCGGCAAGTGGATGATATGGATGAAATATGTGGGCGGATATGAATTGCAAGCGCTTTCAACACCTCAATTTCTTCCCTGTGCGCCTCCATTTCAAGCTCGCGCAGACGATTGCCTGCCTCCACGACTTCGAGAGGTTCGATAAATACTGTCTTGCCGGTGGCAGACGCATCATGCACTATTCCGGTGAGCTGACGTTTCTTGCCTGCCTCAACAGGGATAACGAGTCTGCCATCGCGCATAGAGGGTGCGACATCCTTATCGATAATTCCCTCCGACATTGCCCTGTCGAGCACTCTGCGCATTGCCTTAGACATGGAGCCGGAAGCCGCACGCATCTCGCGACGCAGTTCATACAGACGATCTGACGCAGTGTCTTTAACTTCACCGAATTTATTGACACATCGATTTATTTCACGAATCAGCTCAGGGAAATATCCGAGTCGTTCGGATATACGCGCGAGATAGGGATAAGCAAATCGGACCTCCCCGTCAGAAGTGGTCTCGGAATTTTTTCGAAAGAAATCGCTGACTTCATGGGATTGCTCGATAACCTTCAGCAGATTCCATACTCTTTTGGCAGAGATATACGATCCCTCTGCCTTCAGTTCTGTCAGGCTGAAGACGGCATCACCCGTGTCACGCAACGTCAATTCGAGATTATTTTCAATAATATGAAGCATCTCGGCAGTCTGCCGCAGACGCCGGCAGACTTCATCATAATCATCGGAAAAGTCCATTTTTTCCGCTTCTTCTTTACTTAGCGGACCGGCACACTTTTCGATGACAACCGAGCGGATTTTATCAAATCCTATTTTACTCTCAAATGTTGAGGGATAAATCATTTTTTGCCCTTTATTTCATTCTCCCCTCAAAGGGATATAATATTATCGCAAAACAAAGTGCAAAGTTAATAAAATTCAGCCACTAATGAAAGCTACGACCTTATAAAGTAGAAATAAAGTGGAAATATGCAAAATGGTATAGATCTGACGACATCAAAGGATGAATAACAGGAAAAATAAGCTGCGGGGGAATGCTCTCTTCACATTCCTCCCGCAGTGTGTCATAATGCGCAGGAGTCCTTCCTGCAAATAAGTCTGTTCAGGCTTTCTCAGCTGCCTGCTCTTCAAGGATCTTGATTGCCTTGTCGTAGATTGTCGTGTCGTCAAGCACTACAATACCTCCATCGGGACCCGGCTCGATGTGCATTCCGATGTTCTTACCGAACTGATAGTTAACGCCGCCAAAATAATTGCGAACTGTCTGCACTGTCAGATTGAGTTCATCTGCAATACGATGAGTTGCGCCATCGGGCAAACTGTCTTTAAGACGACGAAGTTCGTTGAAACTGATTGTCTTGCTCATATTCTTGGATTTTATAGTTAATAATTCGATTCGACAGGCTGAAACGGAGAGTTTCCTGCTCTTCATTTGCTAAATTAAACAAAAATTAGTCAACTCACAAAAATTTGCTCTCTTTTTTATTGTGTTATACAACATATTTCCAAAATGAACAATTCCCCGTTGCCGTGTCTTTCACTGTATCAACTATATAACCGTCAAATCAGCTGCAGGAAGCCATCCTATATTGGCGTTGTTGAGCTTTACTTTATACCATCCTATCTCTCCGTCGGGCTCAAGCTGCGTATCAAGTATGTCAAACTTTGTGCCGCGATGAAGGGGGAAGCCTACATCTTTGGAGTTGGGAGCCGGTTCGCTTTTGAGCGTGGACTTGAAGGAGGTCATTATCGCTTCGTCTTTACTTTCAAATTGCGAAGCACCCATCTCTGCAAATATAATGAAAATAGCACTGAAGAATGCGAATATTATCGCACTGAAGAATCCTATCTTCTTGAATCTGACATTTTCATTGAAAAAATAGATTGCCAAAGCAAGAATAATCAGAATAAACGCCGTCGCCGCCATCTCCGCCCATGCGTTGGATGAAGTGTCGACTGCTACGGATTGCTTGACTTTTCCGAAAAAACCCGGTTCATCAGGCGTCACACTCCCCTTTTTCCCTTTCAGCTCGGCTTTATTGGCATCATTTATTCGAGTCGAAAGATAGTCAAGATTATTATTTATTTTTTCGTTTGAAGGGTCAAGTCGTTTCGCTCTCTCAAGATAAAGGCGCGCATATCCTTCATTACCTGCCTTATAGCATGAATTGGCAAGATTATAAAGGAGTGTGGCGGTCTCTCCATTCTTCTCTATTATCTCATTATACAGCTTTTCGCTTTTGGTGTATTCCCCGCGGGAGTACGCGGAGTCCGCCTGCTGAATAAGCGCATCTTCACTGTTTTCAGCGGCGTAAGATGCTCCTGCAGATAGGAAAAGCAAGGTAAATATCAGAATCTTATATAATTTCATCGTTGGAAAGGCTTTTTTGTTGTGCTGTAATCTTTTTGCCACTCTCTGCAAAATCAGCCTCAAGTGCGTTAAGCACCTGAGTTGCCGAGTCATAGACTTCGGGCATCTTTCTGCGCGAGGATGCCGGAGAATATTTTGCAAATTCACATTCATCAAGCAGATGAAGCACCTTTTCGATATTCTCATCTTCAATAAAGTGCTCTTTCAACAGCTGACTGACATTCTCGCGATTGAGTTCCGACAAGGGGAGTTTGAGTTTATCGCCAAGATAACCCCAGACAGCCTTTAGCATTTCATCATAGAATTCTTCTTCTTTGTCATGCTTCATGCAGACCTCACATTTCTTCAGGCGGCGACGTGCCATCTTTCCGGCACGCTTACTGCGCAACCCTACGACATCCGCCATCATTTCCGAGTATTTCTTGCGTGCGATAAGTGCTCCGCCAAGCAGCAATACCGGGATTATATAGATTAGCCAATAGGCAAAACCACGAACGTAAGGACGGGCATAACGCGCTGATTTCAGACTGACAGGAAGTAATTTGGAATTATATGTCAACGTAGACTGCGACTTTGCGGATTCCTGCCCTTTGCCAACTTTCAGAGTATAGCCTCTTGAAGTAGAGGTCTCATATTTTCCGGTAGCAGGATTGAAATATACAAGTTCTACAGGGGGAATATTAAATACTCCCTGTTCCAATGGCATGAAGGAGTAATCGAATTTAACGGTGCCGCTGACATTCGATAAGCCGACGACTGTCTTAACATCCGTAGTCGGAGAGAACACCTCTATCTCATCCGGATAAAGAGCATTCAGATCAGGCAGATTTATATATTTCAGGTTTCCTTCACCTGTGACAGCATACGTGATCGAGCCCGCTTGATTTGCCATTACATCGGCAGATTTCAGCGTTGAGGAGATATTAAACTTGCCCACTCCGCCGGAGAAATTAGCGGGGCGCGGGGTCGGAAGCGGTTTTACATTCACCGTCAAATCATTCGGTGATACATTCAGTTGAATCGGACGTCTGACTGTCAGCTGACTGAAGAAGGGATCATGGTAATATTCTTCGGCATCGGTGCTGACAGTGTATTTATTACCCAAAATCTTCAGCTGTCCCGACATCTGCGGGAAGATAATGTAGCGTGCGATGACTGCAGTAGCATACGTCTGACCCTGATAAGTCTCATAGGTCAGCTGATTGGAGATATTGTTGGATTCCTCAATTACGAACCCGTCGAATTTCGGAGCATCCGTTGCGCCGATGAATTTAATCGAGCCGTAGGTCGTATAAAGTTTAACGGTATAGACGAGCGCTTCTTGTTCATAGGCAGTCGTCTTCGACACGGAAGCACGCAGGAACAGGCGCTCATTGCCTTTGCCGATAAATGTCGGCTGATCCGGATCCTGCGAAGCGGCAGCTGAGGCACTCCCTGAGTTGGCTGCGGGAGCAGCATACGGATCGGGAGCTTTTCCGGCTTCGTGAATTGTGTAGGAGACGGCATTACTCTTTACTCCCCCGACGCTTACAGGACCGAAACTGAACTTCCCGGCTTTTTCCGCTTTCAGCGTCAGCGCATAGATATTGACGACACTCTGCGAGGTCTGTCCGTTAATGCTCGTAAATGAAGAAGAAGAACTCTGATGACCGAAGTATAAGACCTTCGCACCCGCAACACTCTTCGGAGCAGCGGGAGTTTCCCCTATATTACTCACTACTATCTTGATATAGAAATTCTGTCCAACTTCTATATTCCCCGTTCGCGAAGGCGCTTCTACCCTCAGTTCCACCTTGGGGTTAGCAAATGCCGGAAGCATCCCTATCAGCAGGAGTAGCGGCAATAAAATCGTTCTGGAAATCTTCATCGTCATTCTTCAAAGAAAATTATTCCTACCATTTTCTCATATTCCCCGCGCCACCCTGCGCTTTTGTGCCCTGCTCGTTCCCCTTTCTGGCACGTGTGCGCGATTCATTATTCTCCACAGCATTCAGAATCTGCTGCGCCGCCTGCTTGCTCAGTTCATTCTCGGCAGGATTCTGCTTTTCGTTCTGCTCCTGCTGATCCTGATTTTGCTGCTCATCCTGATTCTGTTGCTGATCCTGATTCTGCTGCTGATCTTCTTTATCCTGTTGGTCTTTATTTTGATCTTTATTCTGATCATCCTTATTCTGATCCTGCTGATTCTGAAGGCGCAGCTGGGCGATTCGCAGATTTCGGCGCGCATCATTGAAATTCGGATTCAGTCTGAGAGCCTGCTTATAAAAAGAGATCGCACCGGCGTAGTCCTCTGACTGAAATTTAAGATTTCCAAGATTATAATTGGCTTTGGAGCTTAAATCCGCTTTTTTATTACCAAGTGCGGCAATCTCTGTGAGATTCGCAACCCCCTCATTCATCAGTTTTGCACCTATGGAATCCCCCTTTTCTTTCTGTTCGGCGACCCGGATGCAACTGAGTCCGAGGTTGAATCGGGCGACATCACTCTGAGGCTGCACTTCCAGAGCCTTGCGATATTCCAAGGATGCTTCCGTAAATTTTCCCTCATTATAGAGTTTGTTGCCGGCATTAATCGCTCTGCGCTCCGGGCGTGTGGACTTCACTTTCGATTCCGCCATTGCCGTCTGACCGAGGGTAGCGACAATACATATCAGAAGCATCAGACTGATTCTTAAAATGCGGCTCATATTCCCTTGTTTAGTTTCCATGATCCTCCTTTTTAAAGAATGTGATTTTATCAAGCCATCCGAATTTACTGTCGACTACGAATATGTCGAGCAAGATAAAGATAATGGCAAGCACACTGAAGAATCCGAAGAGTTCATCATGTACCGCCGTAAAACTACTTTCAAGTGCAGTCTTCGATACCTTTTCCATCTGCTTCTCCAATTCGCTCAGTCCATCCTTATTGGAAGCATTGACATATATGCCTCCTCCCTGACGTGCGATATTTATGGCGAGATCTTCGTTGAGCGCAGTCTCCACCGGAGCTCCGGTCGTAGGATCCATAAAGTAACCTCTGCCATCAGGAATTTTCACGGGCGACTGACTTCCGACTCCTATTACATTTATCTGAATGTTATCTTTGGCAGCCTTTTTCACAGCCTCCATCACACCTTCGGGATTCTCCAGTTCTTCGGCATCCGTAATCAGAATTATCGCTTTGCCGATATCTTTTGACTCACTGAAGGAGCGTGTAGCCATAGAGATTGCCGCGGCTATGTCTGTGCCTTGATTAGGAACTTGGTCCGGCGAAATACTGTTGAGAAACATTTTTGCGGACACATAGTCGTTTGTCACCGGTATCAGCGTATATGCATCTCCGGCATATTCTATCAAGCCTACGCGATCATCACTCAGACGATTAATAAGCTTTTCGAGCATCATCTTCGCTGTGCGCATCCTTGAGGGCGCTCCCTCTTCCGGAGAAGCGGGGGCAAGCATTGAATTGGAAGCATCGACGGCTATCACAACCTCAATTCCCTCTTTCACTGAATTTTCATTTTTCACTCCTCCCCACGGACGAGCGAGCGCAAACACGATCATTGTATAAGCGAGAAGCTGAAGGATAAGTTTCAACGGCGGTTTATACGGCGACACAAGCGGCATCAGACGCTCAATCGACCCGGCTTTACCGAATATCTTAAGCTTTTTCCGGCGGCTCATCCTCCCCCAAAGATAGAGAAGAATATAGACCGGAATTCCTAAAAGCAGGATTAATATATATGGATAAGCAAAACTCATTTCTACTTATTTATAAATTCCGGGAAAAGAAATCCCGGATAATTTTATCATTGATTATTACGGGATGCGTCTCAATACCGTATATCTGAAGAGCATCGAGAGGGCATAACAGATAAATGCAGCCAATATCCAGGGGAAGAATGACTCATCTGTGCGGGTGAAGTTCTCCACATCAAGTTTGGTCTTCTCCAGACTGTCAATCTCCTTAAACACCTTCTGAAGCATTTTCTCATCTGTAGCACGGAAGAATTTACCTCCCGTTTCGGATGCGATTTTCTTCAGGGATGTCTCATCTATCTTTGTCTCAAGAGTAGTTGTCGAGAATCCGTAGGGATCCGTAATCTGAATCGAACCGTCGGTCCCGACACCAATTGTATATACCTTTATTCCGTTCTGGCGGGCTATCTGAGCAGCCGTGAAAGGAGGCACCTCTCCGGCATTATTCGTGCCGTCCGTCAGGAGTATAATACTCTTAGACTTAGCTTTGCCTGAGACCAGACGATTGACGGCACTTGCTAATCCGTCGCCGATGGCTGTGCCATCTGTCAAATCACCCAATTCCACATTCTGTATAGAATTGATGAGAGCGGCACGATCATAGGTCAGCGGCATGAGTGACAGGGATTCGCCGGCAAATACCACGAGACCCATATTATCATTCGAACGCTGATTTACGAATTTCACTGCCACATCCTTAGCGGCTTCAAAACGGGTTGGCTGGAAATCTTTTGAAGCCATGGAGCCTGATATGTCAAGCGCAAGAATAATATCAGTTCCCTCCACTCGAGATGTTCTCTTGGAGTCGAAAGTCTGTGGGCGACAGAGTGCCACTATAAGGAATCCGATCGCAAGGAGTTTCAGAATGAAATTAAATTTCATCAAATATTCCTTCCAGGAGTGTCCCAGTCCGGCAAAGGCGTTCAGAGTGGATAGTCCCATTGAGGGTGTGGAATTCCTATTCTTTCTGAAATACCAGATAATCAAGGGAACATACACCAGAAAGAGAAGGAAGAGCCACGGATATTTAAATGTCATGATTCACCTCCCTTTCTGCGATTACGCGCTTTTACGGAAACTTTCAAGTGATGTTTCTCAGCCACCGATTTATGTTTCGGCAGATTCTCATCGCTGTTAGACTCATTCTGTTTAGTAGCCGCTTCATCCGGCTGCTGCTGAACGGGAGCAGTCGATTCTACGAATGCCACAGCATTGTCGAATGCCTTGACATTATCATCCGGCAACGGACGAACCATTGCGAACTTCACGAAGTCAGCCATATCGAGAATCTGACGCATACGTCCGCGATTCTCTCTCATCGAAGGATCTTCTGCGAGCTTCTCCATAATCTCGCGTGAAGTCATTTCCATAGCCCTGATTCCGAAACGCGCATCGAGATAACTTCTGAGAATTTCAGTCAGCAAGGTATAAAATTCTTTCTCCTGACCTGTCTGCCAGAGATTTCTGTTTTTAAGTCTGCGCAGACGCTCAAGAGCGATGACATGCGGGGGTTGCTGGGGTTTGGCAGGCAGAATTGTGCCCTCTTTCCGGAATTTCTTCCATGCCCATATTCCTACGGCTATTAAAGCAAGAGCAAGCAGGATGACCCAGCACCAGTAATAGAGCCAATCCGGCAATTTGTCAAAAATCGACGGATTCTCGGGATCGGCAGGTGGAGTCAACGGCGAGATTTCATCATCCGCCTTAACCTTTACAGGTTCAACTGAGAGCATCAACGGTCTGGTCCACGCCGTGTCCCTGCCATCGACGAATGCAATTTCGGGAAGTTTATACATTCCCGAATCAAACACCTGCACGGGCACCTGATAATTTATCTGGATTCTGCCGGAGCCCACTTCAGTCGTATCTATTTTCAGTGGGGAACCGACTTCTATCGTGTCGTTCAGCATTGTGGCATATCCTCGCTCACCGATGCTCTGAAGCAACGGGAAATGTCCGCGGACATTTCTGTCCTGCACTACCTCAAGCCGCAGTGTGTTGACATTACCCATCAGCATTTTGGCAGAATCGAGCTTGGCGCTGACCATAATGTTCCCTGCCGAAGCCGAAAACGGGGCTGACGCCATTATCAATGCTGATAATATTATAGAGTTTACTTTCATAAAGTATTTTCCAAAAGCATACACTTCCTTACGCGGGAATGCGTAAAGAATTCAAATTTTTGCGATAATCAGCGTGTAGCCTTGCGCCGGAACACTCCGAGCAATGCCTTCACGTAATCATCGTTCGTACGGATCTGCGCGAGATCCACACCGCTGCGCATCGTGGCATTTGCTATGACCTGCTGACGGTCGTACCAATATTTTTCGTATGCCTTGCGCACTTTCGCGGAGGAGGTGTCAATCCAGCGGAGCTGCCCGCTCTCAAGATCTTTTACATGCATTAGTCCGACATCCGGGAGTTTCGCATCGCGTTCATCGTAGACCTGAATAGCAGTCAATTCATGACGCTTGTTGGCGAGTGTCATGGAGTGAGAGAAATCATGCGTGTCAATAAAATCGCTCATTATAAATGCCGAAGCGCGCTTCTTTATTGCATTTGTCATAAACTCCAGAGCCACACTGATATCCGTGCCCCTGCTTTCGGGTGTAAAATCTATAATTTCACGAATAATCAGTAGAATGTGGCGTTTACCCTTTTTCGGGGGAATGAATTTCTCGATTCTGTCGCTAAAGAATATAACTCCGACCTTATCATTATTCTGCAAAGAGGAGAAGGCGAGGGTCGCGGCTATTTCTGCCATCATCTCTTTCTTCTCCTGCCCTACCGCTCCGAAGTCTTCACTGCCGCTGACGTCAATCAGAAGCATCAGAGTCAGCTCGCGCTCCTCTTCATACACCTTTACATAGGGTTTGTTATGGCGTGCAGTAACATTCCAGTCTATATCACGCACATCGTCGCCCGGCTGATATTCCCTTACTTCTGAAAAGATTACGCCTCTTCCTTTGAACGCAGTGTGATATTCACCCGCGAATATGTTCTGACTCAATCCGCGGGTCTTTATCTCGATTTTCCTTACTTTCTTTAACAGTTCTTTTGCGTCCATTGATTTTCAAATATGGAAGTGAACGTCCGGATCAGGGCACTTTTACTTTATCGAGGATGTCGGTGATGACCTCATCAGATGTAATGTTGTTTGCCTCTGCTTCGTAGGTGAGTCCGATTCTGTGACGCATCACGTCATGGCATATCGCACGCACATCCTCAGGAATAACATAGCCACGTCCCTGCAGGAATGCGTAAGCCTTAGCCGCCTTCGCCAGAGAGATGGATGCACGCGGAGATGCGCCGTAATCGATCAGATCTTCAAGATCGTCGAGTCCGTAATGTTTCGGATCGCGGGTAGCAAATACAATGTCGACTATATAGCTCTCAATCTTTTCATCAATATAGATTTTTTCTACTATCTTCTGGAGATCAAGAATTTCAGATTTGTTGACGACTGCATGAATCTCCTCCAGCGCCCCTGCAATATTTTGTCGGATAATCTCTTTCTCCTCTTCGCGTGTCGGATAACCGATGACGACCTTCAGGAGGAATCGGTCGGTCTGTGCCTCCGGCAGTGGATATGTACCCTCCTGCTCAATAGGGTTTTGGGTAGCCATTACGAGGAAGGGCTTATCGAGCGGGAATGTCTGCTCACCGATTGTCACCTGGCGCTCCTGCATCGCTTCCAGCAATGCGCTCTGCACTTTCGCCGGAGCTCGGTTGATTTCATCCGCAAGCACGAAGTTTGCGAACACCGGACCCTTCTTCACTTCAAATGTCTCCTTCTTAATGCTATAGATCAGCGTACCGATGACATCCGCTGGGAGAAGGTCGGGAGTAAACTGGATGCGATTGTATTTTGCATCAACGAGTGTGGCAAGCGTCTTGATTGCAAGGGTCTTCGCAAGACCCGGCACACCTTCGAGCAACACATGTCCATTAGCCAGAAGGGCAATAAGGAGAGAATCTATAAGATGTTTCTGTCCGACGATACGCTGATGCATGCCATTGCGGATCAGACTCAGGAAATTGCTTTTTGATGCGATAAGCTCATTGAGCTCACGAATATTCACTGTTTCGTTCATGTATGTATTTTTTTCGATAAACATGTAAGTAATATCAGGTGATTCATTGATTAATCATTTATACTGACATTCATTACTTTTTATGCAAGGATTCTTTATGACGCAAAAATAACACTTAATATTTTAACATTTGAAAATCCAATGTTAAACTAATTTAAAATGCCTGCCAACCTTGCGCTTTTATCGGAAATTCCTGTCCGTCGCGAGTGATTAATGCCGCTCCGAGAGAGGGTTTGGTGATATACCCTATCATCTTGACTCCCTCTATTTTCTCTATCTTGTCTTTATCCGTGAGGGGGACTGTAAAAAGAAGCTCGTAGTCTTCGCCGCCGTTCATAGCTGCCGTGACGAGGTTCATGTTCAGTTCCTCCGCCATCACTGCCGTCTGGTAGTCGATCGGAATTCTGTCTTCATATACACGGCAACCGACATCTGAGGATTTGCAGATATGAAGAAGCTCGGAGGAAAGTCCGTCGCTTACGTCCATCATTGATGTGGGAATTATGCCCGCCGCATTGAGTTTTTCTATAATATCTTTACGCGCTTCCGGCTTCAGCTGGCGTTCGAGGATATATTCCTTACCGGCAAAGTTTGGCTGAAAATTGGGATCGCCGCTCTGTGCGGCTACCTGATTTTCGCGTTCGAGAAGCTGGAGACCCATATACGCGGCTCCCAAGTCGCCTGATACACAGATAAGATCAGTCTCTTTCGCGCCGCTGCGTTTCACTGCCTTTCCTTTTTCTACCTCACCTAAGCAGGTGATGCTTATGACGAGTCCTGTCTGAGATGCAGAAGTGTCGCCGCCTACCAAGTCTACACCGTAATTTTCACACGCAAGACGGATGCCCGCGTAGATCTGTTCGATATGCTCAACCGTAAATCTGCTGGATACACCGAGTGACACCGTAATCTGCTTCGGCGTACCATTCATAGCATAGACATCGCTGAAATTTACTACTGCAGCCTTATATCCCAGATGTTTCAAAGGGACATAACGCACATCAAAATGTATCCCCTCCAGAAGAAGATCCGTAGTTACCAATGCTTCTTTCCCTTCCGGAACATCAATTATCGCAGCATCATCCCCCACTCCGAGCACACTTGATTCATTCTTCAGGGGAAAATCTTTTGTCAGATGATCAATTAATCCAAATTCTCCCAACTGAGAAATTTCTGTCACTTTCTCTTTATTATTTTCAGCCATAATTCTATCTTTGAGTTATATTATTTCTTGAGTTATATTATTTCTATTGCGTATATTGTAAAAAAGGAAGCGCCGGAGGTGCTTCCTTTTTATAACGTTCGGGATTGCCCGAGTGTTGAGTCATGTATTATACTCTGCCGACAAGCTCTGTTATGATACGCGTCATGACGGGCTGAGCCTTAACGGCAGCTTTCTGCACCTCTTCATGTGTCGGCACCTCCTTGATATCCTTACCTCCCAGATCGGTAATAACAGATACGCCAAACACTTCCATGTCGGCATGTTTTGCCACGATGACTTCCGGCACAGTTGACATACCCACTGCATCACCACCGATAATGCGGAAGTATTCATATTCTGCGGGAGTTTCAAAAGTCGGTCCGGGAGTGCCGACATATACGCCGTGCATAAGTCGGATTCCCTCGGCTGCAGCGAAGTCGTCAGCCATCTTGATAAGACGTGCCGAATAGGGCTCTGTCATTGCGGGGAAACGCGGACCGAGTTCAGCATAGTTTTTGCCGCGTAGAGGATTCTCGGGGAAGAGATTTATATGATCTGTGATAACCATAACATCTCCTACGACAAACTCTTTGTTCATACCTCCTGCTGCGTTGCTGACAAAAAGAGTCTTAACGCCAAGTTCTTTCATCACGCGCACGGGGAATGTCACCTGCTTCATATCGTAGCCTTCATAGTAGTGGAAACGACCCTGCATCGCCATGATGTATTTCCCGCCGAGTTTTCCGAAGATGAGTTTTCCGGAGTGTCCCTCTACGGTGCTGACGGGGAAGTTGGGAATGATATGATAATCAAGTTCTTTTGAAATTTCAATTTTATTTACGAGATCACCGAGACCTGTGCCGAGGATAATGCCTGTGTCGGGACATTCTCCTACCTGCTCGCGGATAAACGCCGCTGTCTCGCGGATGAGTTCAAGATAGTTCTTTTCCATGGTTGAATAATCTTATTTATGTTTCGTGATAATCGTTATGTTGATCATTAAATTGCTGCTGACCATTATATTCCTGACGCTTACTGTAGCTGCCGTCATCATTATAATTGCCGTGGAAGTCGCTGTAAGTGCCGAAGGCGCTTTCTTCGTCCTGAGCAATATTATCGGAATTATCGGAATCGGGTATTGAATATCCGGTATTTGTCTCATGGATAGATTCCGTATGAGATTCGGAATACTTTCCGGGAGCGAGATTGAGTTCCTGAAGGAGATCGTCGATAAGATTGTTTTCATGCCCGTAGACCCCGCCAAGCATATTGACACTTATCGGCTGATAGAAAATAAAGGGCTTGAGTTCCTGCGGGAAGTAGGGATTATGAAGCAGGCGGACGGCATCCTTTTCAGTTGTGATTATAAGCTTCCTCTCCCCCTTCATATTCTTGAAACGCTCATAAATCTTCTCGAGGTCAGAACGCGAGAAATTATGATGGTCGGAGAAATGCTCCACCTTCTTCCGGAAGGGGAAGGAGTTGAAATGACGCACGAAGTAGCGTGGATGAGCAATTCCCGTCAGGAGTAACACCGAATCATTCGACGTCATCGAATACAGATTTGCGGCGAATGGGGCGTCATCGGAAAACACCGGTTTGAGCTCGTCGTATTTATATCCGGAGAAATAAATCTTTTGGAATTTCATCAGATCGAGCTCTTTCGTGACTATGCGGAAATCAATCGGATTGAGATTATCCGGGCATTTCGTGACGATTACTTTGTCTGCTCTATTCATCTCATGGGCGGATTCGCGCAGACGGCCTAAGGGCAGAAGATGATCTTTTACTATCGGCCTGCCATATTCCATAAGCAGGATTGAGATTCGCGGTTTCACCCAGCGATGCTGAAAACTATCGTCAAGAATAATAAGGTCGAGGTCAGGGAATAGCTGCAGGAGGCGCGTGATACCGGTCTTCCGACTTTCACAGACAGCCACTTTCGCACGCATTCCGAATTTATTGTAGATCTGCCAGGGTTCATCCCCGATGGTCTCCGGCGAACTTTTGGAATTAGCTAACAGGAATCCCTTTGTCTTGCGCTTGTAGCCACGACTTAGAACTGCCACATTGTAGCTTCCGCAGAGATTGGAGACGATATATTCCGTATGCGGCGTCTTGCCCGTTCCTCCGACTGTGATGTTGCCTACTCCGATTACGGGCACATCAAACTCTACCTGCGGAAGCACTCCCGCATCAAAGAGTTTATTGCGCACCCACATCACTCCGCCATAAATCCACGACGCCGGAGTGAGCAGATAAGTCAGCATTTTGTCGAACGTAGTCTTCAATTCTCTTCGGGTTATAGGGACATTCTCGGATGCCCCTTGTAAAATATCTGATTCACCAAAATGGAGTAAGCCGCATTTGCTTTCTCCAATTCACGCAAATATAACACAAAAAAAATTACCCGCAAAATATGCGGGCAATTTTATTCAGTTTGACAGGGAATCTCTTATTTCAGACGGATGTCGTACTGGGGCATGAGAGCCTGTTCGTGGCGACGGCGAAGCAGTTTGCTTACCTGATCGGCGTATGCAGCATCCGGAGCATATTTCACTGCCTCTTTTATCAGCATCGTCTGTAATTCCGACTGCATGCTGATCTTCACCATATCCCAGAATCCTGCCTCTACCGAGGGATATGAAGCGACCTTCAATTTATCCCCTTTCTTGCATTTTCCGCGCACCCATTCTACTGCCGCTTCCAAATCTCCTAAATCATCCACAAGTCCTAATTGCTTTGCTTTCATGCCATCCCAAACGCGCCCTTCGGCAATGCGGCGTACAGCCTCCGGCTTCATCTTTCTGCCCGTAGCCACGCGCTCTATGAATCGATCGTAGCCCTTGGTGATGAATTTCTGCATTGCTGACATCTGCTCTTCATCCATCGCCTTGAAAAGCGAGGGGAAGTCAGCTTTGGGATTAGTAGCGACAAACTGCGGAGTTACCCCGATCTTATTCATAAGTCCGGCAGCATTTGGGAATAAACCGAATATACCGATCGAACCTGTGATAGTAGCCGGATCCGCGAAGATTCTGTCTGCATGGCAGGATATCCAATAACCTCCCGATGCCGCATAGTCTCCCATCGACACAGCAAGCGGTTTGCCTTTCTTCTGGAAATATGCCAACGCATCCGCTATCTGCTCACTGCCGAATACGGATCCACCGGGAGAGTTCACACGCAGCACCATTCCTTTTACGTCATCATCATCCGCAAGCTCAGTAATTACCGGCACAAGAACTTCACAATTAATTCCGCTCTTCGTGCCCTCCATTATCTCGCCGACGGCATATAGCACTGCTATTCTCTCTCCGGAAGCATTCAATGCCTGCTCTACTTCTGAATTACCTACAACTTCCGGACCTACAAAGTTGAGTTTCTCCTTGTCAACTCCGACAGCCTTGGCGATACGCGCATCCATAGTGTGCTCATAGACGGCTTTGTCAATAAGTTTTTTGCCGACCATCTCTTCGCCACGCTGCAGGAAGAGATAATCATCGCTGACCATCTTGTCGATCACACTTGATTTCACCTTGCGCGACACAGCCATCTCACTCAAAAGCACGTTCCAGATATTCCCTAACAGTGTGTCAAGCTGCGCCCTTGCGGGTTCGCTCATTTCATTGGAAATATAGGGTTCTACGGCGGATTTATATGTTCCGACTTTCGCTACCTGCACATTGATTCCTATCTTATCCAGAAGATCTTTGAAATACATAGTGCTCGCCGTCAGTCCGGTCAGCGCCAACATTCCGTCGGGATTCATAAAGAGACTGTCTGCCACCGTCGCCACATAATAGTCTGCATTCCCCATCGCGTCGGCATAGGCATAGATTTTTTTACCACTCTCGCGAAAGTCGGAAAGCTCTGCGCGAAGGGCATGAAGTGTAGCTGACCCTGCAGATAATCCTCCACACTTTATGTAGATCATGTCGACATCCTTATTATCCTTAGCGGAACGGATCGCATCGATAAGCCCGGTCAGTGTCTGCGGACTCTTTACATCCCCCTGCACTAATCCGATATAGTCAATATCTGTCGGGGTTTCGCGTTCGATTACCTCTCCCTTGAGGTCAAGCACCATTACAGAATGCTTCTTGACATTCCCGGAAGAGGATGCCGCAGAAATGCCTGCTTTGCCAATCAGACCGATTACGACCATCACGGCAACAACGCAGAAGAGCACTAACGCAACCCATGCCCCCACAAATGAAGACAGGAAATTAAGAAAAAATTTCTTAAGCATATTAGTCTTGTATGTCAGATTATTTTCTGATTATGATTAGGAGGGAAGAAGATCTTCCCCCATGCTTTACAACTTAGCGATCAATTGCTTCATCTCCTCTCCGAGAGCCTCGGCACGCTCCATTGTGGATGCCTCGCTATAGATGCGTATGATTGGCTCTGTATTTGACTTGCGGAGATGTACCCAGCTATCAGCGAAGTCAATTTTTACGCCGTCGATATCATTGATTTCTTCATTCTTGAAGTGCTCTTTGGCTGCCTTCAAGACTGCATCGACATCAACGTCGGGAGTAAGGGTAATCTTATTCTTGGCAATGAAGTAGGGAGGATAACCCGCCTTAAGTTCTGTCATCTTCTTTCCGGATTTGGCAAGAAGGGTAAGGAAAAGCGCCACGCCTACAAGTGCGTCTCTGCCATAGTGAAGTTCAGGATATATGACCCCACCATTGCCTTCACCACCGATGATAGCACCTGTCTCTTTCATCTTGCTGACGACATTCACCTCTCCGACTGCTGCCGCATTATATTCGCAACCATGATTGCGAGTTACATCACGCAGCGCGCGGGATGAGCTGAGATTGGAGACAGTGGAACCGGGAGTGTGAGAAAGTACATAATCCGCTACAGCCACGAGGGTGTATTCCTCTACAAACATCTCACCGTTTTCCATTACGAGAGCCAGTCGATCCACATCCGGGTCTACCACGATGCCGCAGTCAGCATTGCTTTCCTTCATCACTCCGGCTATCTGAGTGAGATTCTCGGGAATAGGTTCGGGAGTATGTGCAAACTTGCCGTTAGGTTCGCAGTTAAGTTCAATGATATTCTTTACTCCGAGTGCTTTCAGAAGTTTGGGGATAATTACACCGCCTACTGAGTTGACAGCGTCCACCGCCACCGTGAAATCAGCCTTTGCAATGGCATCCTTATCGACAAGGGGAAGATTGAGCACCATCTCTATGTGGCGTTCATCATAAGTCTCGTTCTTATATTCCGAGCCCAGATCATAGACCTCGGCAAAGTCAAAGTCCTCTTTTTCCGCAATGGCAATAATCTCCTTCCCTTCGGCATCGTTAAGGAATTCTCCACGACTGTTGAGGAGCTTAAGGGCATTCCACTGCGTGGGGTTGTGTGAGGCAGTGATAATAATACCGCCCTGTGCTCCCTCTTCTGTCACTGCAATCTCAGTGGTAGGAGTAGTAGCAAGTCCGATATTTATGACATCGGCACCCATTGCCATAAGCGTGCCGCAGACGAGGTGGCTCACCATCTTGCCGGAAAGACGCGCGTCTCTTCCGACTACAATCTTTACTTTCTTACCGGGATTGCTGCGTTTGATAAACTCTGCGTATGCAGCAGTGAATTTCACGATGTCGACTCCTCCGAGTCCTTCGCCGGAACGTCCGCCGATTGTGCCGCGGATGCCGGATATAGATTTGATTAATGACATATTGATTGCTTGATTTTTATCCTTTTCTTAATATTCTCCCTTGTAATATTTCACATTGATTATGTAGGGGATACACTGACTTTGATCCTCCAGGAAGCCTTCGTAGGAACGCAACACGAGGTTTACTTCAGCAAAGTATCCCAGATAATCCATAGGCAGCTGAATTCCGGTGCCGAACTGTGTCGAACTCGGATAGAGCGTATTGCCCTTGAAGAATGCAGTAAAGCCCGCGGCAGTCAGATTATCCATATTTCCGCTCCATGCCGGATCTGCACCTTCATACATAAGTTTGAGGTTCTTGCGGTTATAGCGGAAATAGACCTTGTCGCCTGTTTCCGGACGCATATCCGGATCTCCCGCATCAATGACCTGCATGTAGATATAGCCGTCCTCGTCCATTCGATAGAAGGGTGCATCAGCCCCGATTTCAAACACACTGTCGGCAGGCACCGACGTCTCTACACGTTGCTGCGCAAGAAACCAGTTTGTTGCCCTCTCCTCATCACGGAGAAGATCAGAATAACTTTCAGAGTCATCACATGATGCCATAACGCCCATGAGCATTGCGGCAAGAGTAAATAGGAATAGTTTTGTATGTTTCATTTCGTTATAGTTGCTCTATTTAAATATTCTGCCCGGTGCCTCTTATTCAATCTTTTCGAGGCGTGTGGGAAGATACTGTCTATATGCGGGAAGCGCCTCAACCAATATTCGGCGACATTCTTCAAGTGAGCCTCTGAATTCCGCACCGGCTGCCATCAGATGTCCGCCCCCGCCGAAGAGGTCCTCACATATCTTTGAGACCGGAAAATTCTCTATGCTCCTCGCTGATACTTTGACGCAATCCTCATCCTCTCTTAAAAAGAAGGAGAAGACTATGCCGCGCACATTGAGAGGCATGTTCACTAGTCCTTCCGTGTCGCCACGCTCATAACCGAAGCGTTTCAGCTCTTCCATATCAAGTGTCGTCACGGCGCCATGGAGATCGCGGAATATCTCCATCTTCTCCGATATAGCATAGCTCTGAAGGCGGAGAGAGGAGAGCGATTGTGTCATGAGAGCTTCCTTAACGATACGGGTCTTATCAACACCCTTTTCAAGAAGTTTCATCAAGACCTCATAGATATCCGGATTCTTGCAATTGACGCTGAGATTTCGCGTGTCTGTAATCAGACCCGTGGTCAGGCATATCGCCGAATTGAGGTCGAGCTGAGGATAAAATCCCATTGCACAAATGATGCGGAACATCAATTCACACGTGCTTGACATATCGGGATATGAGAAGGAGAGATCGCAGAAGTCATCGGGAAACTGATGATGGTCGACGAGTACCTTCTTGGCGGCAGCAGCCTGAGTCACCGGACCAAGATGATCCTGACGTGAAGGCTTGTTGAAATCGCAACATATTATCAGGTCCGCTTCCTCCATCAATCGCCGGGAATAATCCTCATGCTTTGTATAGACCGTTATGCTGCGGATACCCGGAAGAAAGTTGAGTGTACGCGGAGGCATGTCAGGGACAACGACCACTGCCCGCTTGCCCAGACTATGGAGCAGATGCATCATTCCCAATGTGCTTCCTATAGCATCCCCGTCGGGACGCACATGGCAAGTCAAGACGATACTCTCGCTCTCTTCTATCATTTTTCTGAATCTATCCGTCATAGCGGAATCCAGCATCTTATTCATAGATATTGATGATTTCTCCTTTCTTTCGTTGGTTTCAACTCACAAAGATAGCGGTTTATTTGCAATTTTCGATATTTTTTGCTTAATTTTGCCATTGAAAATTGTAATTTAGACCCTCGGCAAAGGATATAACGATAGATTATGCATACAAGAGAAGAAAAACTGGAGGCATTCGGAAGAATGCTCGACATTCTGGATGAACTTAGAGTGAAATGCCCTTGGGATGCTAAGCAGACTAATGAATCTCTGCGTCCCAATACAATTGAGGAGACTTTCGAGCTCGCTGAAGCCCTCTCACTTAATGACGCCGATAATATTCGCAAGGAACTGGGCGATGTTCTTCTCCACATTGCTTTTTATTCTAAAATCGCCGATGAGAAGAATCAGTTTGATATCGCTGATGTCTGCAATGCCCTCTGCGATAAATTAATCTTCCGCCATCCTCATGTGTTTGGCGATGTTGCGGTCGATTCAACCGAGCAGGTGCTTGAGAACTGGGAGCAGATCAAGCTTAAGGAGAAAGGGGGGAATAAGACAGTGCTCGGAGGAGTTCCCTCAGCTCTTCCTGCGCTTATTAAGGCTAATCGAATCCAGGAGAAGGTGCGCAATGTAGGGTTCGATTGGGAAGATGCTTCTCAAGTCTGGGAGAAAGTGGAGGAGGAAATGACTGAAGTGCGTGAGGAAATCAATAAGGGAGACAAGGATGCCACTGAGGCTGAATTCGGCGATCTGCTCTTTGCCGTCGTCAATGCCGCCCGGCTGTATGGCGTTAACCCGGAGAATGCTCTCGAACGCACTAACAAAAAGTTTATCGCCAGATTCAATTATCTTGAGCAGGCGTGCAAGGACAGAGGATTGAATCTCAAGGAGATGACACTGCAACAGATGGATGAAATCTGGAATGAAGCCAAGGCTAAAGGACTATGATTCTATGCATTACCGAGAAACCGAGTGTCGGAGCGGATATTGCTAAAATCGTAGGCGCTTCGACACGCCGCGATGGCTTTTATGAGGGCAACGGCTATCAGGTGACCTGGACTTTCGGTCATCTCTGTACCCTCAAGGAACCTGCTGACTATACCCTCGCATGGAAGCATTGGTCGCTGAGTTCCCTGCCGATGATTCCCCCCCGCTTCGGTATAAAGATTATTCCTCAGAAGTCGATTGAGCATCAGTTTAAAGTGATAGAGACGCTGATAGCTTCCGCTTCAGAAATTATCAACTGCGGTGATGCCGGGCAGGAGGGTGAACTGATTCAGCGATGGGTCATGCAGAAGGCGAAATGCCATATCCCGGTGAAACGCCTATGGATTTCTTCTCTTACTGACGAGGCTATACGAGAGGGATTCAAGAACCTTCGTCCTCAGGCGGACATGCAGCCTCTCTATGAAGCCGGACTCTGCAGAGCCATCGGCGACTGGGTGCTCGGGATGAACGCCACCCGACTTTACACACTCAAATATCGAAGCGAGCGCGGGCAGATACTCTCTGTCGGCAGAGTTCAGACCCCGACTTTGGCTCTGATCGTCAATCGCCAGAAGGAGATTGAAAATTTTGTGCCTAAAGATTCCTGGGAACTTCGCACTCTCTTCCGCAATGTCACTTTCACGGCGCAGATCAAGAATTTCGAGACGAAGGAGAAGGGTGAGGAACTCGTCGAAAAACTAAAGGATCTCCCCTTTACTGTCACTGACATTACAAAGAAGAAAGGCACTGAAGCTCCTCCGCGACTCTTTGACCTTACTGCCCTTCAGGTTGAGGCAAACAAGAAATACGGGTATAGCGCTGATGACACTCTGAAGACTATTCAGAGCCTCTATGAAAAGAAGGTGACTACGTATCCCCGCGTGGATACGACATATCTGACGGATGATATCTATCCGAAGTGTGGTAAGATTCTCATCAGTCTGCAAGATTATCAGGCTCTTATAGACCCTCTGAAAGGCAGAAAGCTGAAAAAGAGCAAGAAGGTGTTCGATAACTCGAAAGTGACCGACCACCATGCTATTATTCCGACAGGTCAGCCTCTTCCCTCAAATCTGTCTGATAGGGAGAGGAAAGTATTTGATCTCGTCGCAAAGCGCTTCATATCGGTTTTCTATAACGACTGCTCGTTTGAACAGACAGTCGTCATGGGGATCGTAGATAAGACTAAATTCAAGGCTACCGGAAAGGTGATTCTCGATCCGGGATGGAAGGCGGTCTATGCTAAGGAGCCGAAAGAGAATCCGGCTGATGCCGCCGACGACAATTCTTCTGCGGCTTCGGAAGGAGAAAACACTTCCGGGGAAATGCCTGTATTTACAAAGGGAGAGACCGGTCCGCACCGACCCTCTCTTGCCAAGAAGACGACGCAACCACCGAAGTATTATACTGAGGGTACTCTGCTGAAGGCTATGGAGACCGCCGGTTCGCAGGTGGAGGATGAAGACTTGCGCGAGGCTCTCAAGGCAAATGGAATAGGCAGACCCTCCACACGCGCTGCTATCATTGAAGTCCTCTATAAACGGGGATATATCGAAAAAAAGCGTAAGGCTATCCACGCGACTAAAGCGGGAATAGACCTGATCGACCTTATTAAGGAGGAATTACTCAAAAGCGCTGAACTGACCGGAATCTGGGAAAACCGCCTCCGGCGCATTGAGCGGCAGGAATATTCCGCCGCCGAGTTTATCAGTCAGATTAAGAGCATGATAGGAGAAATAACTCTCAATGTGCTTCGTGATAATTCCAACGTTAAAATTTAGTAATTATGGAGAATTATTTATGGCAATATATCGTAGTCGCGGTCATCATCCTGCTCGCACTTGGAAGAATGGTGTGGGGAATGACACGCAAGAAAAACAAGAAAGGGAGCTGCTGCGGCTGCTCGCTGTGGCAAACCTGCCATGATTTTAAAAAGACCTCCCCGAATGCTGAAAAGGAAGAGCCTAAGGGGTGTCATCAATAATTCATATTTTTAATTTAAAAGTAATGAAAATAGCTATTCTGGCGGCGATGGACAAGGAAATCGCCCTACTCAAAAATATATTGGAATCCTACGAGTCAATCATCATCGATAATCGTGAAGTCCTTCATGGATTTATCCATCGCCATGAGGTGATTCTGGCGAAGTGCGGAATCGGGAAAGTGAACGCTGCCCTCAATACACTCGCCATTATCCGCGGATTTCGTCCTGACCTCGTGATCAATTCCGGAGTTGCAGGAGGAGCGGGTGGACTTAAAATCGGAGATCTGCTGATCGCAGGGAAAGTTGCATACCACGATGTCTGGTGCGGACCGGGCACAATCCCGGGCGCTGCCGACGGTTATGATCTTTTCTTCCTCCCCTGCCGACATACAATTGAGATTGCCAAACGCTATCTCGGGGAGGGTCCCGAAAGCGGAATATCCTACGGCGTAATTGCAACAGGCGATATCTTCGTATCAAAGGCTGAGGAGATTAAGAGAATACATGAGGTTCTCCCTGATGCCGTAGCCGTGGATATGGAATCGGCTGCCATTGCACAGGCTTGCGTCTCCGAGGGCGTGGAGTTCAACATTATCCGGGTGGTCAGTGACACACCCGGAGAAGCGGAGAATATCTCCCAATATAAGAATTTCTGGAGTGAGGCTCCTGAAAAGACTTTCAATGCTCTTGATATAATTTTAAGTAAGATCGGCGAATAACATGAAGAATGCGATGCTCCCTATTGCTCTAATTGGAGGAGCTATATTTTATCCGTGGATGGGGTATCTGACATTTCTTTCACCCTATCTGATTTTTGCAATGCTTTTCATCACTTATTGCAAACTTCGAATAAGCGATTTCAAACTGACAAAAGAGGAGGGGATTCTGTTATTGATTCAGATGAGTCTGAGCGCCATTGCATACATTCTGCTCTCCTTTTGGAATCACACTATTGCCGAAGGAGTCTTCATCTGCATATTTGTTCCGACTGCGACGGCTGCCCCGGTCATTACTTCCATGTTGGGAGGTAATATTTCCAAAGTGGCTACTTATTCGCTGATATGCAATCTTTTTGTAGCGGCAGTCGGTCCGTTGGTATTGGCGTATATCGGGGATAATAAGGATATGACTTTCACGCGGTCTTTTCTTATGATTCTATCGCAGATAGCTCCATTGCTTCTCGGACCTTTGGCATTGGCGATGATTTTCCGCTATCTCCTTCCGAAACTTCATTCGAAAATTGTCGGACTGCAACAGCTTTCTTTCTATATGTGGGCAATCGCCCTGTTCATAATAGTAGGCAGCTGCGTAAGCTTCGCAATTCAGCGCTGGACTCCCGCTAATACTTTCACAATGATTTGGCTTTGTCTGGGTGCATTGGGAGCATGCCTTATTCAATTCAGAATAGGCAGAATCTACGGCAGGCGCTATTCAGACCCTGTCAGTGGCGGACAATCGCTGATGCAGAAAAACACAGTGCTTGCCGTCTGGCTTGCACTTGCATATATGAACCCAATTGCGTCCATTGCCCCTGCAGCCTACATAGCCTGGCAAAATATCATCAATTCCTGGCAATTGATGCGACATAATTCCAAAATCCACAATCTCTCCCACGCGGAGAGTGTCGAACATCCTTAAACAATGAAAAATATAAAAATCTGGAATGATTCTCCTTCGGATAAGCAGGTACGCGAAATCGCCGACTCTTTTAGAGAGGGTGAGATTGTGATTCTCCCGACAGATTCCGTGTATGCACTTTCCTGCGATGCGCTCAATCCTAAAGCGATAAATGAACTATGCCGCATCAAAGGATTGAATCCGGAAAAGAATGAACTTTCAATAATATGTGCGGACATGTCGATGGCTGCGGAGTATGCCGTCATTGATAATCCGGGATATAAGCTGCTGAAAGATTATACACCCGGGGCTTTCACAATGATTTTCAAGGCAGCCCGTACGCTCCCGAAGGCTTTCAAGGGTAGGAAGGCAGTTGGAATCCGTATCCCCGACAATCTCACGGCAAGAGAAGTGGCTAAGGAACTGGGTCATCCTATTCTCTGCACTTCAATTGAATTTAACGATGATGATCACGCGAGAGAACCTGAATTGATTGCCGAACATTACGAACCCGATGGTATTGGGCTCTTCGTCGACGGGGGTGATGGAGGAAATGAGTTTACGACCGTGCTCGATTGCTCGGATTCTTCAAATCCTTTCCTAATACGTCAGGGAAAGGGTTTGCTTGACTGATATTTTTTTCCTAAATTTGCAGATATATCTCTAAGGCTCATTTTTCGATCCCTTGAGGTAAGTGACATAACCCGTCGGCGGGATGTTTCCTCAGACAATTCTAAAACATTATATCTAATTATTTAAATCAATAACCATGTCAAAAGTAACAGTTGTCGGCGCCGGTAACGTAGGCGCTACTGCAGTGAATGTAATCGCTCTGCGCGAAGTTGCAGACGAAGTTGTAATGCTCGACATCAAGGAAGGTGTTTCCGAGGGTAAGGCAATGGATATGATGCAGACCGCAAATCTGCTCGATATGAACACCCGCATCATCGGCGTGACTAACGATTACGAGGCTACACGCGACAGCGACGTAGTAGTTATCACTTCCGGTATCCCCCGCAAACCCGGTATGACTCGCGAGGAACTTATCGGCGTGAACGCAGGTATCGTTAAGTCAGTTACTGAAAATCTTCTCAAATATAGCCCCAACGCTATCATCATCTGCGTATCCAACCCCATGGACACTATGACCTACCTTATCCACAAAGTGTCAGGTCTGCCCAAGAACCGCATTATCGGTATGGGTGGTGCGCTCGACAGCAGCCGCTTCAAATATTATCTCAGCCAGGCTCTCGGTGCTAACCCGAATGAGGTGGAAGGCTTCGTAATCGGTGGTCATGGTGACACTACAATGATTCCCATGAAGCGCTTTGCAGCTCTCCGCGGTGTGCCCGTAAGCACTCTGCTCCCCGCTGAGACTCTTGACAAGGTTGCAACTGACACAATGGTAGGCGGCGCTACTCTTACTAAGCTTCTCGGCACTTCTGCATGGTATGCTCCCGGTGCAGCTGCAGCTGAAATCGTTGAAGCTGTACTCCACGACCAGAAAGCTATCATCCCCTGCTCCGCACTTCTCGAAGGTGAATATGGCGAAAAGGATCTTTGCATCGGCGTTCCCTGCGTACTTGGCAAGGGTGGTATCGAGAAGATCATCGAACTCGACCTCAACGAAGAAGAAAAAGAACTCTTCAAGAAGAGCGCTGAGGCTGTCCACAAGACTAATGCAGCTCTCCCCTGCTAATCAGCATTGACAAACTCTAAATAAGCAAGCAGCGACGTATATCCTACGCCGCTGCTTTCTTATTAGTTGAATAATTAAGTTGTCCGAATAAAGTTTCTCAGATCAAGCACTCAAAGGCTATCCACTCGCCGATAAGAGATAACACCCAGCAGACGAGCATCACAAGAGTTATCCTATTTAACTTAGCGGCTACCTGGGGGTTAATATTTTTAACCGTCACAGCTACCAGATTGATAAAGGCAGCCATAAACATAAAAAAGATATCAATGAAACTCCACCACACAGTGCGCATAGTGAATGTGCACACCAATATCAATATGACGACCCCGAATGCGAGCCATGCAAATCCTTTTGATTTTAATACATTATTATTTGCCATAATTATTACTCTTGTTTGGATGTGCTGATGCGTTATCTATACAATTTAAATCCGTAGGGAGTTCCTGACTCTCCGTATAGGATCACAAAGTAGAATCCTGTCGGCTGCGCTTCTATATCTATGTGCGCAAGAGGAGTCTCATGATAAGTGCGTCTGCCTATATGCTGACCCGTCAGAGAATACATCATTGCTAATTTCACATTCTCGGGGAGCAAAATCTCAAAATGTCCGCCTCCATTTGCTTTCACAATCGGGGCAGTGATTTCATCCTCTATATTCATCTCCTTCACAGAGGTTTCCAATGCGGAATGCTCGGCGATGATCGATTCCATGAAATCAAACGGACGCTCCTCTTCATCCTCATAACGCACCTCGGGAACAGGATTGAATGAAGCAACAAACCGGTCTGCAAGAAGCTCGGTGGCACTCATTCTCAGAAGCCAATCATTAAGTCTGTCGAAACGAATTCGATAGTAATCACCCTGCTTTCCATAAATCGTAGCAGGATGAAGATTTTTATTCCAATCGACATATCCCATAGCGATACTCCCTGTTCCGGCAATCGCGCCGTCTATCATGTCCCGCCACGACTCGGGGGTGTAAAGAATGGAATAATTACCATTATCGGACTCCTGATCAGAATTAAAAACCCTTTCAAGCTCTTCTTCTGCCTCCGCAACGGATTGCGTCGGATCAGTGGCTGAATAACGTGCTTTCAGAAGTCGGTCGGTATACCCTCCGAAATCCTGCCACGCCGCTATCGCATCCGTCGGTTCGCGGGAATCATATCTGATAAGCTCTATATCTTTAGCATAACTTCCGAGCCACGCTCTCTCCCCCTCACTGAGTTTATCAGGATCAAATGAAGACTTCAGGCTGTAGCCAAGAATGGGAAAAGCCTTATTCTCCGCGGAAATAATTACGAATCCTCCACGCGGACTGTTGTAAACGTAGAAAGGAGTGAACAGTCTGTCGGTCGTAAGGCGCTTTCCGTTCCAGACATATTTCGGAGGAGGGGTATGCTCGCCGTATGCTTTGTCAAAGAAAGTTTGGGCAAGCGTTTTGCTTGCCTTCTGGCTGACCGTCTCTGCATAACAAGCTCCTCCGATGAACAATGTCATCAGAAGAGCAAGTGTGCAGCCGCCGCCGAAACGGCTTATATATTTACTAAATCGTGGTTTCATCTCAATTCTTTATGTCGAACGCAGGCTGCCTGAGATGCAGGCTGCTTGGCAATATAAAATTATAACGCTTGAAACCCCAATTTTATTTCAGTTGAGATAGGCACGGAAATATTATCCTTCCGCAGACTCTACTTCCGAAGCTTCAATCTCTTCCTTCTCGGCAGCTGAGTCAGTAACGTTCGGAAGTTCCAGACCAAGATGCTTCTTTTTGTCGACTATCTTGAGATACAGACCGATGAAGAGAGCTGCAACTCCAAGACAAGCCAGCATCACAAGTGCCCAAGTATAATTATAGCTGACGGACGCTACCTCCTCAGTCATCTTTCCGGCTGCGACCTGAGCCTCGATATCCGTATTGGTAGATGTCAGTACTTTACCGATAAGCATGGGGAACAACCACAGACCGATATTCTGAATCCAGAATATTAATGCGTAAGCCGAACCGATGATCTTTGCGTCCACAAGTTTGGGAACCGAGGGCCAGAGTGAGGCAGGCACGAGTGAGAAAGAGGCGCCAAGCACGAGAATTGTGACGTATGCAATTATCACGCCGCCGGCAGCATTCCCTTTGAACATGGGAAGAATAAAAGCGAAAGTAAGATGACACGCTATAAGGAGAAGCGAACCGAGAACAAGCATTGAGGCTGCCTTTCCTTTATAGTCCACATATTTACCCAATATGGGAGTAATACCTACGGCAAGAAGAGGGAACACCGCGAAAATCGCTCCGGCACTCTGCTTCTGATAGCCCATCCAGCAGTAGACAACCAGACTGATGATAGATATGGCAAAAAGTCCGTATTTCACAGATACTTTCTTAGCAAAGTTGCCGGCAAATGCTGTGGCAGCCACAACGAGCATTATGACATACTGAATGTAGGTCACAGCATCTGTAGCCCAGAATGAACCTTCCGGAAGCGGAGTAAAGTCAATATTACACTGCAACATGTTGACTGCATATTTCTGGAAGGGGAAAATCGCAGAGTAATAAAGCACACAAAGAAGAGCTACCAACCAGAATCCAAGACTGGAGAGAATCTTCCCGAGATCGGAAATCTTGAAGGGATCATCTTTTTCTTCTGCTTCTCCTGTCTGAGCATCGAGTTTGCGATCCATGAAGAAATAGACAATGAACATCATTAAGGCAATCATGAGAAGCACAACGCCGAAAGCGACCGAACGGCTGACATCTACCGTGCCACCAAGTTCGGCAAACATCGGAGAGAATATCATACACGTTGCAACACCCAGACGAGCCAATGCCATCTCCGATCCCATGGCGAGTGCCATCTCTCTACCTTTGAACCATTTTACGATACCGCGGCTGACAGTTATACCTGCCATTTCGACGCCACATCCGAATATCATGAAGCCGCATGCCGACATTTTCGCTGAAGCAGGCATTCCTTCATAGAACGGAGATACGCCCAACTCATCAAAAACAGGAATATAGTTCAGATGATTTGTAAACCATACATCACACGCTGATCCTATGAAAGAATTGGTGAGTGCATACCAGTTGATCACAGCACCGATAAGCATCACACAGCCGGAGAGAAGCGCCGTGAAGCGAACTCCCATCTTGTCGAGAATGATACCCGCAAAGATTAGAAAGAAAATAAAGACATTAAGGAATGTCTCCGAACCTTGCATAGTGCCGAACGCAGTGGAGTCCCACCCGCGAGTCGACTGAAGCAGATCTTTGATCGGAGATAAGACGTCCATAAAGACGTAGGAACAGAACATTGCAAACGCAAGAAGCGCCAGGGCAGTCCAGCGCGCCCAGGCTTTGTCGCGCAGCAGTTCTGTCTTACCGGAATTTACTCCGGACATTGTAGCTGTTGATGCCATAGTTAGTAAGTTAGGTTATTTTAAGTAAGTTATTGGTAGTTTAAGAAATTCCCCCGCTGTATCCGCATTGCGACAGAGCGAGGGAACATCCATTATGAAAAATCAAGTGTTAGATCTCTTTGCCGTGCTCAAGGAGAAGAGTCATCGACGGACGATCGCAGATCTCTGCCGGACCGAAGTACTGGATAGGACCGGGATACTGATACAATGTGTTCAGAGCGAGAGTCTCACGCATTGACGCGTATTTGAGATAGGGTCTGCCGTTGAGATTTACAAGTGCTTTCTGAATCACGGGCTTCATCTGACCATGACGACGCTCCATGTTCATCATCATAGTGATAGGAATGCCGCCTGCCACCCAGTTCTCTGTATGATCTGTAAGATTGCGGACGCTTGACATGTAGCCTGTCAGACCACTATTGATAAGCATAGCCGCATTGTAACCGAGGGCATATGTGTAGTCCGCATCAAAGTTTGTCGGATCCGCGCAACGTCCTTCATAGCCGAAGAAGTGGTGCTGAGCGTTGAACTTACCGCTGTACTGTCCTTCCTCTGCCATCTCGTCAAGACGCTTTGCCACCATTTCACTCAGCAGGCTCTCTGTCTCAATGAGGGATACCTGCACATTGCCGTGGCTGTCACGGTCAAGGCTGAGCTGAAGCGCAATGTTCTTCGGAAGCGATTTATAGAGTTCGGCGCTCTCAACTGAAAGATGGTGGCGAATAGCTTCGAGCTTCTCAAGTTCATCAAGACCTTCAAGTTCTGAGCCATGCTCTACGAGCACCTCATTAAGCTCGGAAATAAGAGTCTTCATTGAGGGAATGAACTCGATAAGACCTTCCGGCACAAGAACAGTACCGAAGTTCCAGCCGAGCTTCGCACGCTCTGCAATGACATAGCAGATCTGGCTGACGATATTATCAAGCGTCATGCGCTTCGCTGCCACCTCTTCTGAGATAAGGCAAACGTTAGGCTGTGTCTCAAGCGCACATTCAAGCGCGATATGAGACGCCGAACGACCCATAAGCTTGATAAAGTGATAATATTTCTTCGCAGAGTTACAGTCACGCTGGATGTTTCCGATAACTTCTGAATATACCTTGCAAGCTGTATCGAAACCGAAGGATGTCTCGATCCATTCGTTTTTAAGGTCGCCGTCAATAGTCTTGGGCACACCGATAACCTGTACATTGGCTCCGTTGGCTTTATAATATTCCGCAAGCACAGCGGCATTTGTGTTGGAGTCATCACCGCCAATAATAACCAGCGCTTTGATATTGAGTTCTTTAAGCACTTTCAGTCCGGCATCAAACTGCTCAGGTGTCTCAAGCTTTGTTCTGCCGCTGCCTATGATATCAAAACCGCCGGTGTTGCGATATTCAGCAATGTAGCCTGCAGTCAGCTCCATATACTGATGATTAATGAAGCCGGAAGGACCCATCAGGAAGCCATAAAGACGACATTCCTTGTTGAGGCTCTTGATACCATCGAAGATACCGCTCACTACATTATGTCCACCGGGTGCCTGACCACCGGAAAGGATGATGCCGACATTAAACGGCTCCTCTACCCGCTCCGGTTTGTCGTTACGCTCGAATTCTACTACGGGCATGCCGTAAGTATTGGGGAACAACGCTTTGATAGCATCCTGATCCGCTACTGATTCCGTAGCGTCTCCTACCTTAAGTTTTACAGGACCCTGAAGAGCCTTGGGGAGTTTCGGCTGATATTCAGCTCTTACTCTCTGAAGTGCACTTTTTTTCATTTCGATTTATTTTCTATGTCTATCTTGAGAATTATATGTTCTAAGACCTTTGAGTCAAGGGAATGAAATCCCTGCTAACCAACTGCAAAATTAATACTTTTTTATCTTATTTTCAAATCACTTGAGATTTAATTTTTACGCATTTTTCATTTTTTCAACCTTTTATTAAACTCCATTCATATTTTTTATTAACTTTGTTTTCTGTATCTTTAGATTCATCTGCCATTGATGATAATTTCTTAACTAAACTTCAACCTTTTAACGTAACGATTAATGAATATCCGGTTTTCCTCTTTTTTGATGTCCGGCTGCCTGGCTCTGACGTCAGCTTTATCTCTATCAGCGGCTCCTGTCTCTCAGGCTACGGCTGAAGAGGAAGCTTTGAAATTCTTATACTCTTCTCATCCGGGAAGAAATGCTGCCCCTGCTCAGAATACTCATCTCAATTGCGCATATACGGCTACCTCCGGAGAAACTACATTGTATTATATCTTCAACTTTGATTCCGGATTTATAATCACTACTGCGGATGATCGACTTCCGCAAGTTCTCGGGTATTCGGATAAAGGGACTTTCGATGAAAGTAAAATCTCGGATAATATGAAGTGGTGGCTTTCGGAATATTCCCGCGAGATTTCCGGTTATCTGCCGACTGCTCCTGAATCAGACTCTAATCTCAGACTTGTGCGTAAGGAGTATCGCGCTCCCATCGAACCTCTGACTAAAACTCAATGGGATCAGAGTTCACCATATAATAATGATTGCCCGACTTCCAATGGCAGACGTTGTGTCACCGGGTGTGTGGCAACTGCCGTGTCGCAGATCATGAAGTATCATCAATGGCCCGTCTCTCCGACAGGCTCTAATGCCGGCATCACTTTTTCAGGCACAGTCTACGACTGGGCAAATATGCTTGACACTTATCAGTCCGGAAAGTATACCTCCACTCAGGCGGCTGCCGTAGCTAAATTGATGAGACAGGTCGGAGCCGGCGTGAATATGCAATATTCTCCCTATGCATCAGGAGCCTATGATTCCGATGTGCAGATAGCCCTTTCAAAGTATTTCGGATATGCAAAGGGTCTGAAATTCTATTGGAAGGACTACACTCCTATGAAGGATTGGCTTAACCTCGTTTACGCAGAACTCGCAGAGGGTCGCCCGGTCTATTACTCCGGCTCTTCCTCTGAAGGCGGTCATGCTTTTGTATGCGATGGCTATTCTCAAAATGATTATTTCCATTTCAACTGGGGTTGGGGAGGATATCAGGATGGCTATTTCCTCCTCAGCGCTCTTAACCCTGCATCCGGAGGCGCGGGTTCCTATGAAGGGGGATACAACAGAGGTCAGAGCATTCTGACCGGTATCATGCCGGCTAATACACCGGGAGCTCCTTCCAAGCAGCAGAGTGCTTTGATTTCCACAGGTGGATTCTATTATGGAGGAGATAATAATTTTGAAATACGCGAAGGTGCAGACGGATATTCTCTTTTCTATAATCCTCTCGGTTACTCTGAGACTGTGCAGGTGGCTCTGCAAATATTAAATGCATCCGATAATCAGGAGGTCGAGTACGTTGACCTCGGCACCGAAACTTTGACACCGTATTATGGCTATTCTGCCTTTGATGCTGATATTCCCAATCTCCCCGACGGCGCATATAAAATATATCTCGTGTTCCGGGCGGAAGGTGAAAAGGAATGGCAAAATGTGCAGATTCCCCTCGGAATGCAGAATTATGTCGCTCTAAAAGTGGAAAATGGTGTGAAAACCCTTACTAATGATGGTCCGGACTCTGATTATCGCCCAAAACTTATTGTCTGCGACCCTATTTTACCGGAGAAAATCTACAGCAACACCAATATAGCGTTTAAATTGCCTATACTCAATGTAGGTGATGGCGATTTCAATTCCGAACTCGGAGTTTCTCTATTCAATGCGGATGACGAATTCGGATATGTCGGATCCTTCACCGATAGGGTTTCTGTAGCAGGCAAAGGCTACACAGAACTCCAGATAGTCATGGATGGCGATCCCGAGCCGGGAGTCTATAGACTCTATGTGATGGACAGCGAAGAAAACACCTTTATTGACGCATTGCCGGTCGTTATATCCGACAGCGGTTTCGAACAGCCGCGCGTTGATAATGTCTATATCACTAATATCTCACCGGATTTCTATGTCTCAGGAACTGAAAGCCCGATCTACTGCAATGTAAACAACGCTTCAGCAACAGCCAAAACTATCACTTACAAAGTAGAGATTCTTGATCCACAGACCTTGAAGAGGGTTAAATTCCTCAGCAATGGCGGGCAAATTAATGTTAATTCAAAGTATTGGCTCCGTTCCACTATTCGTCCTTTCAATTTCGATCTCGAACCGGGTTATTACCTGATGAGAATGACGGACGACAACGATGCCCCGCTTTCAATCCCTATTCCCTTGATAGTGGAATCCGAACTCAAGACTTCCAAAGAGGGTCTGGCATACGTTGTGACTGATGAAGCAGCCAAGAAAGCAGTGCTGACCGCGCCCGGTTCCTCGGCTTATTCCGGCGATATTAAAGTGCCATCTGTTATCGACGGCTACAACATCACATCCCTCCGCCCCGATGCATTTGCCTTCTTCGAAGGACAGAGTGTTTCTCTCCCCTCTTCAATTACGGAAATCCCCGCCGGAGGTTTTTATTGCGCTAAATCAATGAATCTTCTCTCCCTTTCAGGAGATAAGACAATGATGGCTGCCGACAACAGTTTTGACTCTACAAATGCAGCAAATTGCTGGCTTGATGTGCCGACAAACCTCACAGGATCATATCGCGTCAATTACGTATGGAAAGAATTTAAGATGTCTCACTGGAATCTACAGCTTAATGACTGCGAAGTATTCTCAGGAGCTGAGGATATTCTAATGCTCGGTAATAATTACTATCCCGGTGCCGATCATCCCTTCACCCTTTCATTGATGAATTCAGCAGGGAAAAATATCCTCATTCAGGTATTCATCAACAATAAAATCGCCACGTCGGGTGTCATAGCATCTGCAGGAGAAGGTTTTGAGATACCCGCTCTCGGCAAAAAAGAAAGTGGCATCATCAGAGCCACACTCACGGATGATCCTGTGGAAGTAGAGCTTGTGACAGAAAATAATGATCGACCCTCAGATGTCTACACAATTGACGGCAAATTGATGCTGAAGTCTGCTTCCGCTGCAGATCTCAAATCACTCCCTGCCGGCATCTACCTCCACGGCAGCAAAAAAGTCATCATCCGATAATTCCTTTTTCCGACCATACTCCAACTAAATACATTCCCGGAAGCGACAGCCGCTTTCCGGGAATTTTTATACCCTCCCCTACCAATTCCCTCTCATAAACTACTATAAAATCAGATAAAATCATATTCATTTCAAAAGAGAAATCAAAAAACTTCAAAAAATATTTGCACAACTCAAAAACAATTCGTAATTTTGCACTGCAAAAGGGAACAAAACAAATTCCCGCCACACATAACAAGGTTCCATGTCCGAGTGGTTAGGTACCGGTCTGCAAAACCGTTCACACCAGTTCGAATCTGGTTGGAACCTCAAACGATGAGTTGCCCCGCGGCAACTCATTGCTTTTTTTATAGATTTTAGTCAAACTTTTCAGTCGCGTCTCAAGATTCTTATACTCTTGAGTATTTGCCTTACTCTGCCCCGCAAGTTCCGCCATCCTTTTGCGGGTGGCATCCGCATCCTTCTGAAGTCCCTTATTCTCCTTCTGAAGCTTATGATATTCCTCCTGCGCCTGTGAGGCATTAAGGGTCAGAACCCATTTTATATAATCCGGTTGTAATTTTGCCATATTTATCCTTCTTTTCAGCAAAATTAATCGGACTCTCCCGCCAGGGGAAGGACATAAAAAAAGGAGGGGAACCCTCCTTCTTATTTTAATATCTCCATGGATCATCATCTTTAAAGAGATCCATAATAGAGCCGGGACTTTCATTCCATTTAGTATTCCAACGCTGGCGCCTTTCAATTTCTTTTATCTCTCGCCTCTTTGCATCTTCATTCCAACTATCTTTTAGAAGTTTACGCCCACCCCTGGATGTCGAAAGGATAGCTGGTATTGATATTCCATATACAAGAATAGGAAATCCAATACCTAAAATAACAACTCCCGTCCAGCCATCAAGCACATATCCTATCAAAGATCCAATCAAGGGTAAAACGACAATCATCCCAACACTCGACTTGAATAATATTGCCCATTTTATCCTCCCCCATTTTGTATCATGATTGAATCTGGGATACCATGTCCAAAGACCAGGAACGATTACTGTCATCACCTTAATAGCTATAAGAATTTCAATGAAACATACCACCATCATAATAATCCCCGCTAATATGGATTCAAAGAAGGTTGCTCCTCTTAATCCTGCAAACATCATAAAGAAAAAACCAATAAATAACACAAAAGCGAGAATACAACCTCCAACGCGGTTTACTTTAATATTTTCATCCATACCTCTAAATTTTCATGATTCAATTTTCAATTCCTCTCTCTAAAAGCTCGCTGATATATCCTGATACGGACATATCTCGGCGCTCTGATTCTTTTCTTATCTCTCTCAGCAGCCATGTCGGAAGAGTCACCGATATCCGGCTCCGGGGTTCCCCGTCAACCGGGCGTCTGCCCGACCCTTCTCGACTGCCGCCACTTCCTATGCCTCCCATGTCTATTTTTCATCATCTTACAAAGATAATGATTTTAGATTATACTCGATGTCATCTCATCGGTTTATTCGCCATTTATAGCGCAAACAGCTATTTATAGCGCAAACAGCTAAGCATATTTAAATTCACAAATTTGTGAATTTTGAAAACTTTTTATATCTTTGCATCGTAATAGAATTATATGATAGTCGAATTCGGAGAAGAATATTTGAGAGACCTGTATACTAAAGGAGAGTGTAGCGATAAAAAACATCGTTACAGGATTGATGTAATCAAACGCTACAAGCGTGGCGTAGATTACCTGAAATGGGCTTCCCGCAAAGAGGATTTATTTCGTATTAATTCTTTGAATTTTGAGGCTTTAAGAGGAACTAAAGCCGGGCGATTCTCTATTCGCGTTAATGATCAGTATCGAATCGAGTTTACTATGCAAGAAACTAACGAAGAGCCGATTCCTACTATCTGTAATATTGTTGAACTCTCAAACCATTACGATTGCTATGATTACATTACAAGGCGTTTCACCGGATATGGTTGCAAACAATCTCACTCCATTTGAGCCAACTCACCCGGGTGAACTTATTAAGGATGAACTTGAGGCAAATAGTATTACTCAGGCAAAGCTCGCTGAAAGCATAGGCATTAAGCCTTCTCTACTTAATGAGATTATCAAAGGCAAGAGGGGGGTTAATACAGAAATGGCTTTATTAATAGAAGCGGCATTAAATATTCCGGCAGATCTATTGCTTAATCTGCAAAATGATTATAATATGCAGGTAGCAAAGTCTGATGCTTCATTTATGAAGCGTCTATCTTCAATCCGCAATATTGCAGCTATATTATAAATGTGAGATTTACAACAGATTAATATGAGATATCTAAATCTAATTTAGTCATATTATTTTGAGGATACAAAACTAACAAAATTTTATACAACTGTCGTAACTTGCAGTCGAAAACTGTTATATCATTTACCCCCCAAAAGCGGCTAACGACGATTATGTAACCACGTGTTATATCCGTCAATCTCGTCTTTTTTTGAGAGAATAAATTGGCGGTTTGTAATTATTTATGTAAATTTGCAAGGTTGCTGAGAATGCGGAAGATGCGGTGCATCTTAACACTGCTGCTCAGAATGGCATCAACTATTTTCGAATATCTAATTAACTAAATAATAACTTACTTTTCATCATGAAATTCTCTACTAAATCATGTTGGAAGCTCGCGCTTTCCATGCTCGCTCTTACGGGCTCCGCTATAAGCGCCAACGCTGCCAACTATGCATGGCCTGCTAATTTCGAGGGTGTAATGCTTCAGGGGTTCTATTGGGATTCCTATAGCGGCACTAACAATACCAAATGGGCGACTCTCACAGCCAACGCCGAGGAATTGTCGAAATATTTCAAGGTCATCTGGGTGCCCAATAGCGCAAAGGCTGCCTCCAACCCCAGTATGGGCTATGATCCGGTCTATTGGTTTACCAACCACAACTCCTCTTTTGGTACGGAAGCGCAGCTTCGCACAATGATCAAGACATTCAAGGAGAAGGGCACTGACATCATCGAGGACGTTGTCATCAACCATCGAAGCGGTGTATCCAACTGGACTAACTTCCCCTCTGAAACCTGGAATGGAAAAACTTACAAACTTGGTCCGGAACATATCTGCTCTACAGATGAAGTAAGAAATGCCTCAGGACAAGCTAAACCGACAGGTGCGCCCGACACCGGTGAAGATTTCGACGGTTCACGCGACCTTGACCACACTAATGCTACAGTGCAAGAAAACTGCAAAGCGTATTGCACATTCCTGATTCAGGATCTCGGATATGCCGGTTTCCGTTATGATATGACAAAAGGCTATTCAGGCTATTATAATAAAATCTACAACGAAGCATCCAAACCTACCTACTCTGTAGGCGAATATTGGGATGGAAGCTACGATGCAGTGGCAGCTTGGATTGAAGCGACTGGCAGACAAAGCGCCGCTTTCGACTTCCCCTGCAAATATGCAATGAATGAAGCCTTCTCAAGCAACGACATGTCGAAACTCGCATGGAAAGCCAACGGCACAACAGACCAACCTGCCGGAATGATTCATTTCGGATATCCGCAGTATGCCGTCACTTTCATTGATAATCATGACACATATCGCGACAGCTGGAATAAATTTAACGGCAATGTGATGGCTGCTTATGCCTTCCTTCTCTGCTCTCCCGGCACCCCCTGTGTGTTCTATCCTCACTATATCGAGAATAAGGCAGCACTCCAGAAACTTATTGCAGCCCGCAACGCTGTAGGCGTCCACAATCAGAGCGCAGTGACAGTTCTTCGTGCCGACCGCGATTGCTATATGGCTGAAATTACCGGAAAACGCGGTAAACTCGCCGTGAAGGTCGGCTCTGCAATGGCTTCGCCCTCCGGCTACAACGATTCTCAGATCGTAGCATCCGGAAATGGCTATTGTGTATGGTCTACAACCGGTGGCGGCGTTCAACCCGTCGAACCCGTTGATCCCGTAAATCCTTCAACTGCCTTCAATGTATATTTCGATAACTCTAATTCGAAATGGACAACTCCCTATATCCACTATTGGGGAGGAACGGAGTCAACATGGCCCGGCGTTGCCATGACAAAGGTTGCCGACAGCAATAATGTATGGTCGTACACTGTCCCTGCAGGCACAACCGGAATCCTCTTCAATGCAGGCGATGGCGACGCTACCAAGACTTCCGATTTTGTAGCTGTAGCCAATCACATCTACAATACCTCAGGTGATCAGGGAGTTTATTCAGGAGGAGGCACGAATCCCGAACCTCCCATCGTAAACCCGGGCAATTATCCTGCTAACCTATATCTCATCGGAAACATCAGCAACCTCAATTGGGCATCAGCTCATGGAGTCGCACAGAATGTCAAGAATAATGGTGTCTACGAATGGGATTCTATTGAATTTGCTGATTCCGGAGATGGTTCGGCTTACTTCTCTTTCCTTACTCAGCTTGATACAACTGACGGCGACTGGACTCTCGCAAATGACGCAGACAGATATGGCGCTGCAAGTAATGATGAGCCTATCTCAGTGAACTCGGATAGCAAGATCGTGCTTTATCCCGTCAATGTCAGCGCATCAGGTGCTTGCGCCTGGAAGACAACTCCCGGCATCTATGCTGTAAAGGCTGATCTCTCTAAAATGACTCTTACGCTAAGCAGCACAACAGCCGTAGTCACTGTTCCCATCACTGAGAATGGCGAAGCTGTCTGGTTCAACCTCCAGGGTCAGCGCGTAAACAATCCTGAAAAGGGTATCTATATCAAGGTTGTTAACGGCAAAAGCTACAAAGTAGCGCTCTAAGCCGATCAATAATATCTTTTTTCAAAATCCCTCCGAGGTTGACACTTCTGACCTCGGAGGGACTTTTTCATTTCTGTCCGCAATGTGTAGTTACTGATATGAACTTTTAGCCTCCCTCTATTGTAATTATTAAAAATAAGGTTTCCACTTGAATTATTAACTAATACAGGAAATATGAATCTAAATTCAATGCTTTTGCTTATCCCCGAAGCGCTCAAACATAAAGAAGAGGCTCCAATGCCGCATGTTGAGCTGTCGGGTGTGTCGGAAGAGAGCTATTATACAGTGGCTCACTGGATAATGTCAGCAGTCAATTGGGTATTATCTCTTGTCGGATTGGAACATAACACCTTCTTATCCACGACCCTGTATGCAATTCTCGTATTTCTGATTGCAATCATAATCGGACAGGCGGCAAAATGGGTGATTCTCATGGCTGTCAATCATTTGTCGAAGATTGTAAAATATGATGTCTATGTTCGCTTGAAAGAATCAGGATTCTTCACCAAAATTTGTCGTATCATACCGGCAATCGTCTTTCTGATCTTCCTGCAGTTCACTATGACTGGCAAGCAGACATTAGCTGCATGGCTTTCCCGACTGACGTGGATATATATAGTGTATATAGTAGCACTTTCGCTGAATATATTAGCGATGGTGATATGGAGCCATGTCGATGCACGAGAAAATAAAAAGAAACTCCCTTTGAAAGGTCTCGTTCAGCTGATAAAGGGTATTATTTGGCTCATCTTCGCTATTATTGTCATAGGAGTTATCGTCAATAAATCTCCGGGAAGCCTTTTGGCAGGTCTCGGTGCTTTCGCTGCGGTGCTTATGTTGGTGTTCAAAGACAGTATCCTCGGCGTAGTGGCAGGGGTGCAGCTGTCTGAAAACGACTCTCTTCATGTAGGCGATTGGATAAAGGTGCCGGGCACTGACGCTAATGGCAATGTAATTGAGGTCACTCTTACCTCCGTAAAAGTACAGAATTTTGATAAAACCGTCACTACTCTTCCTCCCTATAGCCTTATATCAGGTTCGTTTACCAACTACCGACCGATGCAGGAATCCGGGACGCGTCGTATTTGCCGCAGCTATATGATTGATTGCGATTCAGTGCTTCCTTGTGATGAAAAGATGCTTGATACGTATGCATCAATTCCTCTCCTCTCTGAATGGATATCGAAAAAGAGAGCCCAGAAAGCAGCCGGCAAAGTAGAGAATGTGAATAACTCCGAAGGTCTTGTAGATGGTTCAATTGACACTAACCTCGGTATTTTCAGGGCATACGTCAAACTCTATCTTGACGCACATCCTCATGTCAGCCACGTTGCTTCCGATGATTGCTTCATATCGACGCTCGCCCAGACTTCCGTCGGCATACCTCTACAAGTGTATTGCTTTACCAATACATCTAAATGGCTCCCTTATGAAGCTATACAGTCTGCGATCTTCGAGCATATTGCAATCATGATGGGTAGATTCCATCTTTACACCTACGAGAATGCCTCCGGACGTGATGAGGTGCTCAACGGCGTATTGGAAGCCGGTGCGGATCCCACTCTCTTCTATGGGCTACCCTACCCCTTCCTCCAAAAGGGAGGAACCCCGGAGTCTCCAGCCTCCACCTATCCATCATTTCCGGGAGACGTGCCCACTCCGGCGGACGTTAATGGAAAAGCCACTTCTCATACGGATTCCTCAACAGGAACGCCTCCGCCACCCTCAAATGAAAATACAAAATAATAGAAAAAAGAAAAGCGCCATGCTTCTACCCATCAGGGGAAGCATGGCGCTTATCTTATATCTCGGATATTTTGTATCTGTGCCGATTAAGTATGTAGAAGGGCGGGGTCTTACAGCCTATTCATACTTTTTATAGATTTCCGTTCCCAGACGTCGGGCTTTCTCTATATCCTTGGGATTGTTGGGATCCACTCCATATTTTTTAAGATCCGGGATAACGACTTTTGTTCCCGGACGAATCCTGTTCGGATGCCCTAATATCTTGCTATTCTCCTTATATATGTAGGGCCAGAGATGATAATTACCATAATGTCTCTTTGCCATTGTAGTCAGATAATGGGTAGTGGTTATAGTGTCATACACGGGTCCTGCTGTCGACTTATTACTTTGTGCAGCCTTTTCAGCTTTGTCGGAAGGAGCCGTCGGAACAGCATTCTCGGCAGACGCGTCTTCCACTATATCAGGAACTCCGGCTTCTGCTTCGCTTAAATCATTTTCTTGCATGAGAATTTCACCCTCTTCATTGTCTATCGCTGAATCAGATGGATTCTCTACTTTAACAGTGTCAGCCGGACCGACTTCAACATTTGATCCGGATCTTGAGAACATACTTTTTCCCCATTCTGCAAAGTCATCGTTAAGCATCCACAATGCGAATAATCCCAGAATGAACACTAATAAAGCACCCAAAACACCCCAGAGGAAACCATGACGGAAACTTCCCTTATCATTTTGCGAATAATCAGAAGGTTCATTGTAGTCTTCCTTCTCTGATTCATCCTCATCTGCAATATTTTCCTCCTCATCAGTAGTATTCTCCTTCTCAGCAGGAGAGTCCTCTTCAGCCGCCACCTCCACTTCAGCGGGTACTTCTTCCTCAGCAGGTGATGCCTCTTCAGCGGGTGACTCTACTTCAGCAGATGCTTCTTCCTTTACGAGTTCTTCATCCTTGGCGGGTTCCTTTTCTGCAGGCAGTTCTTCTGCAGTCGGCTCCTCTTTTTCTTCTTGAGCCTCTACTGTCGGTTCTTCTGATTCTTCTTTTGAATCCGCTTCTATCACTTTCTTCAGATCAGGATGTTCCTTCAATAATTCATCTTCTTTCTCTTCATCAATAATCAATTGAGATCCATACTCCTGAACAAGAAGCGATTCGCCTGCCACTTCTGCCTTTGCCAATTCCTCTTCAAGAATTTCTTCATCCAGCTCTATAGTCTCAAACATCTCAAAGGGAGCATTAACAGCTGAAGCCAATTCCTTAGACGGCACGAATACAATCCGATCATGTGCCGGGATTTCGTTCTCCTGCCCGTTGGTCACATCCACACTCTTGCGCGATTCCACACGCGACAATTTGAATGTTCCAAAACCTTTGATCTTAATTGTCTCACCCTCTTCCAAGGATGATGCTATATGCTTAAACAGACCTTTGAGTATATCCTCACACATCTGCGGATTCTTCCCGCTTCTTTCAGAAAGAATCTTGATTATTTTATTGAGAGTAACCTTATTATTCATTTTAACTTGCTTTTTAATACTCCTGATGGTTTAAATCCGACTACTATCTTCGGAGGCACCAGTAACCTGCGCCCCGTGGCGGGGTGAACTGTCACTCTCTCCTTACGTTTCTTTGCTTCAAACTGACCGAAACCGGGTATGATAAGAGTGTCCATATCAACTAATGTATCTGCCAGAATACTGAAGAAATCATCGAGCACATTCTGCACATCCTCTTTCCTCGCCTTGCAGTCGTAAGCAATATCATCAACTAAAGCCATATCCTTAAAAATTTCATTTGCTTTCGCAATTTATTTGCCCTGTTTTGGGTTATATCTACAAATATAAAACATTTTTCCTCAACAATCAATTTTTATATTCCTATAATTTCGTTATTTCATCCATTTATGCGATATTAGCATCTCGTTTCGCCTTCATCAGTGGAACGCTTACATTTATTTTTCGTTTTCTATTTAATTTTACTATTCGTCATGCAAAGATTTGCGTTTTGTATTCTATCTTTACTGATTTGCGTTTGCGGACAAGCTTCCGTATTCTATAAAATCACCGGAAATGGCATAGAGAAGCCTTCTTATATTTTGGGCACTCACCATCTCGCACCCCTCTCCTTTCTCGATTCCATCCCCGCAATTAAAGAAGCAATGGAATCCTGTGATATCGAGGTCGGAGAAATTGATATGACAGTCAGCCCTATGGCAATCGCATTTGCAACCCAGAAATACATGATCGCCCCTTCTGACAGCACTCTGTCCCGGCTGCTCCCGACTGATGAATATCTTGATCTGGCAAAGAAATTTGAATCAATCTCACCCGCACCCGGACTGACCCTGCAATCGCTTGACATGCTTCGCCCAATGGCAATAACAGCGGCTGTCACTGTCGGCATTATGGCAAGGGAAATACCCGAATTCGACAATGATGCTCAATTAGATTCTCATATCCAAGGAATATTCAAAGAGTCCGGACGAAAAATTATCCCTCTTGAGTCTGCGGAACAACAGGCGGAATTACTATATACATTCGTTCCTATTTCGGAGCAAGTAGAGGATCTACGCAATCTGCTTAATAATCCGGAAGAATGTGTCCTTCTCTCAAAAGAACTTAACGAGGCATACTTTGCAGGAGATATTGAGAAACTTTATGCTTTATCCCTGCAGGAGGATGGCAACCCGGCTTTTACCGATGCACTTGTTCGCAAGAGAAATATTAACTGGGTAGATAAGATTCCGGCAATTATCGAGTCCTATCCAACCTTTATAGCAGTCGGAGCGCTTCATCTTCCCGGTCCCGACGGAATTATCAGCCTTCTTTCCCAAAAGGGTTATACTCTTACTCCAGTGCTTACAGAGAAATAGGAACTATACTATAACACTATCATTCAATTGATTACCAATAAATAATAAATATTTTTGTTATATTTTTTGCATATTTAGATTAAATGTTTTAACTTTGCGATATAGCAAATTCCAATAACTAATCTAATATATAAAAAGCACTGATACAATGGAAATTCCCTTTGCAGAATCATGGAAAATCAAGATGGTAGAACCCATCAAAAAAAGCACTCGTGAAGAACGCGAAAAATGGTTGAAGGAAGTTGACTACAACGTCTTCGGTCTTCGTTCTGAGCAAGTCTATATTGACTGTCTGACAGACTCCGGTACAGGCGCAATGAGCGACCGTCAGTGGGCAGCTATGATGACCGGCGATGAATCTTACGCCGGTGCACGTTCTTTCTACGAGCTTAAGGACACTATTGGTAAAATCACCGGTTTTGAGTACGTCCTTCCGACTCATCAGGGTCGTGCTGCAGAGAATGTCCTTTTCTCCCACCTCGTAAAAGAAGGGGATATCGTACCCGGCAACTCACACTTCGACACTACTAAGGGACATATCGAAAGCCGCAAGGCATTCGCAGTTGACTGCACTGTAGACGAAGCAAAAGATACTCAGCTCGAAGTTCCTTTCAAGGGTAACGTTGATCTCAAGAAACTCGAAGCTGTGCTTGAAAAGGATGCAGATAAGATTCCCTTCATCATCGTTACTATCACCAACAATACAGCCGGTGGTCAGCCCGTCAGCATGGAAAATCTGCGTGGCGTGCGTAAACTCGCTGACAAATATGGCAAACGAGTAATCTTCGACTCAGCTCGTTTTGCTGAAAACGCATATTTCATCAAGACTCGCGAACCGGAGTTTAAGGATAAGACTATCAAGGAGATCTGCCGCGAAATGTTCAGCTATGCTGACGCTATGACAATGTCTTCCAAGAAAGATGGTCTCGTGAATATGGGTGGCTTTATCGCAACCCGCTGGGAAGATATCTATGAGGGTGCGAAACTCTTCCTCATCCCCTTCGAAGGATTCCTTACTTACGGCGGCATGAATGGTCGCGACATGGCAGCCCTCGCAGTAGGTCTTGACGAAAACACTGAATTCGACATGCTTGAAACACGCATCAAGCAGGTAGAATATCTCGCCAAGAAACTTGACGAATATGGCATTCCCTATCAGCGTCCCGTCGGCGGTCACGCTGTATTCATCGATGCCGATAAAGTGCTCGATCGCATCCCCAAAGAGGAATTCCCCGCTCAGACTCTGACTATCGAGCTGTATCGCGAAGCAGGTGTCCGCGGTTGCGAAATCGGCTATCTCCTTGCTGACCGCGATCCTATCACTCGCGAAAACCGTTTCGGTGGTAATGACTTCCTTCGTCTTTGCATCTGCCGCCGCACATACACTAACAATCACATGGATGTCATCGCAGCTGCCCTCAAGAATGTCTACGATCGCCGCCATGAAATCACTCGCGGTGTGAAGATTAAATGGGAAGCTCCTCTCATGCGCCACTTCACTGTAAAACTCGAACCCCTCGGATAAAATTCCCGATTCCGGAATTAAATAAATCTAATGCCCGAATTTTCGCGCAACCGCGCCGAAAATTCGGGCATTTCCTATTTTTGCACATTGAGTATATAACATGTGCAGGAGACTCAAAGAGTTAAAAAATAAATCAATAAGCACTATTAATTTGATAGTCAAAGCATTACACCAATAAAAAGCAATTAATTAAATAATTTTAACTCAAAATATTTACGAAATTATTTTTCTATAACATTGAAAATTAGTAATTTTAGGAGCGTAAACCGGAATTTAGGGCATTCCAGTGATTGCCAACCGCTGATTTTCCTATCGCACTAAGTTTCGGACCCGTTAACTAAAAAATCTATCTACAGAAACTCATTTCTATTATGGAGCAGACTCTCGTCATTCTTAAGCCATCTGCCGTGGAGCGCAGACTACTCGGTCGGATAATTGATCGCATTGAAAATCGCGGATTGATTATCTGCGGAATGAAGATGATGCAGCTTGATGAAAAGATCCTTCGCGAACACTATGCACACCTCGTAGATCGCCCCTTCTTTCCGTCTATCGTAAAATCGATGACTGCATCTCCCGTAATAGTGATGTGTCTCAAAGGCGTGGATGTGGTAAATGTATTCCGCACAATGACCGGTGCTACCAATGGCAGAAATGCTGCTCCCGGCACTCTCCGTGGAGATTTCTGCATGAGTGGTCAGGAAAATATTGTCCACGCATCCGACTCTGTAGAAAACGCAAAAGTTGAAATCAATAGATTCTTCAAGCCCGAAGAAATATTCGACTACAATCCGTCGAATCTCAATTTCTTTTATGGCAGTGATGAATTAAAATAATATTGAAAAAAGATACTTAGATAATGAAGATAATTAAATTACTCGGAATAGCAGCTCTTGCAATGCTCCTCGGAGCTCCTGCCTCAGCATCGGCGCAGACAAAATCCCGCGCCCATTCCGATGTGCATAAACAGCTTCTGGCAAAGAACGTCGGAGCCAAGGAGCAGATCCGCATTATTGACAACTCAGCATTCATCGACCTCGTTGATGAACCGGAACCCGAGATTGACATTTACACTGAAGGATGGAATTCCAAAAGCGTCAACCCGTTCCGTGAATCCGATGTGCCGAATTCAGCAATTATTGATGTCACCAATTATGTCATGCCTCACAAAGGCAAAATCACTTCAAAATATGGCTATCGGGCACGCTTCGGAAGAATGCATAAGGGTGTGGATATCGGTCTGAAGATGAACGACACCGTCTATGCCGCATTCGATGGAAAAGTGCGTCTCACTAATTATGAGGCAAAAGGATATGGCAATTATGTAATCATTCGCCACGCCAATGGTCTGGAGACGGTGTATGGTCACCTTAATCGCCATCTCGTAAAACCGAATCAGGTTGTCAAAGCTGGTGATCCCATCGGTCTTGGTGGTAACACCGGAAGAAGCACCGGTCCGCATCTCCATTTTGAGACCCGCTATATGGGATATGCAATCAATCCCGAAGCGATCTTCGACTTTGCAAATCAGACAACCCATACCGATACTTACACCTTCTCAAAGTCAACGTATACTCAACCGCGTAACTACGCGCCTTCACGCGAACTTGCCAAGAAGGAAAGTAATGGAAATAATCCCTACACAGCTTCTACGACTACCAAGTCAACATATACTGTGAAGAAGGGTGATACACTCACGAAAATCGCTAAAGCTTACGGCATGTCAGCTACTACACTGCGTAAGCTCAACAATCTCTCCACGACCGACCCCATCAAAGTTGGTCAGTCCCTCAAACTGAAGTAATTTAATTATCTTCTATATAAACAACTCAGGCAGTATGAATTGATTTTCATACTGCCTGAGTTATTTATAGGTGTTAAGTAAGAAGGGGTCTCAGTCGATCAAGATATGCTGTCCGTCGAACGCCGGAGAAACATTTGGAGGCAGCGACGCATCAAAAGCCTCATGATGACCCACCTCATGACAAAGATGAGTCAGGAAGGCTCTTTTAGGTTTGACCTGTTCAATAAGATCCAGCGCTTCTTTAATAGTGAAATGAGCAAAATGGTCGCGCTCCCGCAGCGCATTGACAATCAATACATCCAATCCATAAAGTTTCTCCTTCTCCTCTTCATCGATTTTCTTTGCATCGGTCACATACGCGAATTTACCTATTCTATAGCCATAGATAGGGAGTTTACCATGCATCACCTCTATCGGTTCAATCTTTACTCCTTTAATGAAGAATGGTCTGTTCCCGATTACGTGCATATCGAACGAGGGCACTCCGGGATACCGAGAGTCCGTAAAACAATAATCAAGCCGTTTGCGCAGATGTCGGTCGACATCTTCACGCACATAAAGATCTACCGGTGCATTAAAACAATATGGACGAAGATCATCAATTCCTCCGACATGATCATAATGTTCATGTGTGATAAGCACTCCGTCAATCTGTCGGATGTCAGCTCGTAGTGCCTGTTGCCTGAAATCAGGAGAAGCATCAATGAGAATTTTCACTCCCATTGTCTCTACATAAACAGATGCACGCAGCCTGTGGTCAAGGGGATTTTCAGATGTACATACGCCACAATCACACATAAGTTCCGGCACACCTTTGGAAGTTCCCGATCCCAACACAGTCACTTTAATTGAAGAGTCTATATAATTCACCTCCGGCATCAATGTGACGTGAAAACATTTATTGACAGTTTTCTGAACTTTTAATGCCAGATTTCTGACATCCTCAGAAGTAGCCCCACCTTTATTTGCAATAACCAGACAATTCTCCGGATAGACTATTGCTCCACCGATACTCTCCCCTTTCAAGCCTGCATGTTCAATAAGCCAACCTGCCGGCACCTTCACATGCATATCATCTCCCGGAATATCATAATGAGGAATGGAGGAATCAAGATTAAGCATCTCATACTCATAATATTTCCTCCTCACAATCGGATTCTTAAAGAAGCTGCCGGCACTCCCTATCAGTGCCGGATCGGGTAGTTTCGAGTCTCTAATACGAATCACTTCATCTCTCACCTCTTCTATAGAGGGATAATGCCCGAGCTCCTCTGCAAACCGACTGAGCCCTCCATAGCCAAGATGCTCCGCTTTATGGGAATTCTTGAGTTTGAAACTTACACGAAGAACAAAGTAGCGATCCTTCCAGATCGTCTTGAAATTTGAAGTGCGATATCCGAATCCACATTCATTTACTTTTACACAGGGATTCAGTTCCTTCTCAGCTTCTGTATAATTGGAGAATTTCACAATTTCAAGCGTCTCCCTGTCAAGACACTCCACACTATGAATAAAGTCGCCTGCTTCCACGCCGTACGCGCCGACATTCTGAACCGGTGCAGCCCCGACCTCTCCCGGAATACCTGCGAGATTCTCCAAGCCTGCAATAGAATTCTCAACGCAGTAGTCCACGAGATCAGTCCATTTCTCTCCGGCTCCCGCAATGACAAAGACCTCCTCCTCATTCTTATCATAGCGCATAATGCCCTTGATTCCGGAATGAAGGATAAGCCCGTCGAAATAGGGTTCAAAGAGCAGATTAGATCCTCCGCCGATATGCCATACTATATTCTCACGATACTCCTCCGAACGGCAGATACGTATGAGTTCTTTCACATTGGCGTATTCCGCATAGAGACTCGACCTGACGGGCAGACCAAAGGTCGTCAGCGATGTTATATCTTTATCCTTTTCAAATAATTCCATTACTTATTCTTTTATTCTCTTTTATATGTATTTATCCCGGTCAGGATCCCATCTTCAAAATATAATACGCTTCCATCCGGATAACCCCATAATAATAATGCCCGAGAATAGTCATGTCCTGTATTAACCTCCGAAGGATTCCCTTTTGCAAGCTTCACTTCATCTTTTGTCATTCCGACTGCAACTTCTCCCCGACAAATCTTTTTCCATACATTATCTGAAATTGATTGATAATGTTTGCGCTGATCAGACATAGTGAACATATTGGCGAAACTATGACTGTCTTTACCGGAATTACCGAAATTCAGATGATAGAATCCTTCTCTGCCATCATCCGCGACAAAACCGACCTTAATAGGAAATACCATTGAACCGGCATCAACCGATGTAATTTTTACTTTGTCATACTTCAGTCCCTCAAGTCTACCCCCCTTTTCGTCTTCCCACATACGGGAGAGAGTCCAGAGAGTTTTATTAACAAGTTTAGCACGAGATGCATCAATCATATCAAGATCAATCACCCCGGGAATCATATCGCTCATTATGCCATTATCGCTTTTCGCAACCCCTGAGGAAGAAAATTCAAATTGATCGCCATTGCGATAAAACACGACGATCGTCTGTTTTCTTCCATCAGGACCTATCGGGTATCGACATTCCTCATATATCAAGGTATCACCGGGATTAAGTCCCTCTACCCCCGTTACATTCACCTTCTGATCCATCAGAATAGAAGCCTTTGAGTCAGCCACATAAAAACGTTTTCCCGGGATCCATTCGCTACTTTTCAAGGGCTTGATCTCACTCAGGAATAACTCTTCCGCCGATGGCTTGAGTAATTTCTTATCCTCTTTTGAAAGATTGATTTTTGCAGTGGATTCAATTCCTGTAAAACATGAGGTCAATAAGGTTGCCGCAAGGAGTAGACCGCAGAAAGCGAAAGCAACTTTATATCGCGCACCTACACAGCCACACATATATCGCCAATCGACAGACGCCCGGCAATCGGTCAACCTGTGAAATATCTTGTTATTGATAAAATTCATATATATTGGAAGAAGTCAAAAAAGAACTTCAATACAAAATTAACAGAGAACTTTGAATAAAACAATATATATACCCAATATATACCCACTTGATGGGACCGAAAAAACTCACCCGTCAAAAAAAAATGCATTTTTTTACTCCAAAATTTGGCGGATTCAAAAAAACTCACTACCTTTGCACTCGCAAATGAGAAACAACTCAGATGCAAAATTGCTTAAAGTGTTTAATGGCGGGATAGCTCAGTTGGTTAGAGCGTCGGATTCATAACCCGGAGGTCCCGAGTTCAATTCTCGGTCCCGCTACAAAAAAGTTCCTGTGAGTGATCATAGGAACTTTTTTTATTGTGTGTTTTTATTGTATGTTTTTATGTGTATTAAGCGCTTATTCACTTGCAAATACCATCAGAATTCCTTAATTTTGTTTTTAATAAATTGCCTTGACTTTCACAGGCAATTCCTACAACTGTAAATATCTAACTTAATAAGCAATCTAAATCTGAAACTCACGATGGCATCCAATATCAAAACCAAACTCGCTGCCATGAACTTTCTTGAGTTCGCAATCTGGGGTTCTTATCTAACCTGTATTGGCAACTACCTTGGTGCTAACGGACTCGGCGGACAAATCTCCTACTTTTATGCAATCCAGGGAGTAGTCTCTATTTTTATGCCCGCTCTGATGGGTATTCTCGCTGATAAAGTCATACAACCGCAGCGTCTTCTCGGACTCTGCCATCTTTTGGCTGCTCTGTTCATGGGAGCTGCCTGGTGGTATGGTTTTGCTAATCCCGGTGGAATAGAGTTCGCAACAATCTTCTCCCTTTACACCCTTTCCGTTGCCTTCTTTATGCCGACAATAGCGCTGGCTAACACCGTAGCATTCTCCATTCTTAAACGTAATGGGATGGACACTATCAAGGATTTCCCTCCCATCCGCGTCCTCGGCACGGTCGGATTCATTGCAGCAATGTGGTTTGTCAATGGTTTCTATATTTGCGATGGAGAATGGGGATATATGCTCAGCAATCCGCTTGGAGATAATTCATCTTTTGATCCTCGATTCCAATACACAGTCAATCAGCTTGCCGTATGTGCAATCTTAGGACTCCTGCTGGCAACTTACTGCTTCACTCTCCCTGCATGTCCGCTCTCTGCCACACGCGCAGCCGATAAAAAGAAATCAATTGCGGAATCTCTTGGATTCGATGCCTTCTCACTCTTCCGCTCTCGCAGAATGGCAATATTCTTTATATTCTCCATGCTTTTGGGCGTCTCTCTTCAGATCACCAACGGATATGCCACGCCATTCATCACCTCCTTTAAGGCTTTCCCGCAATATATGGATTCCTTCGCTGCCAACAATGCAACACTCCTCACTTCTCTGAGCCAGATTTCAGAAGCTTGTTGCATCCTGCTGATACCTTTCTGCCTTAAAAAGTTCGGCATAAAGAATGTGATGCTGATCGCTATGTTCGCATGGGTTCTGAGATTCGGGTTCTTTGCAATCGGCGGACCCGCCATGCCGGGAGTTATACTCTTCATCATCTCAATGATCGTCTACGGCGTAGCCTTCGACTTCTTCAACGTCAGCGGAGCCCTCTACGTTGAGCAGCAGACAGCTCCCAGCATGCAGGCTTCCGCTCAGGGACTCTTCATGTTGATGACCAATGGCATTGGAGCTACTCTCGGTATGCTCGCTGCCGGCGCTATCGTCAACTCTTATTGTCAATATCAAGGAGATTATATGGTCGGCGATTGGACCACTACCTGGTCAATCTTCGCCGGATATGCTTTGATTGTAGCACTCCTCTTCATATTCATCTTCCGTACGCCCGCTGACAAACCGAAAATTTCTGTTGACAAAGCAGAGGAATTTGAAGCTGCAGGCGATGGCTTTGTAGAAAATTAATGATACAATTCTTTGCCCCGGACATAAAATCGACAGCTACTCTCCCTCAGGATGAGTCGGCACACTGTGTGCGTGTGCTGCGTCATCGCGCCGGAGATGAAATCCATGTCATTGATGGAGAAGGATCGCGTTTGCTTTGCCGCATTCTCGATCCAAATCCTCGCGGTGTAATGGTGGAGATTATCTCCTCTGAGATTATTCCGCCAAGCTGGGATGTCAATATAATCCTTGCTGTTGCCCCGACAAAAAACATGGACAGAATGGAATGGCTGACAGAAAAGGCTGTGGAGATCGGGATTAATAGAATAGTACCGATCATCTGTACTCACAGCGAACGTAAAGTTCTCAAAACCGAACGCCTCCAAAAGATTGCGGTTTCAGCAATGAAACAAAGCCTTAAGACCTTTCTTCCTCGTATAGATGAGCCGACTCCTATTCTATCTTTTATTAAGGAGATAACGCTGGAAGAGCCGGGTAAGTCAGCCATGAAATTCATGGGATATTGCGATAAGGAATACCCGCTCAGAAGACTTATTCAGGAATATAAACCCGGCAAGAATGTAGTCATTATGATTGGACCTGAAGGCGATTTCTCACCCGAGGAAGTAAAGAAATCCGTTGATGCCGGTTTTATCCCTGTCACATTTGGCGACAATCGGCTCAGGACAGAAACTGCCGCTCTCGTTGGAATCGATATGATCCACTTTATAAACGCGACGGCAAATATTAACAAGTAAGATAACACATATTATATGAAAATTCTACGTCCCTTTTGTATGCTTGCTGTAGGAGCTTCTTTATTTTGTTCCGCCCAGCAGATCAACCCCATCACGCGGGCTATGCTCAACGGCTATAACGAGATACTTCAACAGAATCCCAAGGATTACAATACACTTTATGAGCGGGCTGCCCAGTATTACCGCATTTCGCAGTATGACAACGCTCTCAACGATCTCACCAAAGCAATTGAATACACTCCTGCAAAGGAGAAAGATCTGCGCCTGAGTGAATTCACACTCCTCGCCGATGCTGCCGTCGAAACCGGCAATTATGAATTGGCACTGACAGCCATAAATAATGCTCTCGCACTGCAGCCCGATAATTATGCTAACGTATATAAGAAGGGCAATATCCTCCTGTATAATAAGCAGCCGCAGGATGCTTATCGCACATTCTCCTCTATGCAGACTATGAAATCTCGCAGCCAGGAGGCATATTTCGGTATGGCAAAAGCATGCATCATGCTGGAAAATTATACTGAGGCTGAAGATCTGATGAAGGAAGCGGAAAAAGCTGACCCCTCCAATTATATTACATATTGCAGGCTCGGCGACCTTTTCCTCGACATGAATCAGCCCGAAAATGCCGCTACGAATTATCTGGTCGGGTTTACTCTTTCTGAAAATTCAGATCGTGCGCTCAATTCTCTTATTTCTCTTGCCGAGAAAAACTATAATGCCGTGGCAATGGCGTTGGATTTCGCTATCGATAAATCCGAAAACAAACTTCCTGTCCTTTTCCTAAAAGGCAACATTGCCGAGCAGAGTGGCAATTACAGTCAGGCAGTCGTAGCTTTCGATCAATTACTGACTTATCCCGAGGCACGCACTGCCGGTGTATATCTTGGTCTTGCGAAAGCTCAGCTTGGCCTCAACGATCTTGATAAGGCAGCTGATGCAATAGAAAAATCCTTGCAGCTCTCTCCCTCTGCAGAAGCCTACATTGTGGCTTCCGATATTGCACTGGCAAAGGGAGATAATGCAGCAGCCCTCGTTGAAGCCGAGAAAGCAGTGAAAGCCGCGCCCAATTCAATTGATCCGCTCCTCACAAAGAGTGAGGTCCAGATTGCCCTTTCTGATAAAGATGGGGCGCTGACTACGCTGAATGAAGTCGTAATGTCTGCCCCGGATAATATGGAAGGGCTCTTGCTCAGAGCGTATGTCAATCAGGAAATGGCTTCTAACAGCAAGGGAGCAATCGGAGATTTCAACCGTATAATTCTCAACGATGCACGCACTCCGCGCGACATTGCTATCAAGGGTATTGCTCAAGCAAAGAATGGCAAAAAGCTTGATGGCGACACTACTGTGGCATCCGGTCTCCTCTCCAACTCTGACCCCGACTCCTTGTATTGGACAGCTGTCTATTACGCACAGACAGGAGATCTTGAGAAAGCACATGAGATGCTCGAGAAAGCGCGTTACGCCGGATTCCAGAATCAATACCTACTCAAGAGCTCATCTACCCCTTGGCAGACAATCGCGCCGATCCGTCATCTCCTGAAATAACATAGAAAATATCCTGTCTAAAAGAATCTCCTCTTAAAAATCAAAAATCCCAATATTGAAGAGCCCGGCTGCAACTCGCATCCGGGCTCTTCAATTATTAATCCCATCCTTCCTATAAATTCCTATAAGCTCCTATAGATTCCTATAAGTTCCCATTAACTCCCATAAATCTCCATCAGCCTGAAAACAAAAAAAGGACTATCCGAAGATAGTCCTTAAGTAGCCGATCCGGGACTCGAACCCGAGTCTCCACCGTGAGAGGGTGGCGTGCTAACCGCTACACTAATCGGCCATGCGGGAGAATCACTGAGAAAGCTCTCGGCTTATCTCCCTTTTGCTCTGCAAAGTTACGAACTTTTTTTGATTCTCACAAATTTTTTCGCAACTTTTTTAAGACTTTTTTTACTCTGCAGCTGCTTCAGTTTCTGTTTCAGCTACTTCTGCTTCGAGGGCTTCCTTAGCGGCTGCCTCTTCTGCTGCGAGCTTCTCAGCTTTCTTCTTTGCTACTGCTTCGCCTTTCAGACGATTCTTTTCTGCCTCAGCCTCGAAACGCTTCTTTGCGTCGTCAGCTGCTGCTGCGTCCTTCTTTGCCTTTGCTGCTTCTGCAACTTTGTTGCGGTCTGCCTTCCAGGCATCGAAACGCTTCTGAGCCTCCTCTTCTGTGAATGCGCCTTTCTTAACGCCGCCACGAAGATGCTTCATCAGCATTACGCCTTCCTTTGAAAGGAGTGAACGAACTGTGTCTGTAGGAATCGCACCTACTTCTACCCAATACAAAGCACGGTCGAAGTCCAAACTTATTGTAGCAGGATTAGTGTTCGGATTATATGAACCTATCCTTTCAATAAATTTACCATCACGTGGTGCCCTGCTATCGGCGATTACGATGGGATAGTAAGCGTAGCCTTTACGGCCATGACGCTGCAATCTGATCTTGGTTGCCATTTAACTTGCCGGTTGATTTATATTGTTGTTGAGAGAATTTTTTATTGCCTCCTCTCTTTAGCGCCACAAAATTAACGCTTTATTCCGATTCAACCAAATTTTATTCCCCCTTTTTAGCTTTTTTTGTTAATTTTGCAGTGCTTTTGACTGCAACGCACAGAAATCCGCACCTCCCGGCTGTATTTTTCCCGGTGCTTTCAGTCTGTTTTTATCCTTATTCTCTTTTATATGAGCGATAATTCACTCCTGACACGCCTTGATGGCATTGACGCCCGTTTTGATGAAGTGGCAACTCTTATCACTGACCCCTCTGTCATATCGGATCAGAAACGCTACGTTAAACTTACGAAGGAATACCGCGATCTGGAAAAGATTGTGGAAGCCACTCGCCATTATCGGGATCTGCTTAACCTTGAATCTGAGTCCCGCGAAATTATCGCGACTGAATCCGACGAGGACCTTCGCGCCATGGCTAAGGAGGAACTTGATAACACTCGCGAGCAACTTCCGAAGGTGGAGGAAGAAATTAAATTACTTCTCATTCCGGCTGACCCGGACGACTCGAAGAATGCAATAGTTGAAATACGTGGTGGCACTGGCGGCGATGAGGCGGCTTTGTTTGCAGGCGATCTCTTCAGAATGTATCAGAAATATGCCGAATCCAAAGGGTGGCAACTTGCTATTTCTTCTTTTTCTGAAGGGGCTGCCGGCGGCTTTAAGGAAATTATTTTTACACTTACGGGCGACGGCGTCTACGGCACTATGAAATATGAAAGCGGAGTGCATAGAGTGCAGCGTGTCCCCGCTACAGAAACTCAAGGACGCGTCCATACGTCGGCTGCTACTGTCGCAGTACTCCCCGAGGCGGAGGAGTTTGATGTTGAAATCCATGAGGGCGAAATTCGCTGGGACACTTTCCGATCCGGAGGTGCAGGTGGTCAGAATGTCAATAAGGTGGAATCCGGCGTCCGACTGCGATATAATTGGAAGAACCCTAACACGGGCGTCGTGGAGGAGATTCTTATAGAGTGTACGGAGACCCGCGACCAACCTAAGAATAAAGAGAGAGCCTTATCCCGACTGCGCTCTTTTATCTATGATAAGGAACATCAGAAATATCTTGATGATATAGCTTCGAAGAGAAAGACAATGGTCAGCACGGGCGACCGCTCCGCTAAAATACGCACCTACAATTTCCCTCAGGGTCGCATCACAGATCATCGCATCAACTATACTATCTACAATCTTCCCGCCTTTCTCGACGGCGATATTCAGGAATGTATAGACGCTCTTATAATAGCCGAGAATGCAGAAAAACTAAAAGCATCCGAGCTTTAAAGCATAATACATAATAGTAAATAATACAACACACAATAGCTGCCGAAGAATTCCCATTCAACGACAGCTATTATTTTTAACATTTCATTGTAATCTTTCTTGCCCCTGGGCTTGTTATATAAGCGAAGATCGAGCTGATCCTCCCTCTTCATTTTCACAAATACGCCAAAACAAATAATTAAATTATAACCTATCAAAGCCTTCGATATTTCAATCCCTTTGCAGGGATAGCTATCGGGACTCTTTTAATAACCATTACTACTATGAAAGCACTGTCAATACTCTTTTATGTGATCGGATCGATCCTTCTGATTATCTCTTGCTTTGTCACAAGTGTAAGCGCTACATGGTGGCTCGGCGGTTCGGCTGTATTAGCACTGATTATCGGGTGCATTTTCCAATTTAATGTCAACCGCGTAAATCAGTTTCATCATTATTGAAATTGAATCTCGTTTGCACGAGCAAGAGATGCGGGCTTGCCGATATCTATCATCTCAAGATTCGGCATATCAACCCCTTTTACTTTAAGACTCCCAATCGAGTCGAGATAGAAATCTATTATTGAAAATACTCCCGTTCGCTTCTGCCGGGTCATCTCCCGGCGGATGGCAGCGGGATTAACTATGTGTATTCCGCTGAAAGCCCTTTCTATCTTACCATTCGGCAAGATCCCCCCATTGAGCTTCACTTCCTCTCCCAGTTTCTCCGGACGATACCTGCTCTCCCCGACATGATGCCATCCACTCAGATTCCGGTCATTATCAAATATAAGCTGACGCGATGAATCGCGCTCACTCACCAACAAAGTCGCGTCCGACTGCGACTCCAAATGCCGCTCTGCGAGTTCTTTCAAAGGCGCATTGGAGAGAATGTCGACATTATGCAGCATTAGCGGTTCGTCATCCTCCAAAAGTTCCAGAGCATGAAGTAATCCCCCTCCGGTGTCGCGAAGCAGATCGCGCTCGTCACTTATCCTTATATCAAGCCCGAAATTATCATTAGCCTTCAGGAACTCTATAATCTTTTCGCCGAAATGATGGATATTCACAATTATGGTATTGATGGCGTTATCCTTCATGCGCAGAATCACACGCTCCAGCATCGGCACTCCCCCCACAGGCACCAACGCCTTGGGATTCTCCAATGTGAACGGACGCAATCGCGTCCCCAATCCCGCTGCTAATATAAAACCTTTCATCTTCTTTTCGTCTATTTATCCTCTCTGACCGCGCGATCACTTGCCGGCGGAGATTAGCACACCTGATATTTCAATTTCTGCTCTCTGTGATTAATTATCACTCTGACTTCCGGATAACGCTCCGCCATCATCCTGCCGAAATGTTCGGCGCAATATACTGAGCGATGCTGCCCTCCTGTGCACCCGAATCCGACCTGAAGGTTCGAGAATCCTCGGCGGATATAAGTATCGACACTCGGAATCACTATTGAAGCTGACTTTTCCACAAAATCCTGCACCTCTCCCCTCTCTTCAAGAAATTCTATCACCGGCGTGTCTAATCCAGTGAGAGTCTTGTATTCGGCATATCTGCCGGGATTATGCATTCCGCGACAATCAAACATGAAGCCTCCTCCATTTCCGGAATAATCTGCGGGATAACCTTTCTTATAGGAGAAACTGAACACTTCCAATGTCAACCCTCCGGGCTTCTCTTCATTTTGCCATCTTTTATCACTGCACATCTCCCGGCAGACTCTTTCCATCTCAGGATAATCCGACAACATTCCGCCATCCAGTTGCTCTTTAAGATTATTCAAAGCCGCCGGAATACTCTCGATAAAATGAGCTTTCTTTTCTACAAGCCCTCTCAGTCCGTAGGCACCGAGCACCTGCAAAAGTCTGAATACGACTATCTGTCCTACCAATGCTTCCGCTTCCTGCATATCAATCGCCCTGCACCGTCCAAGTTCTTCAAGGTAATATCTCAGCATCTCCCTTCTAAACCCGTCGGAAAAACCTGCTTTTGCCTGCCATAGAAATGAAACCGCGTCATAGAGCAGCGGACCACGCCGTCCCCCCTGAAAGTCTATAAAGCCCGGTACATTCTCACATAGGTCATCACCACCTATCATAATGTTTCGGCTCTGGAAATCCCTGTATATAAAACCGGAAAGGCTATCCGGAACCTCGACTAATCTTCCGGCAAAGCGCTCGAAATCATCCTCTAAGGCATTCTCGTCAAAATCGAATCCGGCAACCTTGAGAAAATCATACTTGAAATAATTAAGATCCCACATCACGGATCTGCGGCTGAACGGCGGATTAAACACCCGGGGTTCCCAACCCGCCGGATCGGCAACCTGCATCCTTATCAACGCCTTAAAACAATCTCTGATAATATCGCCCAACTTCACCTCCGGATCATCCCCGGCGCGTCTGCACTCATTTATCACTTCAAGGAGCGAACGCCGACCTACACTCCTCTGCACATACCAGGAATAATCCTCTGCATGAGCCAATACTTCAGGAATCCCCGAAGTCTGCGATGAGAAAAATTCCGCCAATTCGCAGAAGGCTCTGTTCTCGCGAAGATCATCCCCGAATGTAAATATTAAATCAGACTCACCATCAGATAATCCGACACGATAATAACGGCGTGAAGAACCGGCTTCTGCCACTTTTTCAACCCTCAATGGCGTTTTTCCAAAGAGTTCTTGTGAAATTTTAACTATTTCTTGCGATTCCATGATTCAAAATTACAAAATATTTCGGTAAAAATCACTATCTTTGCAGTGAGATGATTAATGAGACGAAAACTCATCCATATCAATTCTCAATCATCAGGAAGCAATCGGAATCCATATTCATGAGTAGGAATTGCCACAGGCAAAAAAACTCCTACTGATAATTACTACCGGCCGGCTTGCTCCCCACTCAAAATTTAACAGACAATTTATAACTAAAATTTATTACAGTAAAATTACTATGGCAAGCATTGAAAACTACAATTTTGCAGGTAAGAAAGCCATCGTGCGCGTTGACTTTAACGTACCCCTGGACGAAAATGGAAATGTGACCGACGATACTCGTATCCGCGGCGCCCTCCCCACCCTTAAGAAAATTCTCGCTGACGGCGGTTCGCTCATCCTTATGAGCCACATGGGTAAACCCAAAGGCAAAGTCAACCCCAAATTCTCCCTCTCTCAGATTCGCGACAATGTAGCCAAGGCTCTCGGCACAGACGTAAAATTCGTCGACGACTGCATGAAAGCTTCCGAGGCGGCTAAGGAACTCAAACCCGGAGAAGTTCTCCTTCTTGAAAACCTCCGTTTCTATCCCGAAGAGGAAGGTAAGCCCGTAGGTATTGATAAGAACGATCCCGCCTACGAGGATGCAAAGAAAGAGATGAAAGAGCGTCAGAAAGAGTTTGCAAAGACTCTCGCAAGCTATGCTGATGTTTATGTCAACGACGCATTCGGCACAGCTCACCGCAAGCACGCTTCTACAGCTGTCATCGCCGACTACTTCGACGCTCAGGACAAGATGCTCGGTTTCCTTATGGAGAAGGAAGTTAAGGCTGTCGACAATATCCTCAAGGATATCCAGCGCCCCTTCACTGCAATCATGGGTGGCTCAAAGGTCAGCACAAAGATCGGCATCATCGAAAACCTCATGGATAAGGTTGACAATCTTATTCTCTGCGGCGGCATGACCTATACTTTCGCAAAGGCACGCGGCGGCAAAGTCGGCAAATCCATCTGCGAGGATGATAAGCTTCAGCTCGCTCTCGACATCATCAAGATGGCGGAAGAAAAAGGCGTCAATCTCGTACTCGGCACAGACTGCGTGGCAGCCGACGACTTCTCCAACGACGCACACACTCAGATCTGCTCAGTTATGGATATCCCCGAAGGCTGGGAAGGTCTTGACGCAGGTCCGGACAGCATTATCGCATTCCGCAATGCTATCCTCCCCGCAAAGACAATCCTTTGGAATGGTCCGGCAGGTGTGTTTGAGTTCGATAACTTCACTACCGGCTCCAAGGCAATCGCAGACGCAATCGTAGAAGCTACAGAGAATGGTGCATTCTCACTCGTAGGCGGTGGCGACAGCGTGGCATGTGTCAATAAATTCGGTTGCGCCGACAGCGTCAGCTACGTATCAACAGGTGGTGGCGCTCTCCTTGAAGCTATCGAAGGAAAGACTCTTCCCGGAATTGCAGCCATCAAAGGCTAAACTCCCAGATCGGATAATGCAATAAATTGCCCGTCGGGCACAAAAGATTACTCTCCCACTGCGCTCAAACAGCGCAGTGGGATTTTAACCAAAATATGTTATAAAACATAGTTTTACAACAACTCGACATATATTTTCAGAATCTTTATGAAGTTGGAATAAAAATCCAACGTTTTTTTACAACTTCTTCACTTGGATTTATGAAAATATATTGTAAATTTGCATTGCATTACGCATTCAAGTAGAATTGCCGAAAAGAGAAAAAAGAAACCTCGCCAGCAAGCAATTTAAAAGAATCGACCCGAAAAAGAGACAAAAAATAAACTAAAATAAATTTAACCTAAAAAACTAACATCTTATCAGTATGGAATCAAAGGATCCCAAGGCAACCAACATGGCTGCAAAAATTAAGAAAGAGGAAAAAATTTCTCAGGTACGCGGCATCCGCAATGCGTTCGTCGTAATTCTCGTTTGCTGCGCTGCAGCTATCTGTATCTTCCTGTTCGGCATGGGTTATGGCGGCAACTTCGAGGGAGGTACAAACGAAGGTCACCCCCTGAACCTTGCAGGTACAGTCTACAAAGGTGGTTTCATCGTGCCTATCCTGATGACATTGCTTCTCACTGTTATCGTTCTCTCCATCGAGCGTTGGATCGCAATCCGTTCAGCATCCGGCAAGGGCAACACTACTAAGTTTGTCGCTGACATCAAGGCTGACCTCGCTGCAAAGAATATCGACGCAGCAATGAATCGTTGCAAGCAGCAGAAGGGTTCTGTAGCATCTGTAGTCTACAACACTCTCGTTAAGTACAAAGAGATGGACGCTAACACAACTCTTTCAAAAGAGCAGAAGCTGACAACTCTCCGCAACGAGGTAGAAGAAGCTACAGCTCTTGAGATGCCTTCACTCTCTCAGAACCTCCCGATCATCGCAACCCTCACAACTCTCGGTACTCTCGTCGGTCTTCTCGGTACTGTGATGGGTATGATCAAATCATTCCAGGCTCTTGCAACTTCAGGTTCACCTGACTCAACTGAGCTTTCTACAGGTATCTCTGAGGCTCTTGTGAATACCGCCTTCGGTATCGCAACCGGTGCATTCGCTGTAATCTCTTACAACTTCTTCACCAACAAAATCGACAACCTCACCTACGCTATCGACGAAATCGGTTTCTCAATCGTTGCAACTTTCGCAGCTACTCACGAGTAATTGAGAAATTTGTTGAGTTACATTAACATTCACAATATCCGATAAAGTTAATAGCTAATATGGGAAGAGTAAAAATAGCAAGAAAGAGTACATTCATCGACATGACTGCGATGAGTGACGTGACCGTGCTTTTGCTTACCTTCTTCATGTTGACTTCTACTTTCTTGTCCAAGGAACCGGCTACGGTCGTAACCCCTGCCTCGGTGTCAACCGAGAAGGTGCAGGAGACCAACGTGCTCCAGGTCCTTGTAAGTCCGAAAGGACAGGTTTGGCTCACGATGAACAATGACACCAGCGCACAATGGTCGAATGCCAAGATGCGTGTGGCACTCCTTGATGAAGTGACCAACCTTTACAATGAGTCGCATAAGAACAAAATCAGCTTCAATGCTCAGCAAAAGCAAGCGTTCAGCAAATTAGGAGCTTTCGGCGTTCCCCTCAGCCAGATGGGAGAATTTCTTAACCTGGCTGACGAACAGGAAGGCTTGACTAAGATGGACCAATGGCTTGCCGGCGAGGATCCCAATCCTAATCATATCTCCGGCATTCCTATCACTAAGGAAAATGACGAGAACAATCTCAACGAGTTCCAGCTCTGGGTAAAGGCAGCCCGCATGGCAGGCAACGACAATCTTTCGCAGGCTATGAAAGATGGTATGGGTGTCGCAATCAAGGCTGACCAGAACACAAGCTTCGAAGTCATCCACATGGTGATGGATAACCTGCAGACCATCAAACAGAATAAATTTACACTATTGACCGCTCTAAAGTCAGGAGGAGAATAAAATGGCAGAAGTTCAGCAATCAGGAGGTGACAGCGGAAAGAAAGGTCACCAGAAAAAAATGCAGATCCGCGTGGACTTTACGCCTATGGTCGACATGAACATGTTGCTTATCACATTCTTCATGCTTTGTACGACCATGATCAAGTCCCAGACTTTGACCATCGCTCTGCCGACTAACGAAAAGGTGCAGAATGAGGAGAATATGTCGCAGGCTTCCGCAGATGATGCCATCACTATCATCATCGATGCGAAGAAAAAACCGGGTCCCACTCCCGGCACCCTCGTGGTTGACTCCGTCAATGGCAATGTGGTCAATGAGATTTTTTACTACGATGGCAAACCCGGTGGCGACGCCGGAATGCTTGGAGCAGGCGGCGTAGTGCTTTCCGAGAACAATAACCTTAAGAAGTCTGATCTCCTCTCTGACGAGGTGAATTCAGTCGGCGACCATAAGGCTCGCGGAATCCGCGAGATCATTCAGCAGCGTAATAAGGATGTCCTCGAAAAGGTCAACGCTCTCAAAAAAGACCTTGCTGACGGCAAGTTCGGTTCGCTCGAGACTAAAGACGAACGTGAAGCTGCCATGGCAAAGTATAATGAGGCTGCCTCCAAAGTGCGTAAGGATGAAAACATCAAGAAACCCGTCATCATCATCAAGTCTACTCCCGAGGCTTCTTACCGCGGACTTGTAGATATTCTGGATGAGATGCAGATTAACTCGATCTCGAAATATCAGATCGATAATCTCACTGATGTCGACATCATCATGCTCGATGACTATCGTAAACACCATAACGATTAATGTTAGATTTATTAACTCTTAAGCAAATCGAACGAAAATGGCTAAAAATGTAGATCTAACTTCGAAAGAATGGCGTGACATAGTCTTCGCCGATAAGAACCAGGAGTTCGGCGCATATCAATTGCGTAAGGATTCAGATCGCCGCCACAATCTGGCTGCCCTCTACGCCTTCATCGGACTCATCGTGGTTGTGCTCCTTATTATAGGTTATTCCTACTATTCTGACTACAAGGCTGAGCAAGATCGTCTCGCCCTCATCGAGGAGCGTGAACGCATGCAGGCTCTTGAGGTCGAGACCGTAGCTGACGAAGAGCAGCCCGAGGAAGAACCGGAGCAGCAGAAAATGGAAATGGAAATACCTGAGGTGCCCGAGGAAGTCCTCGCCACCGTGCAGGTCACTCAAATCGCTATCGTCGACGCTGATAAGGTGAAAAACGAAGTGATGGACATGGAAACCCAGAAGGAAGATAACACCGCCCGCGGCGTTGTCAACCAGGAGGGTGCTGATGATGCCGATAAGTTTAAGGCAGTTCAGGAACAGGTTATTGTTAAAGAACCCGAACCGGAAGTTGTAAAGCATGAACCCGAAAAGATCTTCGTTGCCGTTGAGCAGCCCGCGGAATTCCCCGGTGGTGCAGCTGCAATGATGAAGTGGCTCTCCAACAACATCCGTTATCCGGAATCTGCTCAGCAAAATGGTATCTCAGGTCGTGTCGTAGTAAAATTCGTCGTGGAAAAAGATGGTTCGATTGGTTCGCCCTCTATCGTAAAGGGTGTCGATCGCGACCTCGACCAGGAGGCTCTTCGCGTCGTGAAGAGAATGCCGAAGTGGCAGCCGGGTAAGAACAACGGTCAGGCTGTCCGCTCTTACTTCAACCTCCCCGTGACATTCCGCCTGCAGAATCAGTAATCCTTAATTCAATCTCTATAAAAGAAGAGCCGACTTTTGAAAGTCGGCTCTTCTTTTATAGTATACTTATTGCTGTCAAGTTCCTTTTTTCATTACGCCGGCGCAACCAATTAGCGTGATTAATTGTTAAAATATTACAATAAATAAAGTCGAAAACATTAAAATTTAACTGCTATGGATAACTATTCTAATAATTCACCCAAAGGGATGCGACTGATTTTTGGCATCTTTATGATACTCGTATATCTCGCGATGGGAATCCTTTTCATTCTCGATGTCTTCAATATCGACAACCAAGGTATATCTCTGACGGTAGGCATTATCCTCTGCGCTTACGGCGTATGGCGCGGCGTGAGACTCTACCTCGGCAGAAACTGATTCCTTCAACTATCCCCTTCCACACCACGATTGCGGACTAAAGCATTCAGCTTATGAATATATCAAAAATCCTATCATGCGCCATGATTGCACCGGCAGTCATAGCGCTTGCTTCCTGCACTGAAGTTAAGCGCGGCGAATATGCCGCCGGCACAGCTGCCGTCTTCTGCGACGACGGATTCAAGAACATTCTTGATGAAGAGATTCAAGCGTTTGAATTCACATATAAAGATGCTACTATCGTGTCTTTCTATACATCCGAACAGGCGTGCATCGATTCGCTGCTGGCAGACAATTGCCAGAGCATTATTATCACCCGAGATTTCACACCCGAAGAGAAGAAATATGTAAAGAGTGAGAATAAGCGTATCGTGCGTTCCAACTGTATTGCTGTCGATGCAGTCGCAATGATTGTCAACAAAGACAATCCGGTCGGAGCATTGTCGATGGATGAAATCAGAAAGATTCTGACCGGGCAGATTACCCGGTGGAATCAGTTGGCAGGCAATGACACGACAGCCATAAAGGTCGTATTTGATGCCGAGGGGTCATCAACCGTATCATACATGCGCGACACATTCCTCCCCGAAGGAAAGAAAATCACTGATTATATCAAACCCTACGCGCAGAAGAATAATGCAGCTGTGTTTGATGTCGTGAAAAAGGATCCCGATGCACTTGGAATCATCAGCGTTTCATGGCTCGGTAATGATCTTAGCGTCGCCAAGGAAGTTCCGATGGATAAGCGTATGGAAGATTACGCAAATGAAAATGACTCCATAAATACCGAACTCACTTCGGAAGTAAATATCATAAAAGTCAGCAATCCGACCGAAGACAATGATTTCAGTCCGGTAGCCTACAAACCTTATCAATTATATATAAATTCGGGAGAATATCCACTTTATCGCAAAGTTTGGATGATTTCTACGGCTTCAAATTCGACAATCTTACATTCTTTTTATACCTTTGTAACCGGATTTGTCGGACAGAAGATAATTATCAAATCCGGCATTATGCCCTATCATGTCCACAGCCGCGTAGTTCAGGTCGTGAAATAGTGCGCCCGACGATGTGGGGTATAAAATAAACCTCTGATGTTTGACGTTGTCAAAATAGGAGAAAAATTATTCCTCAAGGTTGTGAGCAATATAGTAATCACGCCCTTTGATAACCCGAATTTAAAAAAATCAATAGATATGAAATTAAAATCATTCCTTTCGCTCACACTGGCAGGCATGGCTTTTTCTGCCATGGCGCAGTCTCACGCCGAAGGCGTGGAATACTACGAAGCAGACCAGCTTGACAATGCCAAGGAACTGCTTCAGCGTAATCTCAACCTTCCCGCTACTGATAAGGCTATCAGCTATTATTATCAGGGATTGATCGCACTGAAGGAGAACAATCTGACTCAGGCTGCCGAATATTTTAATAAGGGAGCTGAGGCAAACCCCGAATACCCCTATAACTATGTGGGTCTCGGACAGATTGACCTCATGGGTAGCACCCCAAAAGTTGCGGAGCAGAATTTCAAGAAGGCTGAATCTCTCGCAAAGAAAGATGTCGGTGTTCTCATCGCTATAGCCCGTGCTTATGATTCTGTAGATGCAGAGAAGTATGCAAAGGATATCGAAAAACTCCTTGAAAAAGCACATAAGAAGGATATTAAGGAACCTGCCACTTATATTTTCGAAGGCGATCGCCTTGCACGCGAGCAGAAATATGGAGAAGCCGGTGCGAAATATGAGATGGCGCTCAGCTACGATCCGAATGCTACTGCCGCTTACTTCAAGTATGCCAATCTCTTCTCTCAGGTGAATCCGCAGTATGGCATCAATATGCTCCAGAAACTTCTTCAGCTTAATCCGAATTCCGCTCTCGGTCAGCGTTCACTCGCCAACGCTTACTATCAGCAGAACATGTTTAAGGAAGCGGCTCAGGAATATGGAAAGTATGTGAAGAATCCCAATCACTTCAAGCAGGATGAGGATCGCTATGCATTCCTTCTCTTCTACGGTCAGAATTATCCCGAAGGATATGATTACGCAACTCAGCTTCTTGCGAAGGATCCGACAAACTTCACTGCTCAGCGTTATCAGTTCATGAACGCTGCCCAGATACCTTCAATGTCCGATAAACTTCTTCCGATGGCTGAATCACTTTATGCAGCTCATCTGAAAGACAGCAAAAACACTTTCGCGCCCATCGACTATATCCTTATCGCCGATGAATTCCAGAAAGAAGCAGGAAAATTAGAAGACAAAGCTGCTAAAGAAGCGCAGCTCGCAAAGGCAGCCGCAGTGCTTGAAGATGGCATCAAGAACATGCCGACCAACGCCTCATTCTATAAGCAGCTCGCAATGCTTGATGTCGACCGCAATGATATGCCCGGCGCATCGAAAGCTTATGCCGGTTATCTTGAAAACACTAAGGATCCCGGATATAACGATATGATTCAGGCAGCCGTCTTCGCTTATTATGCAGGTGTGCAGCTTAAGGAATCAGATCCGGCAGCTTCAACAAAATTCTTTGACGAGGCAGGCGTTTACACCGATAAGGCAGCTGAAGCTTATCCCGCAATGTATCGTCCGCTGAAGATCAAAGGCGATGTTGCGCTTCAGCAAGGCAAGAACGATGAGGGCATCAACTATTACATTCAGGCTATCGACAAACTCGAAGCAATGGACGGCGACACAAGCCGCTACGCTTCCGATGCCAAGAACATGTATAACTCCGTTGGCAACAGCTATCTTGACAAGAAGGATAACGCAACTGCAAAACGCTACTTCAACGGCTATCTGAAATATGATCCCAACAATGCGGATTATCAGAAATTCGTAAATTCCCTCTGATAATATGCGTTCCTCCCTCAACCCTTGTTGAGTCCGGAATAATAAAGAAATCTTATAATGCTCCCGGAATTGCACTATCAAAATGTGTAATTCCGGGAGTTGGTTTATATAGGTACAAGAAGGGGTGTAAGAAATCCGGATCACTTTTTATTTAAGTTTTGTTCTTACAACTAAATTTTTTAATTATCTTTACAACATAATTAGAAACTTAAATCTAACATCCGAAAACATGCAAAGAGACAATCAGATTTTCGACATTATCGATCGCGAACATCTCCGCCAGCGCCGCGGAATCGAGCTTATCGCCAGTGAAAATTTCGTAAGCGACGAGGTTATGCGCGCGATGGGTTCATGCCTGACCAATAAATACGCCGAAGGCTATCCTGCAAAGCGCTATTATGGCGGATGCCAGGTTGTTGATGAAGCAGAGAACCTCGCTATTGAACGCGCTAAGAAACTATTTGATGCAGAGTGGGCAAATGTGCAGCCCCACAGCGGTGCTCAAGCCAACATGGCTGTATTTATGGCTTGCCTTGAACCCGGCGACACTTTCATGGGTATGGATCTCAGCCATGGCGGTCATCTCAGCCACGGCAGTCCCGTCAACTTCTCCGGCTTGATGTTCCGTCCGATCTCCTATACAGTTGAGGCAGAGTCAGGACGTGTAAACTATGAGGAGATGGAGGAAAAGGCACGTGCCGAGCGTCCGAAACTCATTATAGCAGGTGCATCTGCCTACAGCCGCGAATGGGATTATGCCCGTATCCGCAAACTTGCTGACGAAATCGGGGCAATATTTATGGTCGATATGGCACATCCCGCCGGACTGATTGCAGCGGGCCTGCTTGAAAACCCTGTGAAGCACGCCCACATCGTCACTACGACTACTCATAAGACTCTGCGCGGTCCGCGTGGCGGTCTGATTCTCATGGGTAAGGATTTCGACAATCCATGGGGCAAGAAAACACCCAAAGGTGAAATCAAAAAGATGTCTGCCCTTCTCGATTCAGCCGTATTCCCCGGCGTTCAGGGCGGTCCGCTCGAGCATGTAATTGCAGCTAAAGCCGTAGCCTTCGGCGAAGCTCTCCAACCCGAATGGAAAGATTATGCTATTCAGGTCAAAAAGAATGCTTCCGCACTTGCAACTGCTCTGATGGAAAGAGGTTATAAAATTATATCCGATGGCACTGACAACCACAGCATGCTTGTCGACCTTCGTCCGAAATTCCCCGAAATGTCGGGCAAGAAGGCTGAGCGCGTACTTGTTGAGGCTGATATCACTGCCAACAAGAACATGGTGCCCTACGACAGCCGCTCTCCGTTCCTGACCTCAGGTCTTCGCTTCGGAACAGCAGCCATCACCACCAGAGGGGCTAAGGAAGAAGAAATGATCAAGATTGCAGATTTGATCGATCGCGTTCTCTCCAACGCTGACAATGAAGAGGTGATCAAGGAGGTTCGTCAGGAAGTCAATGAGATGATGAATGATTATCCGATGTTCGCATGGTAATCTCATTATCACAAATCAATACAAGATAAAAATTTCAGACATAAAGGAGGGGGAACAGGCAGGGTTCAACTGCCACATCCCCCTCCTCTTTATTTATTATTAAACAAAAATGGGAAAGGCATTATTTATCACAGGTATAGGCACCGACATCGGCAAATCATGGGCTACCGGCTGGCTTGCCAACACACTCCGCCATGAAGGGAACTCCGTAATTACTCAAAAATTTATCCAGACAGGCAATCAGGATGTAAGTGAAGATATTGAGCTTCACCGAAAAATAATGAATATTCCCATGCAGACAGAAGATGTGCTGCATATCACTGCTCCTGTCATCTTCTCTTACCCCGCTTCTCCCCATCTCGCATCAAAAATCGACAACCGGGAGATAGACTTCAATGCCATAGACACTGCCACTTCTCAACTCGCCAACCGCTATGACTTCGTACTGATTGAAGGAGCCGGAGGAGTAATGGTGCCTCTGACAGATACATATCTCACAATCGACTATATCGAACAGAGAGGACTCCCGGCAGTAGTGGTCACGAACGGCAAACTCGGCTCCATATCCGACACTCTGCTGACTTTAGAGGCGCTTGATCGAAGAGGAATTGAGATTTATGCAGTAATCTATAACCCGCACTTTGACAAAGACCCGATTATTTCTAAAGATGCTGCTGAGTTCATGGAGAAATGGGTCAGCCGCAACTATCCTTCCGCCCGATGGATGAGGATGCCGGAAAAGATTTAAGTAAGTAATGAAAATTAAACGATATTATGAAAGTAATCTATAAAAAAATATCTTGTGTAATAAAACTTAATCTTTTTGGTTAATTTCCAATTGTCAGTCAGTCAGATACTAACGTATCTTCCTTTCTTCCGCATGGAAATTATCTCAAAAATCTTTAAGTTTTATATACACATTAATTTTCATTACTTACTTAACCACGAAATCTCCACTGATAAGAGGAGTTCTGACTCATCAGTCACATGATAGAATGTGTTATTAGCCAAAAAATTACAAATTTTAGCAATATTCCGACATTTTTTTGTTAAATTTGCAATGAGTATTTTCCCGGCAACAATTCTGCCGGAAAGGCAACCTACATCTGAAATGTCATCTAAAAAACAAAAGAAACATATAGTCTCAATATCAAAAGCTGATCTTGCCGCTCTGCCGGCAGCCCAATATGAGGGTAAAATTCACCTTGTTGATAGCGAAGAGAAAATTAGTGAAGCCGTAGATTTACTGAGCCGAGCGAGTATAATCGGATTTGATACAGAGACTCGCCCGAGTTTCAAAAAAGGGCAGACTTATCAAGTCGCCCTTATGCAATTGTCGACCCACACGGATTGCTTCCTTATCCGACTGAATAAGATCGGACTTCCCGAAGGAATCAAGAAGATATTGGAAGATGATTCAAAGCTGAAAATAGGCGTATCTCTTCATGATGACTTCCATAATCTTCGACGTATCTTTACATTTGAGCCTCAAGGATTCATCGATCTGCAGCCCTTTGTGAAAGACTATATGATAGCCGACAATTCTCTCTCGCGCATCTATGCCATTCTCTTCGGACAGAGAATTTCCAAGGGTCAGCGTCTGACTAATTGGGAAGCATCATCCTTAACCCCGTCGCAGCAAAGCTATGCAGCTTTGGATGCACTCAGTTGCATACGAATCTACGATTATCTCGTCGCGGGGAATTTCAATCCCGAACAATCGCAATATTATCAAGAGGTGGAAGAGCCTCAGCATCCCACCCCCGAGAAGGAGGCATAATGAGAAAATATCGCTATATTTGGCTTCCTTTGCTTTTGTTCCTGTATGGAATGACATTTGCCATTTTCTTCGGTCCGGATTTCATAAATTCCGGACGGACTATCTCTCTTATAGTTGCCGTACTCGCTGACCTTCTGATCTGCATCCTATTATTTTTTGCACTTCGCAAGAAATCAAAATATCAGAATAAATAACAGATTTATAGATATCTATACCAATGCGCTTAACTAAAATTCTAACTATGCTGTGCCTGATTCTATGCTCCGGAGTTCAGGCTTCAGCCTTAAAAATCTATTTCGACAATTCCCAAGAGAATTGGGAGACTCCCCATATTCATTATTGGGGTTCCAGTCAATCAACTTGGCCCGGAGTAGCCATGTCCATGTCTCAATATCAGAATATCTGGGAATATGATGTCCCCGAAGGCACTGTCGGCATACTCTTTAATGCGGGAGGCGACGGCAATCTCACAAAGACTCCGGATTGCTTTGACATTCAGGATGGGAAAGTCTATACTCGCTCCGGTTGCTCCGGCAAAACTCCGAGTGAATACCTTGGCGGAGGCGGCAACACAGATCCGGATCCTGTAGACCCTTCCGGTTCGCTCTATGTCTATTGCGATGTGCCTGCAGATTGGACAAACATGTACGCTTATGTCTATTTTGAGGGTGCCTCGGATCAAAATTACGGCTGGCCCGGAGTTGCGATGGAGTGTGTCGATGCCTCCACCGGACTCTGGAAATATGAAATTTCAAACAGATATAACGGAAATTGCTACGTAATTTTCTCAAGCCGCGACAATGGACAGCATCGTTACCCTGCGGAAGGAGCTGCAAGTCTTGAAGTCCACGGCAAATCCATGATTTATCATTATAATGGAAATATCTGGGAGGAATATGAAGAGGAGGTTATTCCCCCCGTCGAGCCGGGAAATGATATGGAATATCTTCTTTATTTCCACAATACGGATTCTTGGAATAACGTCTATGTAGAGATCAGCGGTTCCAATAATCTTTTGGTAGATTATCCCCTGAGTTCTTTCCTCAATAGTTCAATTTACGACGTGGAATTCACGCAACCGGAGAATTATACGCTCTACTGCCGTTTTTATACCCTCGACGGCAGCTCAAAGAATAATATGACGTCGCGTTTCCCGGTCATAAGCGGACACATCTACACTATTAGCGGCGATAAGGGTCCGAAGGATGACTACGATCCCTCTGATACACTGCCTGAAAAGGAGTATTGGCTCGAACCTGAATATCCGACGGCGCATCAGAAGGCTACGCTATACTTCAATAAGTATTATGATCCTAACAGTAAACTCAAAGGGGTGGATGATATCTACCTTTATGCCGGTCTGATTGCAGTAGGTGAAGAAAATAGCAAGTGGGTAGGAGCACCTTCATGGGACAATCCTTTCAAAATGACAAAAGATGAAAGCCATGACGGAGTATATTACTTCGAGATGACACCCTCGATAGAGGATCGTTTTGGCGTCGATAGCGGAATATCTTATGATCGTCTTGCTGTGATTTTCAGAGACCATGGGGACATCAAACAGCATGAAGAAGACCTTTATATCCCTTTGCGCGTCGCTGCTCCTGTCAGCGAGCCACTCGGGAATGTTCAAGATTGGGAAATTTCTGACAATCAGGCTGTAGTCACTTCCGAAAACGGCAAGCTATATCTTACCCCTTGGAGCAAAAATGTAGTGAAGGTATTTACTCTCCCCTCAAATAATCCTGAAGCTAATGAGCGTCCCTCCGTCTCTGTCATTGATGATGAGCTGAAAGCTAAATATCAAGTAGAATCGGTGTCATTCAATTCTTCCGAGGATTCGGATTATCTTTATTTCGAAATACCGAATGGAGTAAAGGTAGCTGTCGAGAAAGCTACATCACTTCTCTCCTTCTACAATCATGGCGTTTCCGTCCCTGCCCTTAAAGAAAACTCATCTCTTTCCAACCAATACGGCGAAGTAGGCGTAAGCTTCGCCGGAATGAATGATAGCGGATTCTATGGCGGAGGCTACAACGGCAACCTTACTAACTGGGAGGGATTCGGAATGGTGATGGAAAATAATCAGGATGGAGGCTGGTCTCAGGGGAGCAGACTGAGCCGCAACATCGGCATCCCTTTCTATGTATCTACTGAAGGATATGGCGTATATTTCGATGATCATACACTTAGAGCGACAATATATCCTTCCAGACTCGGCACTACCTATACCAGCTCAAGCCGCAATCCGATCGCTTACTACTTTGTCGGCGGAGGAGATATGGTAAGTGTTGTTGAGAATTACACCGAACTCACAGGCAAACAAGAGCTTCCCCCCTACTGGGCACTCGGATATATCACATCCAAGTTCAGCTTCCAAACTCGCACTGAAGCTGAGGAGACAATCGCCAAGACCAAGGCTGTAAATATTCCTGTCGACGGTATTGTCTTTGATATTCATTGGCAGACCGGTCAGGTTGGAGAAGGTACCTGCGGAATGGGCAAAATCGATTGGGAAAGATCTGCCTACCCTAATCCGGAGGAGATGATGGCTAATTTCCGCAAACAGAATGTGCACACTATTGCCATCACCGAACCATACTTTACATCAAGAAGCGGAAACTATGATTTCCTTAAAAACAATGGATATCTTGCCGATGATCATGTTAATTATATGGAATGGCTCCAGAGCGAACACGTGGGACTGCTCGATATCACAAATCAAGGCGCGGTAGATTGGTTTAAGGATCTTTATAAGAAGCGCACAGCGGAGGGTATCGAAAGCTGGTGGCTCGATCTCGGCGAACCGGAAAAACATGACAGCGACTCCCGCTATTCTGATGGAAGCACTGTCGAACAGATCCAGAATGAATATGGACTGATATGGAATCAGCTTGCATTTGATGCTGTTAAAGAGCAGACTCCCGACACCCGATTCATTACAATGCCCCGTGCAGGAACTTCCGGAATGCAGCGCTACAATGCTTTCCCCTGGACAGGCGACATCGCTCGCTCTTGGGAGGGTCTTATGGCGCAGGTGCCCGCTCTCGTCAGTGCGGCTATGTCAGGCGTAAGCTATCTCGGTTCTGACATAGGCGGATTTACCAGTCAGGGAGCGAATGCCAACCTCTATCGCCGCTGGGTGCAGCTCGGTGTTTTCTATCCTTCAATGCGTACTCACTCTTCGGAGTGTCCGGAAGTTTGGCAAAGTTGCTACGACAATGTTCGTGATGATGTTCGCAACGCTATCAATCTGCGCTACGCTTATCTTCCCTACACCTATACGCAGTCTTTCCTTTACACTGCTTTTGGCACTCCGATCGCTCGTCCTGCCAACTACGCGGATGAGAATAAAGCAACTCTGGCTAATGAAATCGGGTCTTATCTTTGGGGTCCGGATATCTTTGTCGCCCCTGTGCTCGATGACTCTTCATTCAAGTCTATCACTTTCCCCGAAGGTGAGTGGCTCGACATGAACGACATGAAGACTGTCTATGGCAGCCATCAGCATATCACTTATCATGCACCGACCAATATCCTCCCTCACTTTATGCGCAAGGGGTCTTTCGTAACCCGATACGCTCAGGATACATTCACCTCTACTGCTGAGATAAATCGCCATGAGCTGATTGTAGACTTCTTTGCTCCCGACACGGATGAGGAAGTGGCTGGTTATTTCTATGATGACGATCACACCACTGTTGATCCCCTCTCTTCCGGCAAATACCTTCTGACGCATTTCTATTCTCACGCTATCAATAGCCATACTAATAGCCCGACATCATTTGTAATTGATGTCGTTCGTGAAGGTGATGGATTTGAGGGTATGCCCGAGACTCAGGATTTCCTTTTCCGAATACATAATTTCAAGGTCAATAGTGCGCTCAACGATCCTTTGCAGGAGGGTCAGATAAGAATCCTCGGTCTGGACAAGGGGCGTGCGCAAAGCCGACGTGTCGAAGGTAAGGCAGCTGATGATTACGAAGGCAACGCATCCGCAATCTCTTCCAAAGAGAGCATAGATGAACTTAAAAATGCTTCCGATCCCGGATTCTATCATGATGTAGTGAATGGCAAAATGTACGTTCGCATCCCGAATGTATCGACATCCGAACCCATGTGGCTGTCTATGGGTGCTCCGAGCATACCTACAAGTATTGATGCTCCGGCTGCTTTCGGCTTGATGACTCTCAGCTACGGCGCCGGCTATCTTACCTATTGCGCTCCTCAGGAAGCGGATGATCTCCGAATTGAGATTTACTCCTCTACCGGCGCATTGATATCGGAATACACCCAACTGAGTGCGACAGGCACAGCCTCACAGATTGCCCTTGATCTCCCCTCCGGGGTCTACGTCGCAAAACTCATAGCCAAAGACTCCCACGACAACCACGCAACCCGCACTGCCAAAATCATCTTCTAATCGCGGTAGCACCCGATAAAGAGCCGGGGCTGTGTCGTAAATAAAGTTTACGGCGCAGCCCCTTAACTATGTTCTTTCCCCGCAAATGTAGGGACGCACGAGTCCTGAAGTGACCCCCAAAAGTTGGACGGATTAAACATTAACCAGTTATTACAAGAGTTCGGTATTGCACCGGACTCTTCCCATTTAACCGAGATTTAATCCTTTTATTATTATAATAAT
>JAAVBC010000027.1 GCA_014803765.1 Bacteroides sp. | reverse complement strand
TTGGCTAATTTCCAATTGTCAGTCAGTCAGATACTATCGTATCTTCCTTTCTTCCGCATGGAAATTATCTCAAAAATCTTTAAGTTTTATATACACATTAATTTTCATTACTTACTTATCATGCCGTTACGGCGGGTGGATAATTATATACATAATTACAAACCGAGGGGAAGAATTGTTCAGCTCGGCGCTCCTGAAATCGTAAGGGTTGATGGTAAGTAAACCTCAGGGTATTATAGGAAGGGTAGGAAGAAGACGTCGGCGCGGTAAGAACCTTTGCCGGAAGAGAGGGCGTCGCGCAGGCGGCGGAAAGCTTTGGTCATTTGATTGGTGACGGTCTTGACGGAGATTCCCATCTCCTCGGCAATTTCTTGATTTGAGAGTCCGTCGCGCTTGCTGAGCAGGAATACGCGTCGGCATTTTTCGGGCAGATCGTCGATAGCACGCCAGATTCGGGCATCGCGCTCCGATGTGTCTACAACCTCCTCATCCACTTCAGGGATATTGTCAAGGTCGGCTGCCGGTTTTTGATTGCGGAGGAAGGAGATGCAGTCATTTCTGACTACTCTATACATAAAACTTTTGAAGTTCTCTATATCCTTTCCGGAGCAGATCTGCTGCCACGCTTTTATAAACGCATTCTGGACAATATCATCAGCATCCTCCGCATTTCCGACAATACGCAGAGCATACATACCTAAAGGCATATATATCAACCGATAATTTTTGTCAAAATCAAATCTATTCATATCCGGATTACCAAAGAGTCCTCCCCCTCTCCTTTACGAGGACGCATGTTTCCGCGAAAACTCCCATCCTGTCGAAAAATATTTCACAAATATAGGCAAAAAAGTATATTTCTCAAATTCCTGTTCTATTTCCCGACGTGTGTAAGAAATAAAAGGGTAAATGATTTGTATAATTTCATATATTCTTAATAGATTTGCAATTCGCGAATTGCAAATCTGAAGGATTCGGGTACTTAAAAAATAAGGGGGTAATTGAGTGGAGGCGGGCGCGAATTTGGCGGATTGGGGTTTTATTGCTAATTTTGGAGGAGGGAGCAGGAGATGATCTGAAACCTTGCGAAATCCTCATCTAAAAGCTGTTTACGCTATGAAGACTGAACTGATACTATTGAATATTTCCGGACCGGACCGAAGTGGAATCACGGCGGAACTGACAGATATTCTCGCCCGCTATGATGCCAAAATCCTTGATATCGGACAGGCGGACATTCATCATACGCTCGCTATGGGCATACTTATTAAGACGGATGACACCAAATCGGGCAATATCCTCAAGGAACTACTGTTTAAAACCCGCGACCTGCAGATTCAGGTGAACTTCGATATCGTCAGCGAAGAAGCCTATAATGACTGGGTCAGCCGACAGGGTAAAGGTCGCTACATTGTCACAATTCTCGGCAGAGAGATTACAGCACGCCAGATTTCGGAAGTCTCCAAAATAATCACAGCGCAAGGACTGAATATAGAGACAATTCTGCGCCTTACAGGTAGAATGCCGCTGAATGAATCGGAGCGCCCTATGGCGAAGGGGTGTATAGAAATGTCGGTCCGTGGCACTCCTCAGGATAAGGAGGGTATGCAGGCAGACTTCATGCGTCTCGCAAATGAATTGAATTTCGATATCTCCATTCAGGAGGATAATATGTATCGCAGAAGCCGACGCCTTATCTGCTTTGATATGGATTCGACATTGATTCGCACGGAAGTGATTGATGAGCTGGCAGACAGGGCAGGTGTCGGAGAGGAGGTCAGGGCTATCACAGAATCAGCAATGCGCGGAGAGATAGACTTTCGCGAAAGTTTCCGCCGCAGAGTTGAATTGCTGAAGGGGCTTGACATCAGCGTGATGAAAGATATTGCCGAGAACCTCCCGATTACGGAGGGTGTAGAGCGATTGATGAAGGTGCTGAAACGCTCCGGATATAAGACCGCTATCCTCTCGGGTGGCTTCACATATTTCGGAGAATATCTCAAGCAGCGTTTCGGGTTCGATTATGTCTATGCGAACGAGCTGGAGGTCGGAGAAGATGGGAAGCTGACCGGTCGGTATGTCGGAGATATAGTCGACGGACAGCGAAAGAAAGAGCTTTTGCGTCTTATAGCCCAGGTAGAGAATATCGATATCGCTCAGACGATAGCTGTCGGAGACGGGGCGAATGATCTCCCGATGCTCTCCACAGCCGGGCTTGGAATCGCCTTCCATGCAAAACCGAAGGTTAAAGCCGAAGCATCGCAGAGCATATCGACAATAGGGATTGACGGAGTGTTATACTTCCTCGGATTCAAGGATTCCTACATGGAGAATGCGTGAGTCTGTAAATCCGTAGATACATATTCTTCATAGACATCGGCAACTTGTAGGGACGCACGGCTCGTGCGTCCGCAGATTATCCGCCGGAGCAATTATTTAATTTGTTATCCTTAATCAATAACAATGGCTACAATAGAAGCAGAGAAATATCCCTCCGAGGCAGGAGAGATTACATATATCAGAGTTACGAACTCACGCGGCAGGAGTGTCCTGCTCTCCTCGCTGGGTGCGGGTATAGTCGGAGTGCAAGTTCCTGATAAGTCGGGGAAGATAGAGAATATCTGTCTGGCATACGCTGATGCCAAGGATTATCTTCATGATGCTCCGACAATGGGGAAGACGGCAGGGCGATATGCCAATCGCATTTGCGAGGGTAAGCTGAGGGTCGACGGGCAGGATTATCAGTTGGCAGTCAATTGTGGTCCGCATCATCTGCATGGCGGTCCGGAGGGGTTTCAGAATAAGATTTGGGATGTGGAATTGCTGTCGAACGGTGTGCGGTTCAGCTATCTCTCCCCTGACGGCGATGAGAATTATCCGGCTGAATTAAAAGTAGCGGTAGAATATCGCTGGAGTGATGATAATGAGCTCTCTATCTCTTTTGAGGCGGTTGCGGATGCACCGACTGTTGTGAATCTTACTAATCATGCCTATTGGAATCTGGATGGAGCGGATTCCGGCAATGCTCTTCATCATGAAGTGAAGATGAAGGCTTCGCGTTGGCTCCCGACTGATTCCACACTCGCGCCGACCGGAGAATACGCGGAGGTAAAGGATACGCCGATGGATTTCACTGAGTTCAAGGCTGTAGGTCAGGAACTTGAAGAGGATTTTCCGGCGCTGAAATATGGGAAAGGTTATGATAATTGCTGGGTGCTTGATGGCGGACAGGCAGATGGCAAGGAGGAAATGATTCGCGATGCGGTAGTGATGCGTTCGCCTGAAAGCGGCAGGGAATTGCATATCGATACGGATCAGCCCGGCGTGCAGCTATACAGCGGCAATTGGCTGGCGGGTTCCCCCCTGAACAGAAGCGGCAGATCCTATCAGGATTATGAAGGGATTGCCATAGAGGCACAAGGTTTTCCGGATGCCCCGAATCATCCTGAGTTCCCCTCCCAAAGCGTAGATCCGGCAAATCCCTATCGCCGCACTATCATCTATCGGTTTCTGCCGCTCTAAAACGTCTCCCTCACCTCCTCCCGAGCAAGGCGAGTGGAGCAGAATACACCCCGTCATACCCCCCCCCTATGAAAGGGGCGTGGAACAACCCGCGGAGCGGGTTGCCTCACCCTAAACCGCGGGCTGAAGCCCGTAGGGCTGAAACCCGCGGATTGTAACCTGATATACTATCAACCAACCTGCGGAGCGGGTTGCCTCACTGCTGTATCAGTGTTGAGTACAAGGTTGCGTTGAGGTTCCCGGTTAGGCAACCCGCTCCGCGGGTTGTGAGGGAGGGAGTGGGTTAGATGCCGTATGAGAGTGTATCAGAGTATGTTGGAGATGTCGGCAGCTGCCGGATTTACGTTTGAGTAGGGCGCGTTAAGGTCGAGCTTCGATTGCTCTTCCATGTTCTCTACTTCTCTGGTCAGAACCTTTTTGATTGACTCCAACGCAGCTGAGTCCAATTCGGGATAGCCCTGATAATCCGCGGCATTTTCAATATCTGAAACATGGGGAGAAGTGAAATAAGTGAATGATGCGTTAGGAAACTTCTCCTTAAGGAAAGAATTCAATTCAGATTCAATAGTCGCTAATTTTGAATCTTTCCCTGAAGATGTATCTCTGAGTATATATTTCTTTGAGTCACCGAAACTTACAAGATATAATTTTTCTGTATTCATAATTTTGTCTCTTTAATGGTTGAATGTATTTGCTATCATTCAAACACAGAATTTAACACAATTGTTCAATTCCGGAACTCTTACACTATTCCATAACATTACTGTCAGTACTGTCTGCTAAAAAAATAGTGGAGAATAAAAATTTATAAAAAAATTCCGCGAAATTTCCGCCAATTCGGCGAATGAAGGCTTAAGCGGAGAAGCCCCTTGCCGATTCCGCGCGAACCTTATTTCTTACAATTTTAAGAATAATGACCGAGATATCAGATGGATTACCCTGATCTCACTTTTTCTATGTATATTTTGATTGTTTCAGGTATAAACGCTATCTTTGTACTGAAAATAAGTGTTACATGTAGCATATTTTTTTAGTATGATGATAATTGAGCGTGATTCTTATCTCAAAAAGCTGATTGCGAAACGGCACAACGGAAAGATAAAGATTGTGACCGGTATTCGACGTTGCGGCAAGTCTTTCCTGTTGTCAACTATTTATGCCAATTGGTTAAGGAGCCGGGGTGTTGATGATTCACACATCATCAATATTAATCTTGAAGATAGACGAAACAAAGCGCTGCGCGATCCCGATGCACTGCTTGCTTTCATCGACTCAAAACTGACCGATGACCAAATGCATTATGTAATGGTCGATGAAATTCAGCTGGTTCCTGAATTTGAGGACGTACTGAACAGCTATTTAAATATGCCTAATGCGGATGTGTACGTTACGGGGAGTAATGCAAAATTCCTTTCCAAGCAGGTACGCACTCAATTTGCCGGTCGAGGTGAAGAAGTAAGGCTGCATCCTCTGACGTTTAAGGAATTCACCACGGTTGTCAAGAAAGATAACGCCGATGCTTTAAGAGATTATATGATTTATGGTGGACTTCCACAAGTAGTTCTTAAAGACTCGCACGAAGAAAAGGTTGAGCTTCTTAAAGCACTATTTGAAAACACCTATGTCAGTGATATCGTAGCTCGTTATAAAATACGCAACACCGAGGTTCTCGATGAGTTGCTCGATATCCTTGCTTCATCAATTGGAGGTTTGACAAACGCAACCAAACTTGCGAATACCTTTGTAAGTGTAAAGCATGAAAAGGTCAGCCGAAATACCATAGCGAATTATCTTGAATACATATGTGACTCGTTCCTCACCGAAAAAGCGAGCAGATATGATATCAAAGGCAGGCGCTATATCGAAAGTCCATACAAATATTACTTTACGGATTGTGGCCTTAGGAATATGCGTCTGAACTTCCGTCAAGTTGAATATACACACCTACTCGAAAACGTCATATACAATGAACTGATAGCACGTGGCTTCAGTGTAGACGTCGGTGTAGTGGCTAAACAAAATCGCGATGATAACGGAGATGTCGTTCGCAATTATCTCGAAGTGGATTTTGTCTGCAATCAAGGTAGTCGGCGCTACTATATCCAATCAGCATACCGCATGATTGACGAGGATAAAATCAAACAGGAAGAAGCGTCATTACGAAACATTGATGATTCATTCAAGAAAATCATTATTCTCGGAGAATATACCCCGGTCTTGCATAATGAGTCAGGAATCACCCTAATAAGCATATACGATTTCCTCTTGAAAGAAAATTCATTGGAATTATAAGTAAGTAAGGAAAATTAAGCGATATTATAAAGCAAGTAGGAATGGAATATCTTGTGTAATAAAACTTAATCTTTTTGGCTAATTTCCAATTGTCAGTCAGTCAAATACTTAAGTATCTTCCTTTCTTCCGCATGGAAATTATCTCAAAAATCTTTAAGTTTTATATATACATTAATTTTCATTACTCACTTAATAGACGAAATCACTCATTGACTTCGCTCTCAACCCTCAGTCTTCAGGGCGGTGGCTGCGTTGCGGCGGAGTCCGGCTAATTTGGAGCGCTTGACGGGGGAGTTCTTGAAGCGTGCGGAGAATTCGGGTTGGGTCATATTCAGGACTTCCTGCGCGGTGAGGGTCAGGATACCTTCGCGCGGAGCGAATTCAGGCTGTTGAGTGGCAAAGATGGGGTAGCGGTCCGGGTCATTCAGCGGACAGACATTCTGGCATATATCGCAGCCAAACAGAGGGAACGCCACATCCTCAGTCCATTCCGGCAGTTCTCCCTTATGTTCTATCGATAGATAGCTAAGGCATTTCCGCGCATCGACTGTGGAATCCTCCTGCAATGCCCCCGCAGGACACGCCTTCAGGCAACGTCCGCAATGAAGACACCGGTCTCCCCCCCTGCCGGTCGCTATTTCAACGCTATGGTAAGTGTAGGGGGCTACATCTGACTCACCCCGCGAACATAAACCCAATTCATCAATACTTAGAGTCGTCAGCATTTCCGCAAGGAGCACTCGTGTGCCTGCCCCTCTTACGGCAATCAAGCCATTATCACATCTCCTCCCTACTCCGCAAATCTCAGCCCATGCGCGTTCAAAGATCGGTGCCGAATCGACACATATTCTCCACTCCCCTCCTAACGCATTTTTAAGCTCATCTGCGGCTTCGGAGAGTCTTCGGCGTATAACGTCATGGTAATCGTCGCCAAAGGCGAAAGAAGCGATCTGAGGGAGCGAGGGGGCACGGCGCGTGGAGGGGGTGTAATTAAACGCAAAAGAAATGACTGTCCTCGTATTCTCCAGAAGCAAATCGGGATTAAGACGAAGCTCGGCATAACGGGTCATATACTCCATCCCGGCATTATGATGCGCATCGAGCCAGCGTTGCAACTTCACTCCATGTACGTCATAATTCAGCGGCCCCGCCTCCGCTGCTCCGAAAGCAATAGCCCCGGTCCGTTTAAGAATATCATCAGTCATCTCAATTCTCACTTCCCAAAACCTAATACCTATAACCTACAACCTACAACCTAAATCTAAATCCCCTTTCCTCCCCCTTTTCTTCCGAAATCGGCAGGGATCTCACCCCAGCGGGGAGTGTCCCACTTCATAATCCTTGCGGAATAAGAATGAGTGTTCAGCCAATTCATTGCCCGCTCCAGCATATTAAAGAGTTTTTCGTTGCGAGGTGTGCGCTGAAGGGTGGTCTTTATGCAGCGATTACGCACCCACGCCATCCCGCTGACGGAGTCGGAATAGATAGGATGCGTCTCCCCCATCTTATCCATCAGCGCCAAGGCATGGACTATGGCAAGGAACTCGCCGAGATTATTGGTGCCGTCCTCCAGAGGTCCGATACGAAATAACTCCTTCCCGGTCATCAATTCCACACCGCGATATTCTACCGGACCCGGATTTCCGGAACATGCGGCATCTACAGCCCATGCCTTCAGATCCACTTCAGGATTGTCAAAATAATCCCTCACGCCATGAGTAGCCTCACGATGATGTGCCACACCGTTGAGCAGCCCCGACAAATCATTTCTATCCTCCTTAGCAACCCCCTCTCGGTATGCCCGCGCGGCAGCTTCCGGACTTGGGAAAGCCTTATAGAGAGGGTTCGGGTAATTCTTCACCTGTTCGAGGCAGTCGTCCCAGTTATCGTAGACGCCCGTATTCCTGCCGTTCCAGACCACATAATATTTCGTATTTTTTGCCATGAGTTCAGTGTCGCTTGCCTATGGATTCAGTCTCTTCCCGGAGTGGATACGTGTTGCGGAGACGCTCAAAGTCCGGATATTCCTTTCTCATCAGACTATCATCCGCCTTAATATCGTAAGATGCTATGATAGATGCCTCCGAGAGGTTTTCAGATGCCTTATAGGGCGCTTCAAGATTGTCTTTGGGGAGAACTATCCCAAAATGCTTTTCGAGCCCCGCAAGGATAGCATACGTCGCCCGCTCCTTCCCTTGACGCGAATAGCCGGCGATATGGAATGTCGCAATGTCCGCAAAAGGCAGATGTGCGGGATTAAGGCGGGGTTCACTCTCCCAGGTGTCAATCGCCGTCTTCAATCCTTTCTCATCCCGAATTTTCCCCAAGGCAACTTCATCCACGACTCCCCCTCTGGCTGCATTTACGAGAATGGCGCCTGGACGCAGGCATTTCAGGGCTGCTTCATCGGCGAGATGAAGCGTGGGTTGCATAAAATAGCCGAACGGGTCGAGTCCGGCAGATTTAATCAGGGGGGTATGGAAACTGACGGCATCCGCCTCGCTCATAAGCTGCTGCAAGGGGATATAATCCTCATCCTTCAAGCCGCGTTCCGCTCTCGGAGGGTCGCAGACGATGACTTTCGCCCCCAGTCGGCGTCCCCAGTCGACGACAACACTCCCGACATTCCCTTTGCCCACTACACCCAACGTCATCCTCTTAGGGTCAAAACCGAGTTCGAGTAGTGCGCGCCACACATATTGGGCTACAGCCGGCGCGTTGCATCCCGGAGCATTCTGCCAGCGGATACCAGCCGAGTCGCAGTAATGAGTGTCAATATGATCCAGTCCGATAGTGCCTGTCGCCACAAACTTCACCGGAGTCCCCTCCAAAAGGTTGCGGTCGCAGCGTGTGCGTGTGCGCACCAGGAGTCCATCGGCATTGAGAAGATCATTACGGGTGATTTTCTCCCCCGGCATATATATGCACTCGAAGTCATTTTCGAGTCTCCCCTCAAGAAAAGGGATTGCATCATCGATTATAAGTCTTTTCATTACTTACTAATAGAAAAAATAGCGGATAGGGTTATCCGAAGAGATAGAGGAACTGAGATGTGGCAGACCCCGCTATAAGCAGGAGGATTATCACATAGACAAAACGCTGACGGGGGAACTGCGACAATGTGAAGAGGTTGGCGAACTGCAATGCCGCCCATATTGCGAACACTCCGCAGTAAGCGCGATAATTATCAGTGTCTATAAGTAATCCGAGGACTGTCGATAATCCGAAGAGGTTGATTACCTCATTATAATTTCTGATACGCGAATTGCCGGCATATAATTTCATCCCATTATAGAGGGTCAGCAATGCAGAAGTCAGCATAAGAATCCCACACGAAAGTGAGAATGGGAAAAGACGCGGATTCAATCCTGCCGAAAAAATCGGCTGAATCTGCGGTATATGGAAATCTTCCGGACCAACCAATCCCAGCCCCATTGCAATCCAATAAGGTGTGATAACTCCCAGAATCACTGCGATTAACTCTTTCAGGCGTGCGATATGCATACAGAACAGACCGACTATCAGAGCCGGTAAAAATATCAGCATGGCATATTCCATCATGGATCCTATGCCGATCCATGTTGCAGCGAAGAACACGTTGCGCGTAGCGTTGCCGGCTCTATAAGAGTCGAACAAAGGGATTATTGTCAGCAGGGCGCCCCATGTCACTATCGGCATCGATGTGAACGTACCCCCGACCGGGAGCATGGAAAAGATAATCGGCAATGCGAAAAGTGCCCAGACGGGCAATCCGCTCTTCAAAAGATTATAACGCTTGTTGGTCAGAAAAAGAGTTATGCATATAAGGATTATAAGAAGAGCGTTGAGCGCGGAGCTCCAACTCCCCGTTGCCACCCACAGATTTGGAGACGGGAAGCATAATCCGAAGTTGCCGTCATGGAATAAGTCGGAAACGACAGAGCCCCCTATCCACATAAGAATGGACAGGAGGACTACCGTTATAATTGTTGCCGGAGTAAGGATAGTGCGATTCATTCCTTTTTCTTCCAAACGCGGCGACTGCGCATATATACAGGACTTGAGAAAGTAGTCTTATCCTCGGATATCTTCGGTCCCTTATCGGAAACTTCTATTGCAGGTCTATACTCTTTAGAGGGAGAAGAGTTTTTAGAGCGGAAATTCTTACCGCTCTCCCCTTTTTTACCTCTCTTAAAATCAGAGCGCTCTCCCCTTCCGAAATCAGATTTTCTATAATCCCCTTTCTTGAATTCCCCTTTCTTGAACTCGGATTTCTTGGAATCACCTTTCTTAAACTCGCCCTTTTTGAAGTCGGATTTGCGCGCAGCTTTTCTTTCGCCGCGTGCAGGGATAGCATCGCGCTCCCATTCTTCATCGGATATCCGGCGGGTATGATGTTTGCTTTCTCGATTGAATTCTTTATTGGAGACACTCCCCCCTTCAGCGCGGAATTCATTGTATTTTCCGCTGAAGAGCACATATTCGCGCAACGAACACTCAAGCGCACCGTTGAGAATCGGATATTTTACGGAGGGTTTCAATCCTATAGCGGAGAAATGCTCGTCACGATAACCGAGAATCCATGCGTTCCATCCCTGGAAATGGAATTTGAGAGTTTCCCCAAGCTGGCGATAGAGCGTCTCCATATCGTCCGGGCGCAGGCGTTCGCCGTAGGGAGGATTAGTAATGAGAGTTCCGCCATCGCTTTCATTCTCATCCCATTCCTGCATCGGCTTGCAGACGATAGAAATATTCTGCTCCAGGCGGGCGGATTTCACATTCTTCTTGGCTATTCCGACGGCTTCCGGATCAATATCACCTCCGGAGATTCGGCATGTTATGTCGCGTTCTGCAGAATCATCATTATAGAGAGACTCAAACAGTTCCTTATCAAAATCCTGCCATCTTTCGAACGCAAAATGTTCGCGATAGATGCCCGGATTAATATTTCCGGCAATCAGGGCAGCCTCAATGAGGAATGTGCCGGAGCCGCACATGGGATCAACAAAATCGGTCTCGCCATGCCATCCGGTCATCATGATGATTCCGGCGGCGAGCACTTCATTGATAGGAGCTTCCGTCTGCTCCACGCGATAGCCACGCTTGGAAAGGGGTTCGCCGCTGGAGTCCATCGAGATTGTCACGCGGGAATCCGCGATGTGGACATTAAGGATTACGTCCGCGCCTGAAAGACGAATTGAAGGGCGGCGTCCGCAAAGGTCGGTAAAATGGTCGACTATTCCATCCTTAACTCTGTAAGTGACATATTTAGAGTGAGTAAACCCTGCGGAGTTCACTGTTGAATCAATTGCGAAAGTGGAATCGGCAGACATGTATTTCTCCCAATCTATATCGCGGATGCGATCATAGAGTTCATCAGGGTCATACGCAGTGAATTTCAGAATAGGCTTGAGGATTCTCAGCGCTGTGCGGCAGCAGAGATTCGCTTTATACATCATCTCCAGGTCACCCTCGAACGACACCATTCGCAGCCCTGTCTCAACATTCTCGGCGCCGAGAGCTATAAGCTCATCGCGCAATACATTCTCAAGACCCTGAAAGGTCTTAGCCACCATCGGAAAAGTGTTTTCCATCTTACTTATATAATATTTTGCCGGGATATCTTAGAAAGAAATTTTATTGGATTCATTGCCTGCCGGGAGGTCTCCGGGAGTTCCGGCGGCACGGTGAGGGGAGTGTTGAGTGCCGGGGTTTGATCGCTGCGGGATAGTCTCCTCTCCGTGGGCGAGTTTGCGCAATTCGACATTAAAGCGCGGGTTACGATTGAAAGTCGGAGTGCGTTCAAGCATGGCAATCACCTCATGGTCATCGAATTGCTCGGGGGAGAGGACGGCATATTTCACCTTTGCGGCATCGCGCACCTGCTTGGCGAGTTTGTCAGCGCCATACATTTCAGCCATGATTTCCTTAGAGTTATCATTGACTGAGGGAGCTGATTCCTCTTTCGGCTCATCCATTTCAGACTCAAAAACGAGTACACCGCTATCATTGTTGCGGCGTTTCTCCTCTTCGACGATAGTCATGTCAAAGCCCGAAGCAAGCACTGTGACTTTCACGGCATCGCCCAGTTCGGGGTTATCACCGATACCCCATTTCACATCGATGCTCGGGGGGAGATTGTTGGTGAACTGAGTGATTTCATTGATTTCGTCAGCCTTAAGTGGATTCTTCGCATCCTTTGAGTGCACGAACTTAAAGAGCAGACGCTTGGAGGTCTTAATATCGTGAGCTTTCAGAAGCGGGGAGTGAAGTGCCTTATTTATGGCGTTAGTGATGCGATTTTCCCCTTCGCCTATAGCAGTGGAGATAATTGCAGTGCCTGAATCCTTCAGGATAGTCTTCACATCCTGGAAATCCACGTTGATATAGCAGTTTTCTGATATAATCTCAGATATGGATCGCGCGGCGTCGGCGAGTGTATCGTCGGCGCGTTCGAAAGCATTGAGTAGGGTCAGATCCTTATAAAGGTCGACGAGGTTCTCGTTATTGATTATGAGAAGGGCATCGACATGTTTCTTCATCTCTTTCGCGCCCTCTATGGCTTTCAGAATCTTGCGTTCACCCTCGAAGAGGAAGGGGATAGTGACGATACCGATAGTCAGCATTCCCGCTTCTTTGGCAAGACGCGCCACGACGGGACCGGCACCTGTGCCTGTTCCGCCTCCCATGCCGGCAGTGACGAAGACCATTTCCGTCTGATCATCAAAGAGGCTTTTAATTTCCTCGATGCTCGCTTCCGCACACTCCCTGCCGACTTCCGGACGATTGCCCGCTCCGCGACCCTTGGTGATATTGGGACCCAGAATAAGTTTATGTGGCACGGGGGAGCGGCGCAGCGCCTGCTCGTCCGTGTTACACACCACGAAGTTCACATTCGGTATGTTCTGGCGGTACATATAATTGACAGCGTTGCCGCCGCCACCACCGACTCCGATCACCTTGATAATATCCTGATTGGAATCAGTGAGGAAGTCGAAATTTTCCGCTATATTGATGTTTTCGCTCATTTGCTGATTGATATTAAGGCGGGGGAGAGATTTCCGCCGGAGAAAGGATTATAATAAGCCGGATTCATCATCATCGTCCTCCGGATTGGAGAAGAGACGGGTTAATCCCTTTTTGAGTCTGTTGGCAAAACTATTGGGGTTAGAGATGCGCTCCCGGCGTTCATCGCCGGAATATCCCTGAGTCTGTTCGTCATCCGGGGCTGAGCCTATGACCGGCATTTCCTCGCGTCGGGGAAGTTCCAGACATTGGGCATCAGTGTGGGTCGCGCCGGCATAAAGCACACTTGCGACTTCAATAATTTCCGACGACGGACCCTTAATATCCTCAATATGTACATAAGAGGGGAGACGCCCTATTTTCACGGGCAGACCCAGCTGACGGGAAAGCAGCTCCGTCATGCCATTAAGTTTAGTGCCACCTCCGATACATATCACACCTCCCGGCAGATCCTTCTCCTTGAGTCCTGCGTAGAGAATCTGCTCAGTGATGTTTGCTACAATCTCCTCGCTGCGTGCCACGACGAGATTCGAGACATCCGACAATTTAACTCCGTTAAGGTTAAGCGAAGACGGATTCTCGGGGGCTATGGCGTTGCCCGACGTTATCTTAATCTCCTCCGCGCGCTCTTCAAGCAGGCTGAGGGTAGTGATATCACGGGTGATATTTCGTCCGCCGAAGGGGAGAGTCGCGAAGTAGCAGAGAGCTCCATTGCGGAAGATGCAGACAGTAGTGGTCTCGGCGCCTATATCGACGAGCAGACATCCGAGGCGTTTCTCCTCCTGGGTCAGAATCAGGTGGGCTGTGGCGAGGGGAGTGACGACAAAACCGCTGATTCCGATTCCGACCTTATCCTGAATCACACGCTGGATATTGCGTTTCAGTTCCGGACGACACACGACGATATCATAATCGGCGCGTATTTCATTTCCGATCACACCTTTAGGGGAGAGAGTCTCCAGAGTTCCGATGCGATAGCGGCGTGGCTCGGCATCTACAATTTCCAGCGTATTATCAATTGCTACGGAATAGGCGTCTTTTCGAAGTCGGGCGATAATTTCATCCGATATTTCAGTCTCTTCCGGCAGATTCAGGCGTACGGTCGTCGGGATGCTTCTGAGAGAGCGTCCGGACATTCCGACGAACACCGAGCTTATTTTTTTAGGTGCGATGCTCGGACGGCGTTCGAGTTTTTCAAGGATGCGTGCGATGCGCATGGAGGTCTCTTCCAGATTCTGGATGATACCATAGCGCACGCTCTCGATGCTCTTTTCCTGCTCGACAGCGATGATGTCGACCTGACCGTTGCGGTTGGCGCGTCCGACGACACCGATTATTTTCGAACTGCTGATTTCAATTGCAGCTACATATCTATCTTCGCTCATTGTATGGAGTAAGGTTTTGGCTATAGGGTTCAAGGTTGAGGATTAGGTTGGGGAGCAGGGGAGTGAACGCGCGCAGTGTCGGCAGGATTAGCTTCCGGCAAAGTGGCATCTTCCGGGTCAATCTCCTCGAAGACCGTCTCTATCGGATAGAGAGGAGCTTTATTGCGGCGGGTGGCGACTATCTGTCCGCGGAAACGGACTGAGATAGTGTCATATTCGTTCCATCCCTTGTAGGGGATGATATTGCGGTAGGCTGTCAGTATCATCCGGCGTTTCTCCTCAAGGCGTGTTGTATCGCCGAAATTGATGACGTGACCCGTGATTCTGGGCACAAGGATGATATTGTCGGCATCCTGGACGTAATACATCCCGATAAGGTCGTGAAGTTCCTTATCCTTCTCCACGAATCTCACTACGGGGAGCACTGTCTCCGGAGGCGTCGAGGAGAAATTGCCGCTGACAACGGGCACATCCGTGAAGAACTCGGCATTCGAACTGATGCGTTTCCCGTTCTTATTGACATAATAAGAATTGCTGCCGTCGAAGACGCGTATTTCCGGCACCATCGGAGAGATGCGGATATGCAGCTTGCCGTCGGTCGACAGATAACACTCTACATCCTCAAAATTATTTAGCCGCATCAGATAATTCCGGATGTCGAGAGTATTGATTGTATTTGCTTTCGCGCCGATAATCTGCCCGGGATATTTCATGAGTTCCTGACGCACGCCGCGCACTGTGATCGTGTCCGACAATCCTTTTTCTCCCATTGATATGACGATGGAGCGGCACGTATTGCGTTCCGCTTCGCCCCGAGCCCATATCCCCATACCGACTACGTATGCCAGCAGCAGGGTCAGAATCGTCCATTTCAATATGGTTTTTGCAGTGTGTGTCACTTAATTATCCTCTCGGCATATATACAACGTGAATTGCCGGCCTGCCGGGCATTTTGCTCAGCGAGTCGACAGAATTTCCTTGATTTCCGGAAGGAGCACATCCAGATCGGCTGCTCCCAAAGTAATCAATACTTCAAAATTACTATTTTTTATGAGATTCAGCAAATCTTTTCGCTCACAAAATCTTTTATTTTCACACTTTACATCTTTTAATATCAGATTGCTGTCGACTCCGGGGATGGGGAGTTCGCGTGCGGGATAGATTTCAGGGAGGATCACTTCATCAGCGGCTGAGAGAGCTTCGGCAAATTCAGGAGCGAAATCGCGTGTGCGGGTGTAGAGATGGGGTTGGAAAATGACACTTATCTTTCTGCCGGGATAGAGTTTTCTGACAGAGGATATGGATGCCTTCACTTCGTTAGGGCTGTGGGCATAGTCGTCAATAAGAGCTGGAGTCCCCTCTTCCCCCTTCATCCATATCTCAAATCGGCGTTTTGCGCCCATGAAATCTTTTAATCCGAGTCTGACATCATCTTCACTCGCGCCGGCGCTCAGAGCGGCTGCAGCGGCGGCTACAGCGTTGTCGATATTGATTTCTACGGGGACGCCAAGTTCAAGATGCGGCAGTCGCTTCCCGTCAGGGCAGCAGAGAGTGAATGAAAGGGTCCCTTCGCCGTAGGTGATATCTTCGGCATGCCAGTCTCCTTGGCTGCCTCCGGAATAGGTCTCTACGGCGACGCTCTCGCTGACATCGGGGCGCAGTTTCAATCCGGTGTGCATGATGAGTTTTCCTCCGGGCTGAATCAGGGAGGTGAAGATGCTGAAAGCTTCGAGATAATGCTCCTCATCGCCATATATGTCGAGATGATCGGGGTCGCAGGAAGTGATCACGGCAATAAAAGGGGAGAACTGATGGAAGGAGCGATCATACTCATCCGCCTCTACTACGGAATACTCCGATTTCTCGGAGATGACGAGATTCGAACCGATATTGCGCAGAATTCCGCCGAGGAAAGCGTTGACTCCGGCGGGGGAGCGTCGCATTATATTGGCGATCATAGAGGTCGTGGTGGTCTTGCCGTGTGAGCCGGCGACACATATTCCCTTTGAATGACGCGTGATTATTCCCAGCAGACGCGCACGCTTGATGACTTCAAACCCGTTGTCGCGGAAATAAGAGAGAATTCTGTTGTCAGCTCCGACAGCGGGAGTATAGACGACGAGTGTCTTCTCCGGATCGCGGAAAGCCGCCGGAATAAGATTCGCATCATCTTCGAAGATGATTTCCGCCCCCTCGGAGCGCAAAGCGTCAGTGAGCAGGGTAGAGGTGCGGTCGTAGCCAGCCACTTCGGCACCCTTTGAAAGAAAATATCTGATGAGGTTAGCCATGCCTATGCCGCCGGCGCCTACAAAGTATAATTTATCGGGAAATTTCATTTTTGTGGTTCAAGAATTGACACGATTTCATCTACAATCTTTTCATCGCTGTCGCGCAGTGCGAGCGCCGATATTTCGCGGCTCATGGATTTCAGCAGATCGGCATCCGTCGCTACTCTCAGAATCTCATCGACAAGAGTCTCTCTTGCGTCAGCGTCCCTGACGAGCACAGCAGCGCCGCGGGTGGACAAAGCCATTGCGTTCTTAGTCTGATGATCTTCCGCTACATTCGGAGAAGGGATAAGGATTACGGGTAAGCCGAGCACCTCCAGTTCGGATATAGAGCCCGCTCCGGCGCGTGATGCCACGAGAGTTGCCGCTGCATAAGCTGCGCTCATATCGGAGATGAACGGAGTCACTACGACCCCTTTGAGCCCCTTGGCGGCAGCTTTGGCGCGATCTCCGAAATTCTTGCCGGTCTGCCATATCACCTGGAGTCCGGCATCGACCAGTCGGCGAAGCCCCTTCTCCAGACTTTCATTGACTGTCAGAGCGCCGAGACTTCCTCCAATGACAAGGACTGTCGGTTTGTTGGGGTCCAGTCCGAAACGCCGGCGAGCCTCCCCCTTCGACATCGAATGATCGAGAAGATCCTTACGGATAGGATTTCCGGTCAGTACAATCTTATCGGCAGGGAAGAAGCGTTCCATATCATGATATGCCACGCAAATCTTCCGGGCTTTCGCCGCCAGCAGCTTGTTGGTTACTCCTGCATAAGAGTTCTGTTCCTGAATCAGGGTCGGTATCCCTTTTCTCTGGGCTGCTTTCAAAGTTGGTCCGGAGCAATATCCTCCGACCCCGATAGCGATATCGGGTTGAAAATCTCTGATGATATTGCGCGCCATTCGAATGCTTTTCCCCAGTTTGATCAGAACTCCGATATTCTTCAGGAGATTCTTGCGGTCGAATCCTGCGACGGGGAGTCCCTTAATGGGATACCCTGCTGCCGGGACACGCTCCATCTCCATTCTATTGTCGGCACCGACGAAAAGAATGTCGGCATTCAGTCGGGATTTCAGTGCGTTGGCGATCGACAGGGCAGGGAAGATGTGACCTCCTGTGCCCCCTCCGGAAATCAATATTTTATATTTCTTTGCCATGATGCGGGTGATTGTCGGGTGATTATTGATTAATAGAGGAGATATTGGCAGCGCGCATATCCTCGGGAAGTTGTGCGAGTTCTTCCTTATTGGCTTTGCGGTCGGCATCGGTTGTGGCATATCGGCTGACGGAGAGCATTATTCCGATAGCCATCGACATGACTATAATGGATGTTCCTCCCTTGGAAATAAAGGGGAGAGGCTGCCCGCTGACGGGGAACACACCGGTGACGATTGCCATGTGTACGAGAGCCTGAAAGACAATCAGCACGGCGCATCCCATAATCAGGAAAGCCGGGAAGGCACGATTGCATTTCCAGGCTATTCTCCCGGCGCGTCCTAAAAGAAAGAGATATAAGATCATCAGAGCAATACCACCGAGAAATCCGGTGTCTTCAATGATGATTGAGTAGATATAGTCGGAGAAAGCGAGGGGGAGGCGGGCGTTCTCGCGCGAATTACCCGGACCCTGTCCGAGGAGTCCGCCGTTGGCTTGCGCCATATTGGCGAATACGACCTGGCGGTTCATGTCGTCGATTGGATCCGTCGGGTCTACGCCGCGGATAAAGCGCATTATTCGCTGGATATGAGTCTCCTGTCTGCCCGTGCCGCCGGATGCCTGCACCATCTCCACTCCTTCCGATGCCTGATCGAATTCAGTGGATTTGGGAGTCATATACTTTACTGCAACGAGGAGTCCGCCGCAGACAGCGTAGACGGCAAGCACCATTCCGAGCTTCTTCATCTGGATTCCACCTATGAGGAACATGCTGATGCTCACACCCATAAGAAGAATCGTATTCGTCAAACCATTGACCCATAACATACCGGCGAACGCGATGACTACGACTGCCACATATATCACGGCATGTGTCGCCACTCCGCCGGGACGCTGATTGCGCCCCAATATAGTGGCAAGCAGGACTACGACTGCCAGCTTCACTATCTCCGGGGGCTGAATCGTGAAGCCTGCGATCTTGATTGCGCGTTGCGCTCCATTAATCTCAGCTCCGAAGAAGGTCGATATCGCCAGGAGTACGAATGATATGAATGCGAAGAATAACGCGAATCGGCTGAAATATCCGAAGTGGGTGTTCTGCAGGGCAATAACAAGCACTAATCCTATTGCCAGGAATATGGCGTGGCGAATTAGCGGGTCGTAGACATTCGAGGAGGTCACTTCCGACGATGACGCGCTGAAGAGTTCTACGATTGAGATTATCAACAGCAGAATATATATTCCCCAGATAAAAGGATCCGCCTTGCGCAGACTTTTTGGAGCGCGCGATTTGGGAGCGGAGGTCTTGCGTGAGGAAGCCGCTGAGGTCTCCTCGACAGGCACTCCGTCGATCGTCTCTTTGATTATGATTTTTTCTTTATCCATCCTGATAGATCAGTTCATTTATTGATTTGAGAAATAAAGTGTATTATAAATTATGATTACTTACTTAATAGCTCTGACAGCGTCCTTAAAGCGGCAGCCGCGGTCTTCGTATGAGGTGAATAAATCAAAGCTTGCGCAGCAAGGGGAGAGAAGCACAGTATCGCCCGGTTCGGCTAATTGCCGACAAGCCTCCACAGCCTCTTCCAGTGAGTGAGTGTCACGAATTTCAGGGACTTTCCCGGAGAAGTAATCCAGAAGTTTCGTATTATCTGCGCCCATGCAGACGATAGCCTTCACCTTCTCCTCTACGAGGGGAAGAATCTCGGAATAATCATTCCCTTTATCCTTACCCCCGAGGATAAGAACTGTCGGAGTAGTCATGCTCTCCAGCGCATACCATGTCGAGTTGACATTAGTGGCTTTAGAGTCATTGATATATCTGACTCCGTCCACCTCCTTTACGAATTCCAGTCTATGCTCCACAGCTTCAAAATCGGAAAGCGACCGGCGGATAGACTCATTCCTGATATCAAGCACAGTCGCAGAGAGTCCTGCCGCCATTGAATTATACAGGTTGTGGAGTCCGGTCAGCGAAAGGCGGTCGCGGGGAATTTCCCAGACGTCACGGGGGGTGGAGAATCTGACGATGCCATCTTCGGTCCAGGCTGCCGTCTCTTCGGACTTGAATTCACTGAAGGGGAGGTGCATAGCCTCGGTCTGCACACTCTTTATCTGCTCCGCAATTATCGGGTCATTGAGCCAATAGATGAAATAGTCATCTTTCGTCTGATTCTGCAGGATGCGGAATTTGGCGGCAGTATAAAGTTCCATCTTATGCTCATAGCGGTCGAGGTGGTCGGGGGTGATATTGAGAATGACAGCGACGTGGGCTTTGAAGTCATACATATTCTCAAGCTGGAAGCTGGAGAGTTCGATGACATAGAAATCATGCGGATCCTCAGCTACCTGGCGCGCCAGACTGAAGCCGACATTACCGGCGAGTCCGACGTTGAGTCCGGCATCCCGGAGGATATGATAAGTCAGTAGGGTAGTGGTGGTCTTTCCGTTAGAGCCCGTGATGCAAATCATTGTGGCATCAGTATAATATCCCGCAAATTCGATTTCGGAAACTATGGGGGTTCCTTTCTCGGCAAGCCGCTTTACAATCGGTGCCGTAGGGGGTATGCCGGGACTCTTTACGACTATGTCAGCCTGCATGATGCGCTCCTCCGAGTGTCTCCCCTCCTCGAAGGGGATTCCGCGGCGGATAAGTTCATCTTTATGTTTGGCTGAGATAGTTCCGAAGTCGCTGACAAAGACTTCCATCCCTTTGGCTATACCGAGCACAGCAGCTCCGACGCCGCTCTCTCCCCCGCCTAATACTACCAAATTTTTATATGATTTCATAATTATCTGCTTATTCAAATTTAATTGCCGGCTTCCCGGCGCGATTATCTGATTTTAAGAGTCACGAAGGTCAGCACTGCGAGCAGGATGCCGACAATCCAGAATCTGACCACGATGCGCGGTTCGGGCATCGGAATACGCGGATATTTCCAGAGCACCATCGAACCTGCGGGAGCATCCTTCTGGAAATGATGATGCAGAGGGGTCATCTTGAATATTCTGCGTCCCTCTCCATAGCGTTTTTTCGTATGCTTGAAGTATGCCACCTGCAACATCACCGACAGGTCTTCGATGAAGAAGATAAGGCATAGGAGGGGTATCAGCAATTCCTTGCGAATCAGGATGGCAAAAACGGCTATTACTCCTCCGAGCATCAGCGAACCCGTGTCGCCCATAAACACCTGTGCCGGGAAGGCATTATACCATAGGAACCCGACCAGAGCACCGACGAAGGCAGCGCCGTAGACCACCATCTCCTCACTCCCCGGAATATACATGATATTCAGATAGCCCGAGTAGATAAGATTGCCGCTCAAATAAGCCATTATGAGCAGCGCTACGGCGATTATCGCCGAAGTCCCGGCGCATAATCCATCAAGTCCGTCGGTGAGGTTGGCGCCATTGCTGACCGCCGTCACGACAAATATAACGATGATTACGAACGCTATCCATCCGGCAGTCTCAGCCGCTTCCTCCGAGGGCATCCATTTGGTCAGCCATTCATAATTGAAATTATGATTCTTTACGAAGGGGATTGTGGTCTGCGGAGTTTTCTCCATGATAGGGGAGTGCACAATCTCCGTCTCATGGCGATCGAGGTTCATCACCTCGTCATTCTCACTCATGACAATCTGCGGAGAAAACCACATTGACAATCCGACAATCAGACCGAGACCCACCTGACCTGCCACCTTATATTTCCCTTTCAGTCCATCCTTATTGTGGAATTTTATCTTGCGGTAGTCATCGAGAAAGCCTATTGTGCCCATCCACACTGTGGCTATCAGCATAAGGCTCATGTAGATATTGCTCAGATTGCCAATCAGAAGGCAAGGGATAAGGATGGAGAGGATTATAATAATCCCGCCCATAGTGGGAGTCCCCTTCTTTTCCATCTGCCCTGCAAGCCCGAGATCGCGTATATCCTCCCCTATCTGCATCTTCTGCAGGCGATGGATGACGGTCTGTCCGAACACCAGGGCTAACAGCAGCGCAAGCGCGAATGCAATGCCCGCTCTGAAAGTAATAAAATCCATCAGATGGCGTCCGGGAATATCTGTCGATTCAAGATATTTCTGAAAGATTGAATAAAACATTTTCTGACTGAGTTAGAAAAAATTACCTGTTAATTCTCCAAAATCAAGCATCAAGTTCCTTAAGGGCTTCAGCGACTTCCTCGCGGTCGTCAAAGTGATGGCGCACACCCTTCACTTCCTGATAGGGTTCATGTCCTTTCCCGGCAATGAGCACTACAGACCCGGGTCTGGCAGCACGCACAGCAGCCTTGATTGCTTCGCGACGATCGGTGATACACAATGTCTTGCGCATATCCGTAGCGCTCAATCCCTCCTTCATGTCAGTGATAATTGCCTCCGGCTCCTCGTCGCGCGGATTATCTGAAGTCAGAATGAGATGATCCGAACGCAGAGCCGCTTCGTGTGCCATCATCGGGCGCTTGCCGTGATCGCGGTTGCCTCCGCATCCGACGACTGTAGTTATCTCTCCCCCGGCTCCGACGATTTCGCGTATTGTGTCAAGGACATTGACAAGTGCATCAGGAGTGTGGGCATAATCGACGATCGCTGTGACATCACCTCCGCGGAAGGTCTGGAAGCGACCTGCGACGGGAACCAGACGGCTCATATTAACAAGCACCTCCTCCGGGTCAAAACCGGTCAGAATAGATGCGCCATAGACAGCCGTGAGATTATAGGCGTTAAACTTACCTGTAAACTGCACCTCGACTTCCCTTCCGTTAAGCATCAGCAGAGTGCCGTCAAGGCGTGTTTCAAGTATTCTGCCGCGAAAATCAGCGTCGCTCCGCAGAGAATATGTATATTTTCTCGCTTTAGTGTTCTGAAGCATATAGGCGCCCGCCTTATCATCCGCATTCACGAGAGCGAATGCGTCGGCAGGTAGCATATCGAAGAAAGATTTTTTGGCATTCATGTAGTTCTCCACTGTGCCGTGATAATCCAGATGGTCGCGAGTCAGATTCGAGAATACACCTCCGGCAAACTTCAGCCCCGCAATGCGATGCTGGGCGGCTGCATGGGAAGAGACCTCCATAAAGGCATAGTCGCATCCTTTCTCCACCATTCTTGCCAGCAGGGAATTAAGGGAGATAGGGTCGGGTGTCGTGTGAGTGGCGGCGACGGCTTCATTGTCGATGTAATTGCAGACAGTCGAGAGCAAACCTGCGCGATACCCCTCCAGGCGTGCCATCTCATAGAGTAGGGTAGCGGTAGTGGTCTTGCCGTTTGTGCCTGTCACTCCGACGAGTTTCAGCTTCTCGGAAGGGTTGCCAAACCATGTGGACGCCAATATGCCCAACGCTACGGCTGAGTCCTTCACACGGATATAAGTGACATCCTGCTCAAAAGAAGCCGGGAGTTCCTCACATACGATTGCTCCGACGTGTGAGCTTGCGACGACGGGTATATACTTATGGCCGTCGGTCGTGACGCCGCGCACGGCTACAAACATTCCACCTTTCTCTGTCTTTCTGGAGTCACTCTGCAGAGATATGATATTTTTGTCAGTTTCACCGATTACTTCCAGCGGACGGATAGCATCGATAAGAGTCTTGAGTTTCAGCATATATGATTGTGGGTTATAAGGTTCATGATTAATTTCTCAGGGTCAGGATGACGCTCGCTCCTTTACGGAGTTCTGCGCCCGGAGGCGTAGACTGAGCCACTACACGCCCTGCTCCGTTGCATTTCACGTTTACTCCCTGCTCCTCAAGAATCTTGATGGCAGAGGGCGCGTCGTAGCCGGAGAGATCGGGCATTGCGTTGATAGCCAGTTTATGTTTCGGATTTTCGACCTTGATACTCTTCGTTTTATTAGATTTAGTGATTTTTACAGCCTCCGCGGGGGACGCTTTAGAGGATGCCGCGACTATCGGGGCGTCATCTCCGCGTTTCTCCGTGTAAGTTGATATATTGTCAAGCAGACCGCGGGAGTACATTTTCAGCGCCATATTTTTCACGACCTGTCCGGAAGTGCGATTGGCAGAAGTGCCGGAGGGTGCGAGGATAAGACAGATGCAGCTATATTTGGGATTATCGTAGGGAAAGAATCCCGCAAAAGCATATCGGCGGCGTGAATGATCATATCCTCCCCCTTTCTCAAAGACAGGATAAGCCGTGCCGGTCTTTCCGGCAATGACAACGCGCTCATCCTGCACGGCGCGAGCCGTGCCATGCGGTCCCCAGACAGGTTCCTTCAGGCAGATTTTCACCTTCTCGGCAGTCTCTTCCGAACAAACCTGCTCCCGGATATAGCTGATCTTGAGTGTGGAATCCACTCCATTCCCGATAAGACGCTTCATGAGGTGGGGACGCACCATTTTCCCCTTATTTGCTATGGCATTGTAGTATGCCAGAGTGTAGAGGGGAGGGATTGTCGTGTTATATCCATAAGCCTGACGCGCAAGGTCGAGATGGCGGGCAGTCATAGTGATATTATTCCCTTTGGAATCCTTATCGACGAGTCTGCGGACCATCGGAATGTTTTCCGCGGCTATACCTGAATGCATCGGCTCAAAGAATCCGATGGAGGCAAGACGATCGTGGAATTTCTCCGGATTTTGTGCATATCCACGGAAAATAACTCGGGAAATACCTGTATTTGACGACATTTCAATAACCTGCTTCATGCTTTTTACTGTCGGCGCATGAGGGTCAGACGTACGCTGGAATGGACTGCAGTCAATCATGTCGTTGACACTCTTCACGAGGCCGTCTTCAAAAGCAATCATCATCGAAATTGGCTTCATGACAGAACCCGGCTCGAATCCTCTCACAGCTCTGTTAAGAGCCTCGCCATACTCTCCATTGATATTCTCAAGGTTCGCGATAGCTTTGATCTCCCCCGTCTCGACCTCCATCAGAATCGCAGTTCCCCATTCCGCGTGTGAATCGCGGCATATCTGAAGAAGCTGCTCCTCCAGCATATCCTGCAGATCGATATTGATTGTGGTCTGCACGTCATATCCTCTCTGAGTCGGCTTTGTGACCCAGTTGGATATGCCCGAAGTGAGAGTGACCTTCTTGGCATAACCCTCCTTGCCGTAGAGGAGGGAATCCAGATCCGCTTCCAGTCCGGAATAGCCGTGGAATTCCCCTTTATCGTTCTCATTGACGCGTCCGATGCTTCGGTAAGCCATGCGGCCGTAAGGATAGATACGCACATTGCGCTCCTCCTTATAAAGAGGATTTCGAGAACCTTTCCCCTTAAAATCTCGCAAATAGGGGAATCCTTTTATAACCTCGAAATCATAAAGCGAGCCCTTTTTGACAAATCTTAGCGAACGGGTGCGTTTGTCAGGATCTTTCTCAAACTCATATTTAAGTTTGCGATGCCAGGAATATTTCTTGATAGTATCCGGATGGCGCGACATCAGATCGGGAATTCTTGGGTAATATCTGTCAAGGGAATCAGCGAGAGAATCGATCTGAGCCCAATTGAGTTTGCGTTTCTTCACACGGTCATGGCGCAAGTCAATTTTAATGTCATAGACCTTAAGATTGCATGCAAGAATATTCCCGTTGTCGGCAAGAATATTGCCGCGTTCAGGCTTGAGTGTATCAATTTTGTTGAAGTCGCGGCGTGCTCGTTCATTCCAGGCGTTAGCCTGAATGATAGTGGTGTTAAAAAGCTTCATCCCGATAAGGATTGCAAAAAGCAGAAAGCCTACCGAGATTATTCCGTAGCGGAAAAGTATGTTTGATTTATTATTCTTTTTTCGAGTAGCAGTCATTATTATTGTCGGAGTTGAGAGTCAAAGAAGAGAGTCAAAGAAGAGAGTCGGGAGGAGTTAGAAGAGGGGAGTGAGGAATTAGAAGAGGGAGTGAGTAGAGAGAAGAGAGAATAGGGAAGAGGAAGGGTTTAATTCGCGAGCTCCACTTCGTATGGAGGTTGCTCCTGAAAGACGAGTCCGAGCTGCTTTTCGTGAGTCAGGCGCCGCATCTCAGTCTCTCGGATAAGCGACATATAAGCGGCTTTCTCCTGAAGTTTGTTGGACTCCGCTATATTGAGTTCACGGGTCAGTTTCTTAATTTCAATCATCTTTGTCTTCGTCTTATAACGCAGACCTATCAAGGAGATAATCGCGACTACAATCACAATCAGCAGCCACGCATTGCGTTGGAAAAATTCAATAGAGACAGACTGACCGTAACGCATATCGCGAACGATTTCAGAGGACTTCATTCCCGCAGCGGCGAGGAGTTTATTTTCGTCCCTCTTTCTTTTAGTCTTTGTCTTCTTATCAGCAGAGGATTCTTTCTTTGTTGCCATTTTCCCGAGGAGTTTTCTTTTTACTTGCGCGTTATCGAAAAAAGATTATTGAGGCAGGAGCTCGGCTACACGCAGCTTGGCGCTTCGCGCCCGCGGATTCCGTTCGAGTTCTTCCGGGGTCGGAGTGATGGGGGAGCGGGTGATCAGTTTCCAGGGGGTAGAGACCTTTCCGAAAAAGTCTTTATCCACTTTCCCCTCCACATTGCCGGTCTTCATAAGATTTTTTACAAGCCTGTCTTCAAGGGAATGATATGTTATGACGGCGAGTCTTCCTCCCGGGCGTAGCATTTCTGACGCAGACTGAAGGAAACGGATTAGGACATCCATCTCTTTATTCACAGCTATGCGCAGGGCTTGAAACACTTGTGCAAGATCCTTTTTCTCACTCCGGGGATTAATCAACGGACTGACAGCGGATATCAATTCCGTAGTGGTCAGAATAGGGTGTTCTCCCCTTTTCTTTATGATAGCTTTGGCAAATCCCTTTATATTATTAAGGTCGGAGCCCAGACGGAATATACGTATCAGTTCATCTTCGCTGCTGTCGTTGATTATGTCGGCTGCCGTCAGAGGTGCGCGGCGATTCATGCGCATATCAAGCGGAGCGTCCGCACGAAAAGAGAATCCTCTTTCGGCATCATCAAAATGATGGGAGGATACTCCGAGATCTGCCAGAATCCCATCCACCTTGTCCACGCCGTAAAATCTTAAGAAATTCGGCATGAATTCAAAATTGGATCTGACAAATGTGAAGTTCTCATCCGGAAGAGCGTTCTCAATGGCATCGACATCCTGATCAAATCCGTAGAGGTGTCCGGCAGGGGAGAGCCGGGTGATGATGCCGCGCGAGTGTCCGCCACCCCCAAATGTGGAGTCCGCGTAAATCCCGTCGGGATGAATATCCAGTGCTCTGATTGATTCTTCAAAGAGCACGGGAGTGTGATATATTATAGTGTCAGAATTATCTTGCATTGTGAATTTTCTATTTGAAATGTAAAGTTAGTGAAAAACCTTCGTGAATTGATAATGTGAAAAACATTTTTTAAGATTTTTTTTGTTACCTCAAAATTTCTACCACTTATATATCCCTTCTTGTCATAAATGTAAACGAAAAAAAGTCGGTTGAGAAGCCTGAAATCATGTATAATTAGTCAAACGAAAGAGAATATTCGATTGTAGAAGCCTTAAGAATGGCGTGCTTTAGTATTATTGTGTTGATATATAGATAAATATGAAAGTTATTGACAGGTGAATGGGGAGACTGCATTTAGAAGCCGGATTTTGAGATATTGTCGAAAGATTGTCTCAGAAAATCAATTATGAGGCAATTTGAAGCCGGAGGAGGAATAATGGAAAAAATTATGTATATTTGCAAGTTAAAACAATTTATTCAAGTGCGCACGACTTTGTGCTTGATTTTTTGTCATCACAAGAATTTATAAATACGAAAAGAAATGGTAGAATTTCAAGTGGACGGCGTTGAGATGCCGACTATTGACACTGCTAAGATTTCGAAATGGATTTCGGCAGTCGCGGGGAGCTATGACAAGCTTGTCGGGAATCTGTGTTATCGATTTTGTAATGATGATGCAATTCTTAAGACAAACATAGAATTTCTCGGACATAATTATTATACGGATATAATCACATTCGATTATACTCTCGGAAAGAAAATTGGGGGAGATATGCTAATATCTCTTGACACTGTCGCTTCAAATGCAGAATCACTCGGTGTCCCCTATTCGCGTGAGCTTCATAGGGTTATCATACATGGGGTTTTGCATCTCTGCGGATTGAAGGATAAGGAGCCGGGTGAGAGAGAAAAGATGGAAGCAGCAGAAGATAAGGCACTTGCATTATACGATGAAATTTAATTACGATGTGATAGTAGTCGGAGCCGGTCATGCCGGATGTGAAGCGGCGGCAGCTGCTGGCAGGCTTGGGGCTTCGACATTGCTGATTACGGCGGATCTGAACCGAGTCGCTCAGATGTCGTGTAATCCTGCCATCGGCGGGATTGCAAAGGGTCAGATTGTGCGTGAGATTGACGCTTTAGGTGGTCAGACGGGAATCGTCGCCGATCTGAGTGCCATTCAATTCCGTATGCTTAATCGTTCGAAAGGTCCGGCTGTATGGTCGCCCAGAGTGCAGTCTGATCGCACTCGATTTATTGATGAATGGCGCAGGATTCTTGATGCAACCCCGAATCTTGAATTATTTCAGGGAATGGTAAAGGAGTTGATAATGGAGCCTGTAGAGGATTCGGAGGATGCGAAATACCGGATAAAAGGTGTGACGACCGATCTTGGAATGAGCTTCTATGCCGCTCATGTTGTCCTGACTGCCGGCACATTCCTCGGAGGGTTGATGCACTTCGGCTCCACTAAGGTTAAAGGGGGAAGAATCTCAGAATCCTCCTCCGAGGGTATTACGGCGCAATTGGCTGAAATCGGGTTTGAGGTCGGGAGAATGAAGACCGGCACCCCGGCACGTATTTCGGGTAAATCAATTGATTTTACACTCTGCGAACGTCAGGATGGTGATGATCCCGTAGGGGATATAAAGAATATTTCTAATCCCTGCGCTGTCACTCCCGAGAGTCGCGATCCTCATAAGTTTTCATTTCTGCCGAATGTAGCCAGAGGATTGAATGTGCGCCCTTGTTTCACTACTCATACGAATCCCGAGTCTCATCGCATTCTACATGATAATCTTGCCGATTCCCCCCTCTATAATGGCGATATTCAGAGCATCGGTCCGCGTTATTGTCCTTCGATAGAGACTAAGATTGTGACCTTTGCAGATAAGGATAGTCATCAGTTATTTCTCGAACCGGAGGGGGAGACTACGGATGAATATTACATCAACGGCTTCTCAAGTTCTCTCCCATGGGAGGTGCAGCTTAAGTCTTTGCAGTCTATTCCGTCTCTGAGAAATGTGCATTTCTATCGTCCGGGATATGCGATCGAGTATGATTATTTTCCTCCGACCCAGCTGAATCATTCTCTCGAAACGAAGCTTGTTAAGGGTCTCTATTTCGCGGGTCAGGTTAACGGCACGACCGGTTATGAGGAGGCTGCTGCGCAGGGCTTGATGGCAGGAATCAACGCAGCGCGAGATGCTAAAGGAGAGAAGCCGTTAGTACTCAAGCGCGATCAGGCGTATATTGGAGTGCTTATCGACGACCTTGTGATAAAGGGTGTGGATGAGCCATATCGAATGTTTACTTCCCGCGCTGAATATCGCATTTTGCTTCGTCAGGACGATGCTGATATGCGGTTGACACCGATCGGATATGAAATTGGATTGGCTGACGAGAAGCGTTATGGGGCAATGGTTGAAAAGCGAGATGCGCGCGATGAACTTATCGAGTTTTTAAAACGAGAAAAGGTCAGCCCCTCTGAGAAAGTGAATCAATGGTTGGAGTCCAAAGGGACGACCCCGTTGACTGCCGGGCTCCGTCTTGTGGAACTTTTGAAACGCCCTCAATTGAATCTTCAGATGCTTCGTGAAATTTCTCCACGTCTTGATAAAAGGCTTCACGCTCTTCCCGAGGGTAGGGGGTATGAGATTGCGGAAGCTGCAGAGATTCTCCTCAAGTATGACGGATATATCATTCGCGAAAGGGAATTGGCAGAGAAGACGATGCGTCTTGAGGACATCCGATTGAAGAAAGATATAGATTATAATTCGATGAAAGCGCTGAGTACAGAGGCTCGCCAGAAGCTTAGTCTGCATCGCCCGGAGACACTTGGTCAGGCGTCAAGAATCCCGGGTGTTTCGCCTGCGGATATAAATATTCTGCTCATGCTTCACGGGCGTTGATTTCCGCCGGAGTGTTTCACGTGGAACATTCATGAAACGTGGTGTTACAGCACTTTAGAGTGTGGAATCATCGAATTCGGCGTCGAAGGAGAGTGCTCCGAAAACACCTTAAAATCTTCGATGAAATCGGATAAAATTTAAAAAATAAGTTAAAATTAGATAAACCTAAAAACTAAAACAATTATGCAACTTGAAGAACTGAAGGCTACGATTCGCGATGTGCCTGATTTCCCCTCGAAGGGGATTGTGTTCCGCGATCTGACGACAATGATTAAGAATGGCGAAGCTCTCCATGTGATGAGCGAAGCAATGGCAGACCTTTACAAAGATAAGGGTGTGACAAAGGTGGTCGGTATAGAAAGTCGCGGTTTCATCGGAGGAAGTATCCTGGCATATGAGCTTGGATGCGGATTTGTGCCCGCGCGCAAACCGGGTAAACTCCCCTCCGTCACTATCAAAGCTTCCTATGCGAAAGAATATGGCGTAGATACAATCGAACTCCATAGCGATGCCATCACATCTGATGACATCGTCGTTCTGCATGACGACCTGCTCGCTACCGGCGGCACGATGAATGCGGCATATCAGCTCGTAAAATCGATGAACCCGAAGAAAATCTACATCAACTTTATCGTAGAATTGACTGCGCTCAACGGCAGAGAGAATCTTCCCAAGGATTGCGAAATCACATCCCTTCTCAAATATTAAGCTGCATCAGTCAGCAATCATGACACTCCGAAATGATCTGCGCATCATTTCGGAGTGTTTTTTCTTTTTGGGGACTTTATCGGGCGTTTTTCTTTTTAACTTTTAATAAGAAAATCGGGAATGGGCGTTGTTATAAATGATGGAATAATGAAATTAATCTCAGGACGCATTAACACAAAAATATTCGATGGAAGAGAAAAAGATTGAAGAGATACTTGCCGGATTCGGCAGAACAATCGATGAAAGCGGTGGTTTCGGACTTGAAATCACTCCTGATCGCACGCCCGAAGATTTGCGTGATAATCGTCCGGGAGAAAACCTGCGCAGAAAAATTCTTGCACTCCCGGAATCTCCCGGAGTGTATATGTATCTGGATCGCCACGGGCAGGTGATTTACGTCGGCAAGGCAAAGCGTCTGAAGAGGCGTGTCTCATCATATTTCAATCGTCGGCATGATTCCATCCGCACGAATCTCCTCGTAAGAAATATAGTAGATATGCGTTTCATCGTCGTTGCCTCCGAAGAAGATGCCCTGCATCTGGAGAACGCGATGATTAAAGAGTATCAGCCGCGCTATAATGTGTTGTTGAAAGATGACAAATCCTATCCTTGGATTGTAGTGACCAAAGAACCCTTTCCGCGTGTCTTCATGACACGCACGAAAGGGGAGGCAGGGAGATATTTCGGACCCTATTCCAATCAGCAGTCGGCAAAGGTCGTATTGCAGCTGATTCGCGAAATATTCCCGATTCGCAGTTGCAGGCATTATCTCGATGAAAAAGGGATAGCGCGTAATAAATTTTCTCTTTGCCTCGATTATCATATAAAGAAATGCGGAGGGGCATGCCGTGGACTCGTCAATCAGGAGGACTACAATGAGATGATTGGAAAAGTCTGTCAGATACTGAAAGGAGAGACAATAATGCTTGAACGCCATCTCAAGGAAGAGATGGAAAGACTCGCTGAGGATTGGAAATTTGAGGAAGCACAGGTTGTGAAGGAAAAATATGAAGCTGTCACAAAATATAATGCCAAATCCGTAATCGCCCGCACGGAAGAAGAGGATGTCGATATGTTCGCTTACGTCGAGACTGCGACTACGGCATTCGTCTGCTTCATGCATCTCCACAGAGGGGCGGTCGTGCAGAGCCTGAATCTTGAATTCAAGCGCAGGCTTGCAGAGACTCCTGCAGAGATTCTCTCAATGGCTATAAGCGAAATCGGCAGACGCTTTGACAGAAAATTTGATAAAGTAATAGTCCCGTTCATGCCTGACGTGGAGTTCAAGGGTGTGGAATTCATAATTCCGCAGAGAGGGGATAAAAAGAAGATTCTTGAAGTCGGAATGAAGAATGCGCGGCAATATATGGCGGATAGGGAGAAGCAGCTTGAAAGTGTCGATCCTGAAAAGAGCACCAAAGAACTTATGGAACAGATGAAGCAGGATTTCCGTCTGAGTGTACTGCCGACACATATTGAATGTTTCGATAACTCGAACATCCAGGGCACAAATCCTGTCTCCAGTTGTGTGGTGTTTCGCAACGGCAAACCCTCGAAACGCGATTATCGTCATTTCATCATAAAGACGGTGGAAGGTCCGGATGATTTCGCGTCAATGAAGGAAGTGCTCCACAGACGCTATACACGCCTGATGGCAGAGGGAGAAGAGCTGCCTCAGCTTGTAGTCGTCGATGGCGGCAAGGGGCAATTAAGTGCCGCCGTGGAGGCTTTTGACGAAATGGGCATCCGCGGTCAGGTTGCGCTCGCAGGTATTGCCAAGCGCCTTGAAGAAATCTATTTTCCGGGGGATTCACTTCCTCTCTACATCGACAAAAAATCCAGATCTCTGCGTGTCATACAGCACATGCGTGATGAGGCGCACAGATTCGGCATTACCCATCATCGCGACCGACGTTCAAAAGGGCAGGTTCGCTCAGAGCTGGATGCAATTAAGGGTGTCGGCGAGGCAACTCAGAAGACCCTGATGCAGGCGTTCAAGAGTCTGAAACGAGTGAAAGAGGCAGAATTGTCAGATATACAGGACGTTGTCGGAAAAGCAAAAGGGAAAATTATCTATGATTACTTCCATGCTGAGGATAAAAATCAGACTTGATGAAGATAAAAATCAAACTATTGACAATAAAACCCCTATATGTAAGCGTTTACAATATAGTAGCAAATAAAAATTTGTGTACATAAGAAGGCTATACGCCTTGATCGAGAAGTCCGCTATAAATCTGTAGATAACCCGAAAATTAATATATAACCCTGAAAATAAGTAAAATACTATATGAATACCAAAACTTTAAAAGAACGTAACGCTGGAGGAAGGCTGAAGAAAGCAGATCTCCGGGACAAGATAATGTCATTTCTGAAAGCGAATAAATCACAGGCTTTCAATTATAAACAGATTGCATTCGGCATAGACGTGACTGATAAACGCGCGCGTCTGGATGTGCTCAATATGCTGGATGAACTCGTCGCTGCTGAAAATATAATTGAGGTAAGTCTCGGGAAATATAGAGCTGCTGCGACGCGCGCCTCGGAGACAGAAGGTATATTCGTGCGTCGTGCCAATGGCAAGAATGCCGTCATCATCAATGATGGCGAAGAGCAGATAATGGTGGCAGAGCGCAATTCAATGCATGCTCTCAACGGCGATAAGGTAAGAGTGGAAATTTCGGCAGCCGTGCCCGGAAAGGACACAGAGGCAAAAGTGCTCGAAATTCTGGAAGTCAAGGATCAGGTGTTTATCGGCACACTGAACGTAGAGAAGAATTACGCAGCTGTAGTGACAGATTCCAAATTCCTGGCTGCGGATATTATCATTCCGCGTCGGCAGCTTAAGGGGGGAAAGACGGGTGACAAGGTAATTGCCCGCATCACTCAGTGGAGCGATGATCAGATGAACCCCCGCGGAGAGATTATCGATATCTTAGGTAAGAAGGGTGAGAACAACGCAGAAATGCACGCTATTCTTGCCGAGTTCGGTCTCCCTTACAAATATCCCGAAAATGTGGAGGCGGCTGCCGAGAAGATAGATGCAGGAATCACACCTGAAGAAGTGGCGAAACGCGAAGACTTCCGGAATGTCACAACCTTCACTATCGACCCGCGTGATGCCAAGGACTTCGACGATGCACTCAGCATCCGCCAGCTTGCCAACGGCAACTGGGAGGTCGGTGTCCACATTGCCGATGTGACTCACTATGTCACTCCCCATTCCATAATCGACAAGGAGGCGCGTCAGCGCGCTACGAGTGTCTATCTCGTAGACCGCACCATCCCGATGCTCCCTGAACGCCTTTCCAACGGCATCTGCTCTCTGCGTCCGAATGAGGAGAAACTGACCTTCTCGGCAATCTTCGAGCTTGATAAGGATGCTCACGTCGTCAACTATCGCATAGGCAGGACAGTCATTAAGTCTGATCGCCGCTTCACATACGAAGAAGCGCAGGAAATAATCGAAACGGGAGAGGGAGAGTTCTCCAAAGAGGTGCTGACCCTGGATGGGCTTGCGAAGAAACTGCGCCGCAGACGTTACGACGCCGGTGCGCTGGAATTCGACCGCGCGGAAGTGAGATTTGAAATCGATAAGAACGGACATCCTATCAGTGTTTATTTCAAGGAATCCAAAGATGCCAACAAGCTTATTGAGGAATTCATGCTCCTTGCCAATCTGACTGTAGCCGAATCCATCGGTAAGGTCGGAAAAGGGAAGAAAGCCAAAAACTTCGTGTATCGGGTGCATGACAAACCTGATCAGGAGAAGATCACAAACTTCTCACATATCGCCTCACGCTTCGGCTATCGCGTGAATCCGGAAGGCACAGCCAAAGAGGTCAACAAGGGTCTGAATCGTCTGCTCCGCGACGTTAAAGGGAAAGGGGAGGAAAATATGCTCTCTATCCTTGCAATCCGCTCAATGGCGAAAGCCGTCTACACGACCGACAATATCGGTCACTATGGATTGGCACTCGATTACTATACGCATTTCACATCTCCGATTCGCCGATACCCGGACATGATGGTGCATCGTCTGCTTGCCAAGTATGCCGATGGAGGTCGCTCCGCCGACAAGGTGAAACTCGACGAGCAATGCAAGCACTCTTCCGATATGGAGCAACTCGCATCCAATGCCGAGAGGGCTTCGATACGCTACAAACAGGTAGAATTCATGCAGACCAAGATGGGAGAAATCTACGAAGGCGTTATTTCAGGCGTGACGGAATGGGGATTCTACGTGGAGCTTGATGAGAATATGTGTGAAGGACTCGTGCCTGTCCGCGACCTGAATGATGATTACTATGAGCTTGATGAGAAAAACTACTGTCTGATCGGCAGAGCGCATCATAACAAATATACACTCGGTGACAAGGTGAAAGTGCAGGTTGCACGCGCTGATCTTGATCGCAAGCAACTCGATTTCGCTCTGATTTCGGATGAGGGGAATCCCAACAAACCCCGCAAGGAGCGCAATAAGAGTCATGGCAGAAACACACCGCGCAAGCGTGGCGGCAAGAAAAAATAAACTTAAACGACGGCTATTATAATACCTCTATAATACTTCGATTATAATACTTCGATGAAAAACTTCAAGATGATTTCGGGAGGCGTATTCGCCTCCCTGATTCTGGCTCCTCTCGCCGGAGAGGCTGCTGACAAAGTGTTTGTACAGACTGATGCCTACAGATGGCAGGGAGACACAATCTTTCAGAACGAGTTTAAAGCGTGGGCAGAAAATCCTTATGAGCTTCGTAGCACCTACAAAGGTCGCCCCGGCTTTTTCATGCCCGTAGAGCAGACCTGGAAGCGTAAGAATGATCTTTCCTCATATCCTCGCCTTCAGACTGACAATATGCTCCATCAGGCAGTCTATAATCTCGGTCTGGATGAAATGGTGAATGCTGTAGAACCTGACACGACTCTGCGTACAGGAAAAGAGTGGGCAGGTGTCTGGACACGCGATGTCAGCTATTCCATCATTCTTTCCATGGCAGCACTTCAGCCGGAGGCTTCGATGATTTCATTGATGAAGAAAGTAAATCCGGAAGGACAGATAATCCAGGACACGGGAAGCGGCGGCGCATGGCCTGTCTCCACCGACAGAATGATCTGGACTGTGGCAGCCTGGGAAATCTATAAAGTGACCGGAGATAAGGACTGGATAAAGAAAGTCTATCCCATAGTGGAACGCAGTCTTGCCAAAGATGATCAGACAATCTACAGCGACAACGGACTCGTGAAAGGGGAGACCTCCTTTATCGACTGGCGCGAGCAGAGCTATCCGAAATGGATGCAGACCGTAGATATCTCTCAGAGCGAAGCCATGAGTACAAACGCTCTCTATGTCGCTGCCCTCAGATGTGCTTCCGATATGGCTGAACTTCTCGGAAAGAAGAAAGAAGCAGTGGCTTATCGCGAGCAATCTGATAAGATGGCTATGGCGATGGAGAAAGTGTTTGATATCCCGGGCAAAGATTATTGGGGAATGTACACCTACGGCGACGACTATAAGATTCTCAATCCGCGCGCGGAGACTCTCGGAAGTGCTATTGCTATTCTCTATGACGTAGCGTCGCCGGAAAGGGCGCGCAGAATGTCGGAAGGGCAGCCTGTCACACCCTTCGGCGCCCCGATTTTCTATCCTCAGATTTCAGATATGCCCTCCTACCATAACAATGCCCTCTGGCCTTTCGTCGCCGCATATTGGGGACTGGCTCAGGCTAAAGAGGGGAATGAAGCGGGAGTCGTAGAGTCAATCGGTAGTATTTTCCGCCCGGCAGCCCTCTTTACGACCAATAAAGAGAATCTGAATCTCGATAACGGAGATTACTTCACAGAACTGAACTCCTCCAACATGCTGTGGTGTCTGAGCGGAAATCTGGCGATGACCAACAGAATCCTTTTCGGCATCAATTACGAAAAAGAGGGACTTCTTATAAAGCCCTTTGTCCCCGAAGTATTTGCCGGCACACGTCAGCTCGAAAACTATCCCTATCGAGGAGGCAGACTTGACATTGAAGTGGAGGGGTATGGCGCGAAAGTTGCGCAGATGTATCTCGATGGCAAAAAAATCGATCCGGAAAAGGTGATTCCTGCCTCAAAGCTTAAAGGAAATCATACGATCCGGGTTGTGATGGACAATCAGCCCATTCCTGAGATGGCGATTAATCGTCAGCCCAACCGCAAGGCTCCGTGGACTCCCATAGCGCGCCTTGTGACTGATCCGGCGGGTCAGCAGCTTCTTCAGTGGGATCCTCTGGAATATATTGCGGAGTATATAGTAATGAAAGATGGCAAGGAATACAAGCGTACGCGCACAACTTCTCTACCCCTTTCCGAGCAGGGAGTCTGGCAGGTTATCGGAGTCAGTGGGGAAGGCATCGAATCATTCGCGTCCGCCCCTCAGAGCAACCGACAGGCTACTGACTACAAGCCGCAGAATCTTCTGACATCGCCCGCATCGGCTGAAGTAAGTTATCAGCCCAAATCGCCTGTTGAAGGGTATCGCGGCGAAGGGTTTGCCGAAATCTCTCAGACCTCCGCGCCTTTGGAAATTGAGATTGAAGTGGCGGAGCCGGGCGAATACGCATTGGAATATTTCTATGCCAACGGCAATGGTCCGGTTAATACTGAAAACAAGTGTGCGATCCGCACTCTGACAGTAGATGGCGCAAAGGCAGGCACAATCGTGATGCCGACACGCGGCGTAGCCAACTGGAATGATTGGGGAGTGACCAACAAAGTCATCGTTCCTCTCACATCAGGAAAGCACATAGTCGGTCTCGAATATCGTCCGGAGGACAGCAATATGAATCTGACTATGAATCATGCGCTCGTCGACAGATTGCGGGTAGTGCGCCACTGAGATTCTCTACTCAATAATTGCAAATGAAGATTTGCAATTCCTGAGATGTGAGAACTGAGAAAAGTCAACGATAAAATTCCCAAATCAGGGGAAAATAGATGAAAAAATCGCGATTTCAGGCTAAAAAAGCCCAAAATCGCGATTTTTTTTCATTTTTTTTGAGAAAACTATTGCCGGGTCAAAAAAAATGCGTACCTTTGTGCTCGGGTGAGTCCTACACGACCAGCTCCCATTGAATCCTCCAGATCTTGACCGAAGCAAAGGCGTTTGGTCGTAGCGGTGCGATGTGGTTAGCTCATCCATTTGCCTCTTTAGCTCAGTTGGCCAGAGCACGTGATTTGTAATCTCGGGGTCGTTGGTTCGAATCCGACAAGAGGCTCAAGCAAGTTGGAAAAGAGAAATCTTTTCTTATTGAGGGAATTCCCCTTGTGAAAGGGCATCCGTTCAATAATGGTTATAATTTGTGAGGTACTGCTTCGGCAGTACAAGCGTTGAATGTTTTTCATAATTTTGTTTTGGCGGTGTATTTGCGAAAATGCGCCGTTTTTTTATTTCCTTTTCCCCACCTTTACCCACCTCCCTTTTTTCCCTCCATCCATGCTATCCTATTTGTAGGCTTTATTTCCTGCGCGGAGCTATGCGGTCGGGATTGCGGGCGATAAAATCAGCCCATGACGCCGGACCCTTCGGCAGTGCGGGCTTCCCTGTCTCATAAAAATGAGTAAGAGCTGCTGCAAGTGCATCCGTAGCATCCAGCAGCGATGGCATTTTCTCTTCAGGAATATGAAGGATATGCTTGAGCATATTCGCCACCTGCTCTTTCGATGCCGAGCCGCTTCCGGTGACTGCCTGCTTGATGCTCAGAGGCGCATACTCGGCAATAGGGATGTCCCGCGCCAGCACGGCTGCCATGGCTACCCCCTGTGCGCGACCTAATTTTAGCATCGACTGCACATTCTTTCCGAAAAATGGTGCCTCGATTGCCAACTCATCCGGGAGATACTGATCCACAAGCGATGTCACTCTCTCGAAAATCCTGCGCAGGCGCAGATAATGACTCTCGAATTTAGAAAGCTTGATTACGCCCATCACAATCAGCTCCGGCTTCTTGCCATTAACGCCCAGGACGCCATAGCCCATGACATTTGTGCCCGGGTCTATTCCCATGATTATGCGCTCGTAGTTTCTGATTTCGCTATCCATCCCCTTACAATTCGACATTCTCCAGAATTGTAGTGAACGACAGAGCGCGCTCCGCGCCGAACTTCTCGGTGTAATTCCCCAGAACAGGCATTAGATATATCTCCGCCCATTTCTTCGCAGTCGGCATATCCGGAAATTCCGCCTGAAAAGCGAAAGAGCAAGCCTGCTTGGCAAATTCAGGGTCGCCGGGCACCTCCGCCACAAGTGTCAGACGCGGTTCGCGTGCCGGAGATTCCGCATTCACAAGCATAGAGAGAGCTGAGGAACGCATCCAGAGAAGGAAATCATTTTTGATGGAATTATCCACCATGAAAGTGACATTGTAGATAAACATAATTCAATTCTTTTATATTGCAAAAATAATAAATCTTGCTTAGATAACATAAATGTATGCCTGATTGGGGAATTGATTAATCATTTTTAGCGTAAAAAAATTGATTATTTCCAAAAACTGAGATAAATTTGCAAATTAGACACATCATAGCATGATGTAAGAGTCAGAAATAAATTCTAAACCCATGGATAAATATCAGGAAGTAATCAGCCGCAGTCAGGTCATCAGCGATGACGCAGCAGTTGCGGCAGCTGTAGCTAAAATTGTAGAAAAGGCATCAGAGAACGCGAACGAGGATGTCTATCGTTTCCTTCTGAGTTCGATCGACCTTACGACTCTTTCTACAGAAGATTCAGTGTCAAGCGTAGCTCGTTTCACACAGCGTGTTAATGATTTCGACAATGATTATCCGCAACTGAAGAATGTAGCGGCGATCTGCGTTTACTCCAATTTTGCGGAAGTAGTGAAGACTCACCTGGATGTGCCGGGAGTGGACATAGCTGTTGTAGCCGGTTGCTTCCCCTCCAGCCAGACATTTCAGGCTGTGAAGGTTGCCGATGTTGCTCTGGCATGTGCCGGAGGGGCTAACGAGGTGGACATAGTGTTTAATGTCGGACAATTCCTTGACGGCAATTATGAAGACCTCAGCGATGAAATCATCGAACTCAAGCACACGGCAAAAGATGCGCGTCTTAAGGTTATTCTCGAGACCGGCGCATTGAAGTCGGCTGAAAATATCAAGAAAGCCTCAATCCTCTCCCTTTACTCGGAAGCAGACTTCCTGAAGACATCTACCGGTAAAATCTATCCCGGCGCTTCGCTTGAGGCAGCCTACGTGATGTGTCAGTGCATCAAGGAATATTATCAGCAGACCGGCAGAAAGGTAGGTTTCAAGGCTTCCGGAGGTATCCGCACTTCAGAAGATGCAGTGAAATACTACACACTGGTAAAAGAGATTCTCGGCGATGAATGGCTCACTACCGATCTTTTCCGTATCGGAGCTTCCTCTCTTGCCAACAGCCTGCTTTCAAGCATTCTCGGCGAAGAGACAAAATACTTCTGATTTCTCATCCCCTGACTATATTCTGACTAACCCTAAATTATGAAACGAAAAGGAATTCTGAGGCTTCTTCTTCCGGCTGTGATAATAGCCGGAGGGGTTGCCTCTTGCTTCATGTCCGCTACGGCTTCTCCTAAAGATGAGCCGGGAAAGAAGCGCATGCAGATGTTTGGAGTAGCGTTCTATAATCTGGAGAACCTCTTTGACACTATCAACAATAATGGTAAGTATGACCTCGAATTCTCTCCTCAGGGAAAGAATAATTGGGACGGTCATAAATATCGTTCGAAACTGCGTAATCTCTCGTATGCCATTTCGCAGATGACAACTCCGACGACTCCGATGGGTCCGGCAGTGATCGGATGTAGTGAGATTGAAAATATCACGGTGCTGCAGGATCTCGTAAAGCAGGATGCCATCAAGGATTGGAATCTTCAGGTGATTCATCACGACAGTCCGGATCGTCGCGGCGTGGATGTCAGCTTGCTCTACAATCCCCGCTTCTTCCGTCCGATCAATGTGACGAATCATACACTCGTCATTCCCGATATGCCCTGGTTCAAGACCCGCGACCAGATGTGTGTTGTCGGTTTGCTCGGAGGTTCGCGAGTGGCCGTCATCGTGAATCACTGGCCCTCACGACGCGGCGGCTCCCAGCAGAGCAGCTATCTGCGTGAAGCTGCGGCGGCTCTTTCGCGTTCCATCGCCGACTCCCTCCTACAGGTTGATCCCAAGATGGGAATCATCGTAATGGGCGACCTTAACGACGATCCCTCGGATAAATCCTGCGCACAGACATTGGGCGCTGTGAAGAATCCCGCCGATTGTCAGCCCGGAGGATTCTACAATCCTTTCTGGAAAAAACTCGACGAGGGTATCGGATCTTACATCTACAGAGGACAATGGGACCTCTTTGATCAGATAATCATCAACCATAATCTGCTTGTCGGCGCCGGAGGGCTCGAATTCCGCAGCGCGCAGGTGCTGAATAAGGAATTCCTCAAGCAGCAGGATGGTCAATATCGCGGCTATCCTCACCGCACATTCTCAGGCGGAGCGTGGACAAACGGATATTCCGACCATTTCCCGACAGAGATCTTCCTGGTGAAGGAGGTAAAATAATTCATGAAAACACAATAACATCATGCGAAAAATATTATCTTTCATTCTCTTTGCCGCAACTGCAGCGATGGCGTCAGCGGCACCGACAGGACTGAAAGGCACTCTGGTCGACGCGCAGTCAGGCAAGCCGATTGAAGATGCCAATATCCTGTTGAGCAATCAGGCGATTATGGTGACGTCTGATACTTATGGCAATTTCCAGATTACCAACGCGCAATCCGGAAGCGATGAACTTCATGTCATAGCCTATGGCTACGATGATCTCTACCTCGATGTCGATATAATCCGCGACATGGTGAAGAATCTCGGGACTCTGAAAATGGAGGTCTCCGGCTACGATGGTCAGACAATGAACTCCGATTCATTCATATTTGATGAGGAGCAGATTGCAGACGATGAAAGCGCAATGCAGAGCATCGGCACAATTCAGGGCGCTACTGATGATATTTTCTATCAGGCAGCCTCCTATCAATACAGCACAGTGCGTTATCGTATGCGCGGTCTGGATTCCAACTGGCAGAACGGCTATATCAATGGCGTGGAATACAACGACCTCATGCGCGGCTCATTCAATTTCTCCGGTCTGGGCGGTATGACTTCCAGCGCATTCCGCAATAAGAGCACTGAAATCGGGTTGGCATCTTCAGCCTATGGCTTCGGCTCCATCGGCGGCTCGCAGAACTTCACGACTTATGCATCTCAGTATGCACCCGGCTTCCGCGGCAATGTCAGCTACACCAATTCAAACTATATGCTGCGTGCGATGCTGCAGTATTCCACAGGTCTGAACAAACACGGTTGGGCATTCTCAGGAAGTGTGATCGGAAGATACGCTCCTGAAGGTGTAGTGAAAGGCACATGGTATAATTCATTCGGTTATCAGCTCGCGATTCAGAAAGTCATCAACGATGCCCATAGCCTTAACCTGACAACATGGGGTGCGCCGACAATGCGTGCGGGCAATAATGCCGCGACTCAGGAGGCTTATGACCTGGCAGGCTCCAATCTCTACAATCCGTCATGGGGCTATTTCAACGGCAAGAAGAGATCCGACAGAGTTTACAAGACATTCGACCCCTCCGTAATGCTCAACTGGCTCTGGAATCCGCGCATGGGCACAACCCTCAACACGGCGATTGCATTCCGTCATAATGCTTATGCCCGCTCTTCGTTCGACTGGTATCAGGCTGCTGACCCCCGTCCGAACTATTATCGTAATCTTCCCTCCTACTTCCTTCCTGACGCAGTGTTTGATCCTTCAGATCCCCTTTCGCAGGAATCCCAGCTTTATCTCGCTCAGCAGACTCAATACGATTATATCTATAATCAGTGGAAAAACAATGAAAGCGTGCGCCAGATCGACTGGGATGGAATCTATCAGGCGAATCTCCTCAACCGCGAATATTTCGACCGCGACAGCGAGCTGAAAGGTCAGTCTTCCTATATCCTTAAGGATGAACACACCGACCAGACAGTCTGGATGCTCAATTCCTATCTCAATCATCGCCTGAGCGATATTCTTACACTTCAGGGTGGTGTGAGTGTGAACTATACGAACGCTCATTATTATGAGACAGTGAAAGATCTTCTCGGCGGCGAGTTCTGGCGTGATGTCGACAACTTCTCAGAACGCGATTTCGCCGGCGATCAGGATAAACTCCAGAATGATATCCGCTACCCCAACCGCAAAGTCTACGAAGGGGACATCTATGGATATAACTACAACATGCACGCCGTTAAGGCAAGAGCATGGCTCCAGAATGAATGGAACACAACTCACTGGAATGTGAACTACGCTGCTGAAATCAGCAACACCAATTTCGTTCGTGAGGGTCACATGCAGAATGGTCGATTCCCCGATCAGTCGCTCGGCAAGGGGAAAAGCCATAACTTCCTCAACGGCGGTATCAAGGCAGGCGCCACATATAAAATCAACGGACGTAACTATATCGTCGGTCATATCGGCTACGGCTCACGCGCTCCCATGATTCAGAATGCATACGTCAATGCAAGAATCAAGGATGAAGCAGTGCGTAATCTCAAATCAGAAACATATCTTGCCGCCGACCTCTCTTATACCTGGAACTACAATCGTTTCCGCGGTTCGGTGACAGGATTCTGGACAGAACTCTGGGACGGCATGTCGCAGCGCTTCTTCTATGACTATGACCTGGCTACAATGATGACCTACACTCTGGCAGGCATACAGTCTGAACATAAGGGTGTGGAAGTAGGTCTGGAATATAAGATTCTCTCCGGACTCAGCGTTCGTGCTACGGGCGCATTCTCACGCTATAACTACAAGAATAACCCGACAGGCGTACGTTCTGCTCAGAACGGCGCGATGGAGGATGTAGAGCGTGTGACATATCTTAAGAACTATTATATCGGCGGCACACCCCAACAGGCATACGGTCTGGCTCTGAATTATGCCGCACCCAAGAACTGGTTCTTTGAAGTTAACGCCAACTATTTCTGCGACGGCTACGTTGATCTCGCTCCCACACGCCATGAGGAGTTGCCCGGACTGTGGAAATTCTGTACATCAGAAGAGGAATATCGCGAGCGTCTGGCGGAATTTGCCGCTCAGGATAAGCAGAAGGACTCATTTGTAATGAATCTCTCAATCGGCAAGCTCATCTATACCAAGTTCGGCGCGTTGAATTTCAACCTCAGCATCAACAATCTCCTGAACAACCGCAATATCCAGACAGGTGGTTTCCAGGAGTCCAAACTTGACTACACCAACTATAATCTCAACAAGTTCCCCAACCGCTATTATTATGCGCAGGGCATCCGAGTTTTCTTCAACTTCGGTATCCGCTTCTGAGTAGAGAAAGTCAGATTTGAAAATTACAGAAACAAATAGTAAGAAAAGATGAACATAATAATAAAATCACTGATAGCAGTCGCAGCCCTGACGGGCGCAGTCGGACTGACATCATGTAATGAGGACTTCGCCCAGGCACCCTCACAGCAGCCCTATCCCGAAATCGGCACGGGTGTATGGAGCGATCCGATGCAGACCTGGCAGGCTCATCTCGGCACTACCCCCGACGGCAGAACGACCAACTGGGTGACGGGTTATATCGTCGGCTACGTCAACAGCGATATCAACAACACGATGGCTTCGGCTGTAATCGCCGATGGAGAGACAAAGGCGATCAAAAATAATAATGTGATTCTCGCTCAATATCCTTATGATGAAGACGAGTGGGATAAGCTGGGATATACGATTGATGATTGTATCCCCGTGCAGCTCCCTTCGGGTGTCTGCCGCTCGGTGGTCAATCTTTCCGATCATCCGGATAACTTCAACCGACAGGTCAGCCTGCGCGGCACGACCGGCTCCAAATATATGGGTGCCTACGGCTTGCGCTCAGCCTATGAATATAACTGGGGCGCGAAGGGTAAATATGAAGAACCCATCACTCCTATCGAGGGTCAGTATTTCTGCAACTTCAGCGCAAGTCATGATTTCACATATTATGAGGAAAGAGGCTGGAGCCAGTTTATGGAAAAGGGCGGAATGACCGGGTTCACTGTAACTGAGAATAACAGAATGTGCTATGTCGGAATGTCGGCTTACTACGGCACAGCAACGGGAGGTCCGTACATCAACTGGCTTGTATCTCCGGCGCTCAATCTTGATAACGTGGAAGAAAAAATTGTCAGCTTCCGCACTGAGGTCTATAGAAAAGTGGCAGACACTTCATTCGATGTGTTCGTCCTGACCCATAAGAATCCGCTCAGCTGCGAACCCGTGCATCTGGAATGTCCTGTCAGCTCCACTGACGGCGTATGGCTCTCTTCAGGAGATATCGATCTCTCCGAATTCTCAGGCAAGATTTATATCGCATTCCGCTATAAGGCTGAAAGAGGCGGTAGCGGCAACTCTTCCGATTTCTACATGACAGACTTTAACTTCGGCGGTGCGAATCCCGACGAGTGGATCACAGTCGATCCCTCATCAATCGGCACCTACCGCAAGGCTGATAAACTTGAGTCAGGCAAGAAATATGCAATGCTGTTTGATAATGAATATGTCGCGATCCCCGCTACATCCGGCTCCGGTTATGGCAGACTCAATGTCGAAGAAATCGAATTCACGAATGAGCAGGAGACAGAGTTCCGTGTGAGCGTCGAGGATGCCTTCACATTCACAAATGTAGAAGAAGATTACTGGCAGATTCGCGACTCTGAAGGGCGTCTGATCTATATGGATGACGATGCTACCCACAGCACATTCCAGTTCGGCTGGCAGGGAAGCTACAGTGATCTCCAGACTTCATGGAAGATTACTGAATCAGCCGGAAAATACATAATGGTAAGCTATCTGCGCGGCTATCATCTGGAGTTCAATCCGAGCTTTATGAATGTAGCTCCGAATAGCGGAAATTATGTGTCAAATAATTGCGCTGTGCTCTTCGAGCTCGTAGAAGAGTAAATTCAGGGCAGAGAGCTTAAGCCTATTAACAAATAATATTAAATTCCAAAGAAATGAATTTCAGGAAATATATATATCCGGTCGGCATGATGCTTGGAGCAGCGGCAATCTCGGGCGCGCTGACAGGCTGTCAGGATTCTTTTGATGAGCCGGCTTTGGAGGTGCCTCAGGCAACTCTGATTCCTAACACAACATTAGCTGAATTCAAGGCAGAATTTGGCGATGAAGTGGCAGTTCTGACTCCTTATAAGGATGGAGAAACAGAGACTCCTTATATCCTTAAGGGACGTGTCATTTCAAGTGATGCCTCAGGTAATATCTATAAATCACTCGTGATTCAGGATGAGACGGGTGCGCTCGCCTTCTCAATCAATCAGAGTTCGATGTATGTGGATTATCGTCTGGGTCAGGAGGTAGTCATCAACGCCACTGATCTCTGGATGGGTCAATACAATAGTCTTCTTCAGATGGGTTGGCTGGGTCAATACAACGGCACGCCTCAGATCACTTTCATGGCATACGATATCTTCAATAATCATACAGAGAAGAATGGTCTGCCCAATCAGGATTTCAAGACTATTAACTTCGGCGATCCTACTCCTGCCGATAATGCGTATATAACACGCATAAGTCTTCAGGATCTTAACAGTATCGTAGCCGACTCGGAAGAATATTTTCAGATTATGAGTCAGCTCGTGGAAATTCCCAACGTAAGCTTCGAAGATGCAGGTCAGACTCCTGCTGTCACTTTCGCGACATACCAGAATACTGAAGACCGCTATATCTGCGATACTTCCGGTCAGCGTCTCAATGTGCGTTGCTCGGGCTATAGCTCATTCTGGAACGACCCACTGCCGGATGGTATCGGCACAATTCGCGGTATCCTTTCCCGCTATGGTTCGGACTGGCAGCTCATGCTGCGCGGAATCGAGGACGTAGACTTCTCGACGAAGGGTATGCGCAACGATCCATTCACTGTTGAGGAGGCGATCGCTCTCGATAATTCAGGTCGCAACGCCTGGGTTGAGGGTTACATTATCGGTAGCGTGGCTTCCGGTGTAGGCACTGTCACTTCACTCAGCGACATTAACTTCACTGCTGATGCCACTGACCTTGACAATAACCTTGTCATCGCTCCGACACAGGATTGTCGGAATATTGAGGAGATGATGGTGGTAGATCTCCCTGCCAATACCAAGATACGCCGCTATGCCAACCTTCTTGATAACCCGGAAGTATTGGGTCATAAACTCAACGTGGTGGGTAATCTTACGGAATATCTCGGAATGCATGGCATCACCGGCATAGCCGACGGCTTATCAGTATTTACTATAGAAGGTATTAATGTCGGTGGTCTGGATGGTCTGGGCACAGGTTCGGAATCCGACCCCTTCAAGCCGAGCTATATCGTTAAGGTTGGCGAAGCACTTTCCGATGCCTGGGTGGAAGGATATATCGTAGGCTTCGTCGAGGGCAGAACCTATGAAAAGGGTGCTAACTTCAGCAATGACTTCGTCGATAAGAACTTCGGCGGCAATAACTTTATACTTGGCGATACCAAAGATACGAATACAGTCGAAAACGCAATTCCCGTCAATCTGACCGGAAGCACATTCCGCGATCAGATGGATCTGCTGCAGCATCCTGAGCTTTACGGCAAGAAAGTGCTGATACGATGCAATGTCGCTTCAGGCGTCCTCGGCACATTCGGTATCTCTGCTATTTCGGAGATAAAAATAATAGATTAAACAACTCCTGATAACTTCGCCCCGCGCGGATATCTCTCCGGGCGGGGCGAGTTTATAACCTAAGACCAAGGGCTGCCAGGACTTCCCGGCGTAACGAATAACTATCCTCAAAATGAGAAAACTCTTCATTATAGCGCTTTCCCTGATTGCATGTGCATCGGCATACGCGGAATATTCTCAGGAATATTATTCCGCAATGAATGGGAAAAGAAAGGATCAACTTAAGGCGGCGGCTAAAAGTTGTGTCAGCAAACACACTCAGCTTGTGTATATGGATCTGCCTAATTATTGGCAGTACTCGGATGTCTATCCTGAAAAATATAATGGTTCGATACGATGGTGGGAGATGTATTCTAATAAGGTGCTTCTGATCAGGAGTAATCAGAGCGCCAAGAGCTCCTTCTCCTCCAACGGAATGAATCGCGAACACAGTGTCCCCAAATCCTGGTGGAAATGGAATAATGATGTGGAATATACTCCCGCTTATTCCGATATGTGGAATCTCTATCCTTCCGATGGAGACGCAAATATGGCAAAGAGCAATTATCCTCTCGGTATAATATCCGGAACTCCCGATTATGATAACGGGTGTACGCGCGTCGGCACTCCGAAATTCGGTTATGGTGGAGGCGCCGGAAAGGTGTTTGAACCTGCGGATGAGTATAAAGGGGATTTCGCCCGCGGATTCTTCTACATGGCGACTGTCTATGATGATATTTATTGGCAACCTCAGTATAACTGGATGTTCTCCCGCAATTCCTATCCCACACTCGGGCAATGGGCATACGAAATGCTGCTTGAATGGAGCAGGGAAGATCCGGTCAGCCAAAAGGAAATTCTGCGTAATGATGCAGTGGAGAAAGCGCAGGGCAATAGAAACCCCTTTGTGGATTTCCCCGAACTTGCTGAATTTATCTGGGGTAAGCGTACAAATGAAATATTTTATGTCAGCGAGCAGGGCTCGAACGAGAATCCTCCAATCACCGGAGACCCCGAACTGACACTCCCCGTCAATGGGGAAACCCTCGATTTCGGCCAGGTCGCCGTCGGACAGACTCAATCGGCTTGGCTTGTTCTCAAAGGCAAAAACTTCACGTCTCCTATCAGTCTCGTCATCGGCGGAACGGACAGAAAGATGTTTGAAGCGGCGGAATCAAGCATCTCCGGCTCCTCAATCAATTCTACCGGAGAATATATGCTCCCGATTCTTTATACTCCGACCTCTGAGGGGGAACATACGGCATCACTCTCTCTCTACGACGGAGGATTGGCGTCAAGCGTGCGTGTCAATCTGAAGGGTGAGGGGTGTAAAGCTCCCACTCTTTCGAAATTACAGGCATTGCCCCCTGTCGATGTCACTCCGACTTCTTATACCGCATGCTGGGAGGAAGCTCCTGAAGTTGTGGATTATTATATCCTTTACCGTACGCGCTATAATGAGGATGGGGAAGAGACCGATCAGCTTCAGGCATCTTCAAATTCTCTGAAGATAACAGATCGTAATCCCGACGTGGCAGAGAGTTATCGTGTGGTCTCATCACGTCTTGGATTCTTGTCGCCGATGTCAAATTCTGTTCTTGTGGAGGCGAGTGCAGTGGATAATCTCAACGGTACCCCACAGGTGGAGATCGGCAGAGTGGAAGGAGGCTTTGTAGTTCTGACAGAGCTCCCCTCAGTTGGAGAGATACGAGTATTCGATACAACCGGAAAACTTATCCGCGAAATCAATAACGCAAAGCATGGAGATTTCATAGAGCTGCCTGCGGGTGTATATGTGATTGTGGCTCCCGAGCTCGGAACTCCTGTGAAACTGATGAATTGAATCCATTTACGTAAATAATCTATAGAATCTATCGTAAGTTAGAAGAGAGGAAGATAAAGACTCCTGTCATTACTTACCTAACAGAAAAACTTTAAAATATGAAGCGTACAATATTAAATCTTTTAATGCTTTCGATGGGTGCGTCCCTCATGCAGGGAGCTGTGCCCGATGGCTATTATAATTCACTTGAAGGTCTGACCGGCAAAGCGCTGCGTCAGGCTGCCGCCAAGAGAGTTTCAAGCCATACTGCCGTAAGTTACGGTGATAATACATGGGCTGCCTTTAAGTCTACGGATGTAAGAATCGTAGGCGGAAAAGAGACATGGTGGGATATGTATTCCCCGGATAATGTAGCGGTTTCAAGCGGACATCCCGGAATGAATATCGAGCATTCCGTTGCCAATTCATGGTGGGGAGGATCTAAGAATGATGCGTATAAAGATCTCTTTCATCTTAATCCATCCAACTCTAATGCCAATAGTCGCAAGAGCAATTATCCGTTGGGTGAGATAAGTAATGTCACCTGGGATAACGGGGTGACATTTGTCGGCAATCCGGTCAGCGGACAGGGAGGCGGAAATAAGTATGTCTACGAGCCTGCTGATGAGTATAAGGGTGATTTCGCCCGAGTATTCATGTATATGTTCACTGTCTATGAGACAATCTCCTGGAAGGAAAATACGAACTGGATGTATGAAGTCGGAAGTGAGGACATGTTCAAGCCCTGGGCTGTGGAGCTCCTTTTGAAATGGCATCGTCAGGATCCTGTCAGTCAGAAAGAGATCGACAGAAACGAAGCTATCTATAAGATTCAGCACAATAGAAACCCCTATATTGATTCTCCTGAACTTGCAGAATATGTGTGGGGCAGCAAAAAAGGTCAGCCGTATTCCTTCACCGGAGATTACGAGTATCCGGGTCCGGGTGTAGATCCCGATCCGGGCATTGATCCCGAACCCGGCGTTGATCCCGAACCTGCAAACTCATGGGTAATCGTAAATTCGATGGCGGATATCAACGCGGATGATAAATATATTCTTGTCGCCAAGAGCGCAGGCGTAGCAATGGGTCTCGATGGAGGAAGCACAGCCTACGCAAAATATTTTACCCCGACAGGAAATATGCCTGTAATTGAAAATAACGGCACTTCTTCTATTTCGCGTCCCAACAGCTCATGCGCAGTTCTGAAGTTTATTCCGTCAGGCTCGAATTATGTGGCTTCTGTCAGCGATATGGATGGAAAGTTAATCGGTTACTTCAACTGTACGGCAGCGAAGAATGTGAATACAGTCGCAAGCGAAGGGGAAGCAAGTCTTTTCAGCCTCAGCGTATCCTCGGAGGGAGCTGTATTTGACTTCGGAAGCAATGGTAAGCTTTATTACAATCCCTCATCACCGCGATTCACAACCTATACATCCAACGGACAAGAGAAGCCCTTCCTTTATCGCTACAACGAACAGATCGAGACTTCCGTAACCGATATTATAGACGCGGAGGAGGATGGAATCCTCGGAATCTATACACTTCAGGGCGTGAGCGCAGGGGAGGATCTGGAATCCCTTTCTGAGGGTGTATATATCGTAGTGAAGCGTAATGGCTCAACCTCTAAAATTTTGGTGAAATGATTAAGAAAATTGCCGGTGCGATAGTGCTCGCACAAATGTTGGGTTCCGTGGCATACGCCGCAGACTATTCCTCTCTTGAAGGCAAATCGGGAGCGGCATTGAAGGCAGCTGTCAAGGAAATTGCTAAAACGCACACAGAGATTAGCTACGGCGATAAGACCTGGGATGCATTCTCGACTTGTGATGTCAGGATAGTAGAAGGTCAGGAGGCTTGGTTTGATATGTATAGTAATCGCCTTGTCTATGTTTCCACCGGTCATTCAGGCATGAATATCGAACACGCGGTTGCCAATTCCTGGTGGGGAGGCACTAAGAATGCTGCATATAAAGATCTCCATCATCTGAATCCTTCGGATGCGGATGCGAATAATCGCAAGAATGATAATCCTCTCGGGATTGTCGCCGGGAATCCCAATTGGAGCAATGGCGTGACTAAAATCGGCGCACCCGTAGCCGGCATCGGAGGAGGTTCCAAGAGTGTGTTTGAACCTGCAGAGCAATTCAAGGGGGATTTCGCGCGAGCATATTTCTATGTGTTTACAATCTATGATGATATTACATGGGAGGCGGCTCCGGCTTGCATGTATGAATTATCTACATATCCCACGCTTCAGCCCTGGGCTTACGAAATGCTTCTGGATTGGGCGCGGCAGGATCCTGTAGATACCCGCGAAAGCGAGCGCAATGTGGCTGTTTCAAAGGTGCAGCGCAACGAAAATCCGTTTGTTTCAATTCCGGGTCTGGCGGAATATATATGGGGCAGCAAGAAGAATCAACCCTTCAAGCTCGCAGATGCCATGACTCCGATTGCCGATCGTCCGGAGGCTCCCGTGCCTGTAGGATACGACCTTGCGGCGCTCAATACATGGACAGGCAGATGGTGGGAAGCGACAGATATTGCGCTCTCATGCCCGACTCCCGATGTCGATATCTATTACACACTGACAGATTCAGAGGATTATCAGCTGCTTGAAGGGAATATTGAGATTTCCGGAGCTTCGGCTATGGGTGAAATTGTCACTCTCAAGGCTTACGCACAGAGCAAGACCGGCGCTGCATTGCGCAGCCCCGTCGCAACATTGACTCTGACTGCCATAGATGCTTCCACAACCGATTATAAGAATACGAAATGGCAACTCGTTGAGGACGACAGCGAAATCAATGAATCTGATTTATATATAGTCTGCTCGATAAAAGCCTTTGACGTGATGGGGTGTGAAGCACGCTCAAGTTCCTCCTCCGGTTATCTGACGGCTTCCGGAAGTGTAGTTCCCGAAGCGGGGGTAATTACCGGGCTGCCTGATGGCGCAGGAATCATTCAGTTTGTAAGTGACGGCGGCGGACTCTATTACGTTGCGGTCAATGACCTGATGATGCGACCTCAGGGCTATCTGCTCACAAATGAAGCTAAAAAACTCTCTCTGTCTGCCGACGGAAGAGCGGCGGCGATTAGCATCAATTCCGATTCAACGGCTTCAATCAATTTCGGTGAACAGATCGGCACTCTTCAGTATAATGCCTCTCAGCCGCGTTATTCTGTCTATACCTCCAATCAGCAGAAAGTGAGTCTCTACAAATATGCAGGGGGAATAACATCCGGAGTGGAACGCCCGATATTGCCTGAAAATGCAGAAGAGAAAATCTTTACTCTCGATGGCAGACCGGTCAATAACTCCGAAGGCTTGGCTCTTCCGGCAGGCATCTACATCAAGGTTTGCTCCGGCGGAAAGGTCAGCAAAATGATGGTGAAATAAATTGGAATCGGACACTCAGGGAAGAGTCCGGGTTGAACAAGATTGAAATAAGATAATAGGAATCCGCAAATAAATTGAAATATTTATTTGCGGATTCGAAATTATTAGTAAATTTGTAGACATTTTAGAGGGGTTCTGAAGAGCACCTCAATAATCCTTAAATCTAATCTAACTTTTATGTTATCGGGCACTAATGTCAAGACCTTAGACCGAGTAGTCGTAAGATTCTCCGGAGACTCCGGAGATGGTATGCAGTTGGCAGGCAATATTTTTTCAAATGTGTCTGCGGGCGAGGGAAGTCAGATCAGCACATTCCCGGACTATCCGGCGGAGATCCGCGCTCCACAAGGTTCGCTGAGCGGAGTGAGTGGTTTTCAGGTAAATGTGGGTAAGGGTGTGCATACACCCGGTGATGAAGCTGATGTGCTTGTCGCCATGAATCCTGCCGCACTGAAGACAAACTTGAAATTCCTTAAACCGGGTGGAATCATAATCTGTGATGTCGATACGTTCAGACCGGCAGATCTCAAGAAAGCAGAGTATAAGACAGATGACCCTGTCAGCGAATTGGGCATCAATCCTGATCGCATCATGCTCGTGCCGATGACGACGCTTCTGAAACACACTCTTGAGGATTCGGGTATGGATCCGAAATCCATACTTAAATGCAAGAATATGCTTGCATTGGGTCTTATCTGCTGGCTTTTCGATAGCCCGGTGGAGAGTGTGTTGAGAAAACTTCAAAAGAAATTTGCGAAGAAGCCCGCTGTCTATGAAGCCAATGCGAAAGTGATTCAGGCAGGCTGGGATTATGGCCATAACACCCATTCCTCAATGCCGACCTATCGCATCGAGACTGAGTCGGTGAAACCCGGTGTCTACACTGACGTCAATGGCAACACGGCGACGGCATGGGGACTTATAATGGCATCGGAGAAGAGCGGACGTCCTCTCTTCCTTGGTTCATATCCTATTACTCCGGCAACAGATATTCTTCATGAACTTGCAAAGCGCAAGGATTTAGGGGTAAAGGCATGTCAGATGGAGGATGAAATCGCCGGCGTTTGCTCGGCTATCGGCGCTTCATACGCCGGCAATCTTGCGGTGACATCAACTTCCGGTCCCGGTCTCGCTCTTAAGAGTGAAGGGATCGGGTTGGCAGTTATGGCAGAGCTTCCTCTGGTCGTGATTGACGTGCAGCGCGGAGGTCCGTCGACAGGTCTGCCTACAAAGACCGAGCAGACTGACCTTATGCAGGCGCTTTATGGCAGAAATGGCGAATCCCCTCTATGTGTGCTTGCGGCAGCGAGTCCTACGGATTGCTTTACTATGGCTTTCGAGGCTGCCCGCATCGCTATCGAACACATGACGCCGGTGATTTTGCTTACGGATGCTTTCATTGCTAACGGTAGCTCCGCATGGCGTATCCCCGAGGAGGAAGATTTCCCGGAGATCCGCCCGCACTTTGTGGATGCCGACAGACTGGAAAACGGCTGGAAACCTTTCGACCGCGATGAGGATCTCGTAAGATACTGGGCTGTGCCCGGAACTCCGGGTGCAATGCATCGTGTAGGCGGCTTGGAAAAAGATATCAAGACATCGGCAATCTCCACGGATGGAAAGAATCACGAAAAGATGGTGGAAATCCGTCGTGAAAAAGTGGCAAGAATTGCCAACGATATTCCTGAATTGGAAGTTAAAGGAGAGAAGGATTCCGACACAATTCTCGTTGGCTGGGGAGGCACTTACGGTCATCTCTTCACAGCGACGGAAGAATTGGCAGGTGAGGGAATTCCCGTAGCCTTCGCTCAGTTCCGCTATATCAATCCTCTGCCGAAGAATGCACTTGAAGTCTTGAAAGGCTATAAGAATATCATCGTGGCTGAGCTGAACACAGGTCAGTTTGCCGATTATCTTCAGATGCATCTTCCCGGAAAAGAAATTCTCAGAATCAACAAGGTCGAGGGTCAGCCCTTTATGGTCAAGGAAATTGTAGAGGGTGTAAAGGCTCATCTCGGAAAGAAATGATCTAACCGCAAAAGGATTCCCAATAACATGGAAAATAACACAACAGTAAACTACGCTCCGGCAGATTATAAGAGCGAACAGAGTGTAAGATGGTGTCCCGGCTGCGGCGACCATGCAATTCTGAATGTACTCCACAAGGCAATGGCGGAACTCAATATCCCGCCTCATGAGACAGCCGTAATCTCAGGAATCGGTTGCTCATCGCGTCTGCCCTATTATATGAATACTTACGGTATGCACACGATTCACGGACGCGCGGCTGCGATCGCGACCGGGGTCAAGACATCGCGTCCCGATTTGACAGTCTGGCAGATCTCCGGCGATGGCGACGGACTTGCAATCGGAGGCAATCACTTCATTCATGCCGTAAGAAGAAACATTGATATCAATATCCTTCTTTTCAATAATAAAATCTATGGTCTGACCAAGGGTCAGTATTCACCGACTTCGGACAGAGGCGCTGTCACCAAGTCTTCACCTTACGGCACTACCGAGGATCCCTTTATTCCGGCGGAACTCGTGTTCGGAGCACGCGGCAACTTCTTTGCCCGTTCGATCGATATAGCGCTGGACACTACGAAGGAAGTGCTGGTGGCTGCCGCTCGTCATAAAGGTGCGTCGGTCGTAGAAATACGCCAGAACTGCGTGATATTCAATCAGGGTTCTCATGCCGCTCTCAGCGATAAGGAACGCCGCGCGGAGCACACGATTCATCTTCGTCAGGGAGAAAAGATGCTCTTTGGCGAGAATCTCGAGAAAGGACTGGTGCAGGATGGATTCGGACTGAAAGCAGTCACTGTCGGAGAGGATGGATACACTATCGAAGATGTGCTCGTCCACGACGCGACCACACCTACCAACTTCCTTCATCAGCAACTCGCAATGATGGATGGAGAAACTCTCCCGCTTGCAATCGGCATAATCCGCGATGTGGCAGCCCCGACCTACGAATCGGATGTGGAAAAGCAGGTTGAGGAAGTGAAAGCAAATAAAGGCTTCAAAAATCTCCGCGACATGATTCTTTCTACGTCCGAGACCTGGACAGTGGAATAAACCCAAGTGGGCGCCTCGGTGTAAAATCTCTCAATTGAGGGAGAAAAAGGCTTAAAACAGAGTTAAAACTATCTGAAAGAGGGTGAAAAACTCACAAAAAGGCGCTTTTTTCTAAAAAAATTTCCTCAATTGAAATAAATTAGTTTAATTTGCAGTCTGAAATGCGAGAAGCGCCGAAATTCCGGCATCGTAATAGATTCGGGAAAAGCCGCTTCCTCTTTTAGAAAAGAAAAAAACTAACACAGAATATTAACATCAAATTAATTACAATTATGTCTGATATTGCAAACAGAGTAAAAGACATCATCGTTGACAAGCTCACAGTAGACGAAGCTGAAGTAACTCCCACAGCAGAATTCAGCAAGGATCTCGGTGCTGATTCACTTGACACTGTAGAACTCATCATGGAGTTCGAAAAAGAATTCGGCATCTCTATCCCCGATGAGGACGCTGAGAAGATCGTCACTGTAGGCGACGCTGTGTCATACATCGAATCTCATAAGTAATCTCCATCCGGAGAGCCGGAATGGTTCGGTCTGTGGCAGAAAAGCCAAAAGCATCGGCATAAATTGGCCGGACAAATTCCGAGCAAAATATCTTAAGAGTCGGCCTTAAAATATCAAGGTTCGACTCTTATTTCCTTAAAAGAAGTCGATATAAAGTCCGGCTTGCCGGAGCAAAGTTATTCAACAGACTTGTTTAAAGGATAATTATACACTTCAAAGAATCATAAATACGTTCCGATATATGGAATTAAAAAGAGTTGTAGTCACCGGACTCGGTGCGCTGACTCCGCTCGGCAATAACGTTGAGGATACCTGGAAGGCGGCAGTAGAAGGCAAGAGCGGTGCCGGTCCGATTACTCATTTCGACGCGAGTCTTTTCAAGACTCAGTTTGCCTGCGAAGTCAAAGATTTCAAGCCTGAAGAGCATTTCGATCGTAAGAAACTTCGTCAGCTTGACCTTTACGCCCAGTATGCACTCGTAGCGGCGCAGGAGGCTATCGATGATGCAGGACTCGATGGAGAAGAGGGCATCGACAAGAATCGTGTCGGTGTTGTCTTCGCAGCCGGAATCGGCGGGCTGCATACATTCGAAGAGGAGGCAGGTTATTATGCCATGAATGCAGACAAGGGTCCTAAATACAATCCCTTCTTCATTCCGAAAATGATTGCTGATATAGCTGCTGGTCATATCTCCATTGATCATGGTTTCCATGGACCGAACTTCGGCACAGTTTCAGCATGCGCATCTTCTAACAACGCTCTCATTGATGCATTTAATCTGATTCGATTGGGTCATGCGGATGCAATCGTGGCAGGCGGGGCGGAAGCGGCTATCTATCCTGCAGGTGTAGGCGGCTTCAATTCCATGAAAGCTCTGTCAACCCGCAATGATGATCCTCAGGGTGCATCACGTCCCTTCAGCGGCTCCCGCGATGGATTCGTAATCGGCGAAGGCGCAGCAGCTCTCGTGCTCGAAGAGCTTGAACATGCTAAGGCTCGCGGCGCACACATCTATGCAGAGGTGGCAGGTGGAGGCATGAGTGCAGATGCTTATCACATCACTGCTACTCATCCGGAAGGTCTTGGTGCGCGTCTCGTAATGGAGAATGCTTTGCGCGATGCAGGCATGAAGCCCGAAGATATTGATTACATCAACATGCACGGCACTTCAACTCCTGTCGGCGACATCTCCGAGGCTAAAGCGATCAAGCAGGTGTTTGGCGATCACGCATACAAGATGAACCTCAGTTCAACTAAGTCAATGACCGGTCATCTTCTCGGAGCTGCCGGGGCGCTTGAAGCTCTCTTCAGCGTTAAGGCTTTGACCGATAATATTGTCCCCCCGACAATCAACCATGAAGAGGGTGACAATGATCCGGAGGTTGACTATGATCTCAACTTCACTTTCAATAAAGCGCAGGAGAGAGAGCTGAACGCAGTGCTTTCAAACACTTTCGGCTTCGGCGGTCATAACGCATGCTTAATCCTTAAAAAATATAAGGGTTAATCCCAACGCTACATATCGAAAGATAATTGATCCTAAATAAATGCACACCGGGCAGATTCAATCTTTGAATCTGCCCGGCAATTTTTATAGAAATGGCATTAAGAGGTCCGGAACATATTTCCCGGAACGCATTATTGTCAGTCTTAAATACCCTAACTACTCATACTGGGCGAGGGCATTGCGGAGAGCTTCAGTGACCATTATTTTAAGCTCCGGAGGGTCAAGAACCTTAACTCCGTCGCCGAGAGCCATTATTTCATGCACAAGCTCATAATTCAGCTTCAGCTGATACGTAAAGATGGAATAATCATCATGAATCTCCTCCTGCTGCGAGGAATGAAGGGGAAGGGCGCGGAAATACTTGGCTTGAGTTGTGGAGGCTCTGAGGCGGACTGTATGAATCGGGGCATGGGAAGTTGTCACGCCGATGATATTTCCGAAGAAAGAATCCGGATCCAATCCTTCCGGCAGGCTGAATTTTTCATCAGCAATACGCAGTTCTTTGATGCGATCGAGTGCGTAGGTTCGGATATCCCCGTTTTTCTCCTTCTCCCCGACCATATACCAGCGTTGCTTGTAGCGCTTAAGGAAATAGGGGGAGAAAAGAATATCCTTCTCTGCTCGCGAACGATTGAAGCCGGCGTAGGTGAAGCGGATTTTAACGGAATGGCGTATAGCTTCAAGCACCTGCGGCAGAAACTCCCGAGCGGAGGGGACATCCTCCACACTTACCCTCTCCGAAGCGTCGGGAGCATCCGATATCGCGCCATTGACGGCATAGTTGTCGAGCATCCAGTTGGTAAGGGATTTATTCCTGTTGAGCGAAGCGGGATCAATATAATATTCGCCTGCGCGGTTGCATTGGATGTCGATATGAAAATTCTCTTCTATGGATCGGCGGTAATGATAGAAAGTACGCTCCGGGATGTCTCTCCCTTGCGAAAGATGCGAGCGTCGCCAAAGTTCGTTGAGGCGCTCACGCGATAATTTCTCATAGCGTGAGAGGGTGTCGATTATCCAAACATATCTGCTGAAAAGATCGCGGGTCATGGGCTGAATGGAGAGCCGTAATAAAGGAAATTGAAGATAATGGGGAGAGAAATCGGCTTTCAGTTTCAAAATAAGTAAAAAAAACGGTAATATTGGCGAGATTAAAGAAAAAATTATTAACTTTGTGACGATTAATTAAAGGAAAAGAATGCGATAGTAGCTCAGTTGGTAGAGCATCAGCTTCCCAAGCTGAGGGTCGCGGGTTCGAGCCCCGTTTATCGCTCAATAAAAAAGCGAAGCCATAAAAGCTTCGCTTTTATATTTTCGGGGGAGACGGACGGGGCAGAGCCCCTCGCGCCAACGCTTCGCTTCCGCCCTTTGCGATGGGATCGCGGCAGAGCCGCTCGCGTCAACGCTTCGCTTCCGACCTTTGCAGGTTATTTTCTTTTGCTGAGGAGTTTGAGGATATGAAGGATTGCACGGAGGAAGGCGAGGATGGAAGAAGGTTTGATTGTTGCCATAATATTTAATATTAAAATTTAAAGGATTAAAGGATTAAAGTATTAAAGTATTCAGAGATTGAAGTATTCAGAGATTCAAGTATTCAATGATTTTTGAGGTAGTTTTCAATGCCGGCTACGTGGAGCGCTACGATGGCTGAAATCCCTTCTTCAGATTTGAGATATTCGACATCAAGGCGATTGTCCTGAAAAAGATTCTCCGTAAGGCATGCGGCACACTGAGTCTTCGTGAGGATATAGAAGCGAGATTCTTTATCAGAATCCTTATCGCTGAAGTCTGTGCGGATAGGGGTGGAAGGTGGTAGAAATCGGTGAGCAGCCGAGTAAAGCGATTCAGCGAGAATATCGCCGCCTGTCTGTCCCGGAGAGGTCCATGCTTCCCATCCGCGTGCGTTCATCCATGCTCCGCAGCCTGCTGCGTTCAGGTGGATAGAGACAAGGCAGACATTCTCTTTGCCGAGTTCCCGGCAGAAGGCGTTAACGCGTGAGGCGCGAACACTCAGCGGGATATCCGCCTCTTCCGGAACGAGGAGAACTGCATCAAGACCTTTGCTTCGGAGAGTTTCGACTACGCGTCGGGCAATTACACGGGTGTGCTGATACTCGCGCAGAGAAGCGTCGGGAGAACACTTGCCCGGAGTCTCTTTGCCATGACCATTGTCAATGAGAATTTTCTTGTTTTTCATAATCTTCTTTTAAAGAGTCAAATATTGTAGTTTTGAATTTGGTAAGTTCGTTGGAATAATGGGTGGAGATTCCGAGAATCGAACCACAGAATCCGCAGGTAATGCCGAAATACGTAAGTATCGAGGAATGAATTTCCCCTTTGGGTTCGATATAGATGCTGAGGAAGATTGCCGTAATAGCTGTCAGCTGGCAGATAATCGCGATTCCGTAAAGGATAATTTCACGTATGCCCGGCAGGTGCATGTCAGATCGGGGATTATGCATAATGATGAATGTTTTGTCAATGGTTATAATTATGCTGCAAAGTTAAGTGCTGCCCGAAGGAATTAATATATAAATCTTGATTTAAGAAAATGATTGTTTGGCGGATGGAGGAAAAAATATTACTTTTGTCAGATAAGTAAGTAATGAAAATTAATGTGTACATAAAACTTAAAGATTTTTGAGATAATTTCCATGCGGAAGAAAGGAAGATACGATAGTATCTGACTGACTGACAATTGGAAATTAGCCAAAAAGATTAAGTTTTATTACACAAGATAT
>JAAVBC010000026.1 GCA_014803765.1 Bacteroides sp. | reverse complement strand
TTTCACGGATCTTTTTTATATAATTTCTTGCTGAAGTGGTCGGATTTACACTGACACTTGGCTTCGCCTCGTGTTTACGGGATCACACGGATAAGACAGAGAGGACAGATCCGCCAACCCTCCAACCCGCTCCGGGTTGGTGACGCGCATAACAGCGGACGCGGATCCCCCCGGAGGGGGAGCATAACCTTTATCAAGTTTACCAAACCGGTGCATACTAACTTATAAATTCTTAAAAATTAAAAAATTATTTGGGTGGAATTGAGAATTTGATTAAATTTGTCGCATATTACCCGAGCAGAAGTCTCCATAGAGGGACTGAGGGAGGGTAAACAGCGTGTGGCAATTGTCGCACATTACATTGTTGAAATTGCGTTTACTTAACGCTAAGTTCTTGACTTCTTGAAATCTGGACAATTTCAAACTATCGTCAGGGATTGAGCAAAGGTAGATGCCTTGGATATGTAATATATCTCAACCAAATCTGCACTGATAACCACAGTGTGGGTTTGGCGTCCATATATATATCATATTCTGCGTGAGGCTTCTGCGTTGCTCGTTCTTTCGATAGTGGGCAGTCCAGAGCCTCAAGAAGTAAGAACGAGCTGCAAGTACGGCTCTCACGCACTTTTTTTATATCCACTTATGTCTTAGTGTTAAAATGTCATTGAGAGAGCCGGATGACCATCAGAAAGCATCTATCAATCTTAACATTTAACTAACACTTATGAGACATTCATTACAAAAGCGTGTCCGCACGCTAATGATGTTCCTGATGTTGCTCGCCCTCCCGGCGACAGTATCGGCTCAGTTCTCAGGTTCGGGTGCGGGAACAAAGAGCGATCCCTACCTGATTTTTAACCCCTCCCAACTTAATCAGGTGAGGAACTTTCTGGGACAATCAGAGGTCTGCTTCAAATTGATGAACGACCTTGACATGACATCCTGGCTCTCTACCAACTCCCCTACTACCGGTTGGAGAGCCATCGGATCATCCTCTTCCCCTTTTAAAGGTGAATTTTTAGGTGAGGGTCACACCATCAAGGGACTCAAAGTCGAAACATCTTCCAATTATTTAGGATTATTCGGCTACCTAAGCGAAGCGACCGTCAGCAACCTGAACCTTGAAATAGAATTCTCTCTTGGCTCTCCCAGCTATGTTGGAGGTCTATGTGGCTACAGTTCCTCCTCCAATATTTCCGAGATCGGAGTAACGGGTAAAATAGAGGGAGGATATTACTATATTGGAGGCATAATCGGCTATTCCGTTGATTCCAAGATTACTGATTGCCACACTGACAATATGACAATCACGCGTAATAGTTCCTCAACATCCTACGTAGGCGGATGTATCGGCTATGCGAGAATCGATAATCCTGGTGTATACTACACAGCCGATACCACTACATCCCCTATATCCGGACTAAAAGCAAATAATGTCAACATTTATGCCAACTCACAGGTTGGTGGAGTTATCGGTTATGTAAAATTTACTCCTAATGCCTATAACTCAAAAGGTACTTATTTCGTTGAGATCACCAATCAGATATCAAACTGTTTTGCAAATGGTAATATGAAAGCATCCGGTTCTAACTGCGGGGGCGTGATAGGACAGATCTATTGCTTGGGCGATTATCGCGACGATTATTATTCCTCTTCCTCCTATCGTTCTTACTCGGCTGCTCTTATGAATATATCCAATTGCGGAAGTAATGTAGTCTTATCTTCAACAGGCAACGGAGAATACTACGGAGGTCTTATTGGAAGGATATTAACCGGCAAAACCAATTCATCTAGTACTGTTTTAAATAATTATCATTATGGTCAGGTCACTCTTTCCAATTGCTTTGCATTGGGAGACATCCAGGCATCATCCAATGTCGGAGGTTTGACCGGTGCAATCGAGAGAGATACTTACAATAATTCTTATTGTAAAGTCCTTGTCTATGACTCCTACTATCAGGGGAATGTCGCAGGATCAGGAGAGAATGTCGGCGGCATTGTCGGGAGTGCAGATAATGCTACTATCGCTCGCTGCTATTCTGCCGGAAATGTTAACGGCACCAAAGCTGTCAGCGGTATTATCGGTAAAGCCTCAGGTTGCAGCGTAACCTCCTCTGCTTCTCTTAATGAAAATATCAACGCTTCGGTAAGCGGAGTCGGTAGGATTCTTGGCAGTTATACCTCTACTTCTGTGGGCGAATCAGGCACTGCCACTGCCAACAAAGGATATGCCTTCGCCAACCTCACTGAGAACGGCGCAATCATTAATCCTTCTTCCAGCTACACCAAGAATGGAGATGATCAGGGAGAAGCGACAATGAAACTCCGCGCAACCTATCAAGGTATCGGCTGGAACTTCACCAACGATTGGACTAATCTCGAAACTGAAAGCTATCCTTACAAGGTTACTCAGACCGCTCCCCCGACAATCTCTTCTATCCCGGAGACAGGTTCGCTCGTAGTGCGCGGCAGATGTATCAACGGTGGAGAAGTTTTTGTTACACTCAATGGCGAGACTGTCAGCGCAGAATGCGATAACAACAATAACTGGGTTGTCCGACTTGAGTCAGCTCTTCAGTCGGGCGAATCCCTCAGCGTATATGCTGTAGCACCCGGAAAATATCCGAGCTATAGTGTCTCCACACATGTCAGCTATCTCGGCTCCGGCACTGAGGAGGATCCCTATCAGATCTATACCCCCCATGATCTTGCATCCATCAACGGAGACGCGTATTACATCCTGATGAACGACATCGATCTCAGCAATTATAGAGAGTGGACTCCGATAGGAAGGAATGGTGGAGCGATGTGTCATTTAGACGGCTATAACTATACAATCTCCGGTATGACAATCAATGCCGACTCTACACCCTACAACGGACTCTTCGCTACTCTGCGCAATGGTTCGATTAAGAACCTTGTGATAAAAGACGCCAACGTCAGCGGCGGAGATTACACCGGTATTCTCGTAGGCGAGCTTGTAGGAAGTCAGATTTCAGGATGCCAGACGGAAGGAAATGTAAAGGGTGCGAACTATGCAGGCGGACTTTGTGGTAAAGCGGCAAACTCCACTATCTCATCAACTCGCGTATTAGCTGATGTGACATCATCAGGCACTTATTCAGGCGGCGTCAGCGGTTATCTTAATAATACAGAAGTAAATGAGGTTGTCTACGACGGTACTCTTGAAGCAACTTCAGACTACGCTGGAGGCATTTCCGGCTATATGTATAAATCCTCTGTGAAGATTGCATTTACATCCGGCAAAATTTCCGATCAGGGATCACCTACTTATGTAGGCGGCATTGCTGGACTAGTTTCAGATTCATCTATCTCTGAGTCTTATTCTACTGCCGATATCCTGTCCGGACAATATGCGGGCGGAATCGCAGGTTATAACTACGGCAAGATCGAGAATTGCTATTCCTCCGGCAATCTTAAGTCAGGAAAATACGCAGGTGGCATTGTCGGCTACAACGATGGTGGGTCTGCATCCATAAAGGGTTGCGTCGCAGCAAACGAAAAAATTGAGCTTTCCGACGAAAACCCGATCGGTATGCGTGTACTCGGCGGCATCCGCAACGGCGCTCAGATTCCCGCATTGAACGATAATATCGCTCTTGAGCAGATGATAATCTCTTTGAATGGTCTGCAGCAGGAAATCTACGATGATCCGTTGAACGGCGTGGCAAAAACTGAGATACTTCTTAAGTCGAAAGCTGCGTATGAAGAACTCGGTTGGAATTTCGACAAGACCTGGAGCATTGACGGCAACGGGCATTATCCATATCTGAAAGCCCTCGGCTCAGAAGAGGGAGGCTCAATCCTCCCTGCCAACTTCCTCACCATTGATCCTATCACCACTGAGGCAGGAGCGCAGATAACTATGTTGGTCAACATGACTAACAAGGATGACCTTGCAGGTGCTCAGTTCGATATCTTCTTGCCGGAAGGAATAAGCATCGCCACAGATATGCGCGATCGTCCGCAAATCACTCTCGGCAGCAGAATCAACTCCATGCAGCATAGCATCGGTTCGCGTCTGGCTCCTAATGGCGCTATGCGTGTGCTGATTACTCCGCGTACTGTAGGACAGATTTATAACTTCCCCGGCACTATAGGAGACATTGCAAAGATTGTGCTTGATGTTGACCCCGCTCTCGTAAATGGCGAATATGATGTGGAACTGAAAAACATTATGTTTGCGACACCTGATGGAATCACTACCGTCTATGCCAATAACTGTAAGGGACACATATCCGTAAAGAATGATAAGGTCACTGTGGAAGATGTGGAAGGAATGCCCGGCAAGACAAGCGAGATTGAACTCAACCTGATTAATAAGTCTGATATCGTAGGTTATCAGTATGATCTTATTCTTCCCGAAGGTGTGAAGGTTGCTCTTAATCAGGTTGGCAAACCGGCTATCTCACACGGCGACCGCACCACTACAGCCGTGCATGGCATCACTTGCAAGGAGATCGCACCCAACACACTCCGCGTCCTTTCCTATCCCTCCGAACGTCAGACAATTTCGGGTCATGAAGGCGTAATCAGCAAAATCACTCTTGAGATTGACAAGGATATGGAGAAGGGTGTGTATCCCGTTCATCTCAAAAACATCTTCCTTGCCAACACTGATCTCAACAGTATTTCGGTTGAGGATCAGCAGGTGATGCTGACTGTGAAGCAGTTTGTGCGCAACGGCGATGTTAACGTCGACGGTATTATAAATGTGTCGGACGTAATCGGCGTGAATGTGATTTCTACCGGTGCTACTGATCATCATCTGAACGCTGATGTAGCGGATCTTAACAGCGATGGGAATGTGAACGTTCAGGATGTCACTCTTGAGACGACTCTCGTCTATAATGAGCTTTATCCTGCAATGGCACGCTCGATAGCGAAATCTAAGAAAGCTATCGCACACGCTCCCGAACTCCCCTATGGAAATTTGGACGTATATTTCGAACCCTTCGTAATTCAGCCTGGCGAGACCAAACCGCTGAGACTCCATCTTAATAATCCTGAAAACGACATCTTCGCAATTCAGGGCAGAGTATATCTTCCCAGAGGATTGGATTTCGTTAAGGATCAGTATGGTCTGTGGGGTCAGCCTTGCGAACGCTCGGAGCAGGATCTGATTGTAGCTGTCTCCGATCTCGGCGACCGCTGGGGATTCTCCTTCTCAAATGGTCTGAGCCTCTATGAATTCTGGGGCAATGACGGACCCGTAGTTGAATTCTATGTTCACGCGGATGAAACTTTGCGTACAGGTGTATATCAGGTTGACTTCAACGACATTCAGCTTTCAGACCCTCTGGCAAACGGCTTCCGTTCGTTGGATGCTCCCTTTACTGTAGTGGTCGGCAATCCTGAGTATCTTGAATCACTCGAATTGCAGGGTCGCCTTTCTGATGAATCTGCATCTGAATTCAATACATTGCTTAAGAACTATGAAGCCATCACTGAGCTTGACCTCAGAGGGGTGAAGGAGAATAAGAGCAGTGCTGAATTTAAGTCAGCCAATCCGAATATGCTGATTTACGCAAACGGAGACGTTGCGGTTGCTAATAAGCAGAATCTCGTCAAGGATGGCGAATGTGAGAATCTGGTTCTTGAAGATGGATATGACTTCAATTCTTCTGAATCCTTCAACGCCGAATCTGCATCTTACACACGCTCTATGGCGGCAGATGAATGGGATACCCTCTACCTTCCCTATGCGTCCGAACTACCGACGGATGTATACGTAGGCAGTCTGATAGAGAATCATTCCTCTTCTATCTCTTTTGATGTTGCAGATGGAGTATTAAATGCTCATGAACCGGCAATGATTCATTCTGTAGCGGGTGGAGATAAGGTATTCAACGCTTCGAATGTCTATGTTGAAGCAACTCCGGAGTCAGGCAACGCCCGCTTCAACGGTGTTTACAAAAAGAGCATCCTTCAGAATGCATATCATCCTGCCGGAAGCAAGGACAACATTACATTCAACAAGATTGAAAGTCTGATGCCTTTCCGAGCTTATATCCGGTTGGCAGAGGATGAAGATATCACTACAGGAATTGATGCCATCAACGCAGATGATCTTTCCGGCAGTGACAGCATCTTCAATCTTCAGGGTATGTCTATCAGATTGAATAAGGAGTATATCCAGCCCGGAATCTATATTGTGAATGGCAAGAAAGTGTATATCACCAATAAGTAACTCAGATTAGTTACCATAATATAATCACTTGAGTTCCCTGTCTGCTTTTCGGAGCAGACAGGGATTTTTATTATTACTATCGCTAAAAATTTTAGAGGACAGAAATATTATACTGAATTCATAGGCGCGTCATCTACCCGCGGAGCGGGTTGTTCCGCGCCCTACATGTGCTAAACCGCGGATGGCGCCATCGTACGCAAGGGGCAGTCAGAAAATCCGTGGAATCCGTACATATCCGTGAGACGCAGGCGAAGCCGAGCGTCAGTGTGATACATCTCCCTTACAAATACTCCCCATCATCAAACAAATAAAAATCCGTGCAATCTGTCAGCATCAG
>JAAVBC010000025.1 GCA_014803765.1 Bacteroides sp. | reverse complement strand
TGTCTTTGTGGTATGCCGTCAAGCACTAACTTCACATAACTTATTTTTTCTTCAAGGGTATGCTTCATAATTAAACTGACCTCCAAAAGTTTTATGTCTAACTTTTGGGGGTCAGTTCAGCAACCGTACGTCCCTACATTGGCGGGGAGTTGATAGGAGATATATGGCAGGGAGTGATGGTGAAATATTGCAGGGAGTTGATGGGAGATATATTGGTGGGTGTTGTTAGGGTAGGGAATGAAATTTTGGGGTTGAAGATTGGATGGGGAAGAGATGTAAGGGTTAATAAATGTTAAAATGGAAAATATTTTTATGTTGTATAGCATATTTTAAGAAATATTTATTAATTTTGCAGTGAGTTTTTCATGGTATTAGATTTTTAAGGTTAACAGAAGATTGGTTGTCGAGATGACAATCAATTTTTTTTATGTCCAAATGTTGCCCTATTCAGTTTTTCGTTGTAATTTTATCTTGTAATTTGTCTTGGTTAAATAATATTATATTTCACTCTCCGCATTGCCATAGTTTTCCCCCTCACTCCTACAGAGTATAAGGAAGGGGGAGGAATTCAGTGAACTGACGGTTTTGTGGGATGGGTATTAACCGGAATACTTTAATTAACTAAATATATTCTTACAATTAACTCATGAAAAAACTTTATCTTTTCGTTCTGGCTGCGATGCTTGTGTGCATCAGTGGGTATGCCGCATCTCCGTCAGGGACGCTTCCGATTCTCTATATTAATATTGAGAACGGGCAAGAAGTCGTTTCGAAAGAAACTTATCTTAATGCACTTTATTGGCTTGATCCTTGCGGGGTTGAAGGTATCTCCGGTTTTGGATCAGAGTCAGCTCCTCTCGTGACTAAAATCAAGGGACGCGGTAATTACACATTCACCGGATTTGAGAAAAAACCGTATCGTCTGAAACTTGACAAAAAGGCGGCACTATGCGGTATGAAATCGAGCAAACACTTCGGACTTCTTGCGCATGCCGACGACAATCGAGGCTTCCTTCGCAATGCGCTCGGATTTAAAGCTTCGGAGATTGTAGGTCTTCCCTGGACTCCCGATATGTATCCCTTAGAACTCGTTGTGAATGGAACCTATAGAGGTCTTTACTTTCTGACCGAACTTATACGTATTGACAAAGATCGCGTTAATATCAGCGGCTGGGAAGAGGAGGATGCATCCGGCAACCCTCTTTCGAAATGGATTGAAGGGGGCACGCTTGTAGAAATTGACAACTATGATGAAGAGGCACAGATCCGGTTTGAAAATCCGGGTGCGGAGGATGTGCTCCGCTTCACTTACGATAAAAGTGTAGATCCCGGCTACGAACCTGACGGCTATATTGACTGGCTGAAATCCAGTCTTGGTAAAGTCAACGATCTGATTCTTCATGGAGACAGAAATTCGGATGAATTATGGCGCTACGTAGATATTGATGATCTTGCACGTTTTATCACTGTGCAGGAATTCATGGATAACTATGAATCATTCCATGGCAGCTGCTATCTCTATCGCGATTTGGGAGACGATGAGAAATGGCATTTCTCACCCGTATGGGATTTCGGCAGTGCGTTCCAGCGTTCGCATCCGAATCACTCCTTTTATAAGATGGAGTCCGGCAATATGCATTATAATCATTGGGTAGGGGAGCTACTTGAATTTCCGGCATTGCGTGCGAAGATTGCTGAATACTGGCAACTGCTCAATTCCAAAAGAGGGGAACTCAATGCGTATGCCGAAGGATTTGTAAATCAGATTAATTCAGCGGCTGCCCGGGATAAAGAGCGTTGGCCGCAGTATGGCAATGACAATCTTTACGGCAAACTCAACGAAGTCAAGGGCATCATGGAAAGTTCCGCTTCATTTATGAATAAAGAGTATGCGGTGACAAATCCGCCTCAGCCGTCAGGAGAGAATTTCTATATTGTCGGGAGCATGACCGATTGGAATCCCAATGATGCTTTTCGCTTTAATAATAAGGGTGGAGTGTATGAATACACGGTGACTTCCGATATTAGCGGAGAGTGGAAGATCAACAATGGTTCGTGGGATATCAACTATGGTCTGTCTTATCCCATGAATCTTGAATACAACAGAATCTATCCTCTTGCGTTCGACGGACAGAACATTACGACAACCCTTTCTGCCGGCACGACGGTAATCTTCTCCTATAATCCTGATGGGGAGTCCACATTACAGATTGTCAAATCCGAAATTATTGACCCGATCGATCCCATTGATCCGATCGATCCCTCGGGCTATACTCGCACTGTCAGATTTATTGATGCAGATCCCGAACCATGGGAGCAGGTGTATCTATGGGTATGGGACGGCGCTAACGGAGAGAATTTCACCGGAGGCACCTGGCCCGGCGTCGCTATGACGCGCGAAGATGATGCAACCTACGCATTGCGCTCCTCATCATATCCTACCTGGACTCATACTTTCGATACAGGCAGGGATGTTCCTGAGTTGAAGATGATATTCAGCAATGGCAACGACAAGCAGACGGAAGATTTGAACTTCAATGAAAACTACACTCGCGGAGATATCCCCACTTCAATCACTGACATAGATAATTCAGGATTGCGTGTGATGGTGTCAGGGGGATATGTAGTGATTGATTCGAAAGAATCAACTGAAGTTCCGGTTTATACACTCGACGGCGGGAGAATGCTTTATCAGGTAGAAGCCGGCATTACGATGATTAAACTTCCTCATGGACTGTATGTCGTAGCAGGAAAGAAGATCGTTATCTAAGGAATTAAAACAAGCATAATTCTTGCAGTCTGAGACCTAAGTAAGTAATGAAAATTAAACGATATTATGAAAATAAGTAGTAATAGAATATCTTGTGTAATAAAACTTAATCTTTTTGGCTAATTTCCAATTGTCAGTCAGTCAGATACTATAGTATCTTCCTTTCTTCCGCATGGAAATTATCTCAAAAATCTTTAAGTTTTATATACACATTAATTTTCATTACTTACTTAAAAGAAAATAATGATTGCAGAGGGGAGAAAATTTCTTAAAATTTTCTCCCCTCTTATCATAAAAAATGATTAAATTTGCATCAATTATATATGTCCCCCGCTTTAGAGATTATTTGGCTTTAAATCAAAATCTCTTTTAGAGTAAAAATAGAGATTTAAAGCGGGTATTATACGATAAATATGGAAAATAAAGTCAGAGTAAACGGACTTACATTCGTGCCATATCTCACCCACGATGTAATCATGAAGGAAGTGGAGCGTGTGGCATCCGAGATAAGAGAGGACCTCAAGGGTGGTGACCCGGTGTTTATTTGCGTGCTTAACGGTGCATTCATCTTTGCAGCGGATCTTATTCGTGAAATAGGGATGAATGAGGGCAAGATTGCTTTTGTCAGATATGCGTCCTATGAAGGGACTTCTTCAACAGGGCATGTGCGTCAGCTGACCGGGTTGACTGAAGATATTGACGGCAAGGATGTCGTCATTATCGAAGATATTGTCGACACGGGTCTGACAGCCGTAAAGATGATAGACGATCTGAAGAAACACAATCCGCGCAGTGTTCGCTTTGCAACCCTGCTTCATAAGCCAGCTTCCTCGCGCACCGGATTTACGCCCGATTACGTAGCCTTCAACATAGAGCCGAAGTTTATAATCGGTTATGGTCTGGATCTTGACGGCAAAGTCAGGAATCTGAAAGATATCTATGTTATTGAGGAAGAAGAATAAATCAAAGGAATCTACAGGTAAACTTACATATCTTAACGAAAAAACTATGCTAAACTTGGTTCTTTTTGGAGCTCCGGGCTCCGGAAAGGGTACGCAGAGTGCCAAATTGATAGATCAATTCGGATTATTCCATATTTCTACAGGGGAGGCACTTCGTGATCATATAGCCCGCGAAACAGAACTCGGCAGAATTGCTGAAAAATATATTTCAAAAGGTCATCTGATTCCCGACGAACTCATTGTTGAACTCATAGAAGATGTGATAGACAACGATGCAAAGGGTGCCAAGGGAGTTGTGTTCGATGGATTTCCCCGAACGATTCCTCAGGCGGATGCTCTGAAAAATCTGCTTGAGAAGCGAGGAGAGAAAGTGAATGCAGTCATCGGACTCGAAGTTCCGGAGGAAGAACTCATCGAGCGTCTGTTGCTCAGGGGCAAAGAGTCCGGAAGAGCGGATGATAATCTGGAGACTATTAAGAATCGTCTGGAGGTGTATCATAATCAGACGCATCCTCTTAAGGATTACTATGTAAACGCCGGCAGTTATCTCCCCATCAACGGATCAGGCAAAGTTGAAGAAATCTTCAATGAGATTGCCTCCGGAATAGAGAATGCTACCGGGGAGAAACGTCGTTCGCCCAAATCCTGAATAAAATAGGAATAGATTAAAAATATAATGCCCGGCATCCCAATAAGTGAGATGCCGGGCATTAAGTATTATGTCTTTGTCCATCCCTCCGATCCCCTCATTTAAGAGGAGGGAGGATTGAGAAGAGAGGAGGGGGTTAGAACAAGTCAAAGGTTGTAGAAGTTACCTGAAATTCCGTGCGGCGATTTATCTGATCCGCCGCCTCGCGATTGGCTTCATCCTCCAGACTCATTATATAATCTTCAGAGAGAGTGACCCCTTCCTCAAATTGAGGGAACTCCTTGTTGATACGTTTTGTGACCGTCTTGGGGCGAGATTCTCCATATCCTTTCCATGTCAGACGCTCGGGATTGATGCCTCCTTCGATAAGATAATCCACTACACTTTTTGCGCGACGGTCGGAGAGTGCTTCGTTGTAGCTGTCGGAGCCGTGGCGATCCGTGTGTGACGACATTTCAAGCGTAACATTCGGATTATCCTGCAACATTCGAATCATCTCATCGAGGGCTGTTTTGGATTCCGGACGCAGAGTCGCCTTGTCGAAATCATAGAAAATATTTTCTACGACCTGCGGCTTATCAATCGCCGCCAATACGAAGTCAACTCCATAATCAGCATCCTCTTCAGCCATATCGCTCTCGAACTCTTGCTTTACATTCAGATAACCCTTCGCCCCCGCCATCATGACATATTTCACACCGCGTTCAAGACGGAAGCGGAAACTGCCGTCATCGCGCGCCACCTCCTTCTGATTCGAGCCATCATCGCCCACGATGCGTATTACGGCATTCGGCACAGGCTCGTCATCCTTATCGACTACCCATCCGGAGATAGTGATTTTCAATTCCGGCAATTCAAAAGAATAGATATGATCATAACCTCTTCCATCTCCGCGATTTGAAGAGAAAAATCCACTCTCACCCTCGCCAAACGTGATGCCGAAGTCATCCCCTGCCGAATTCATAGGGAGTCCGAGATTCTCGACACTCCAGCGATCGCCTGTAGAATTGAGTCGTGCCTTAAAGAGATCCAATCCTCCGAATCCCGGATGGCCGTCGGATGAAAAATACATCAGGCTGTCGGTGCGCATGTAAGGAAACATCTCATCTCCGGGAGTATTGATTTGCGGTCCGAGATTTTCCAGGCTTCCGGCGCGTTCGTTAAGGTTAATGCGCCAGATATCTTTTCCTCCGTAGCCGCCAGCCATGTCGGAAGCGAAATAGAGATATTTGCCGTCAGGACTGACGGCAGGATGACCGACGGCGGAGATAGTGTCCGCAATAATATCCAACTTTACGGGCTGGCTCCAATTGGCATCCGAGCGTTTGGAAGTGTAAATTTCGACAGAAGTATTCGATTCCGGAGCACGGCGAGCCATGGTGAGATACATTGTCTGACCATCAGGCGAAAAACTGATGATTCCCTCATCCATTTCGGAATTAAGTTCGCCACCGGCAGGTTCCGGGCGTTGCCATTCCCCCTTCTCATTCTTTTTGCTATACCATATATCGCTCTTCTTCATTCCCGTTATCTCAGAGCGATTGGTGCCGGTCACTTTCTCATTAGTAGTAGTGAAATAGATCTGATCAAGACTTTTATCCAGATACATGGGAGAGAAATCCGCGCGTCGGGAATTGAAAAGCTTTGCGTTCTTGACAATATATCTTGATTTGGAATTTTTATTACGCTCTGCCTGCATGGCTCCTTTTAACCCCTCCTTCCCCAGCAGATTATCCGGCTGCCATTCAAGGAAAGTCCGGTAAGCATTAGCTGCTGCCACATACTTTCCTTCCGACTGCAACGACCTTCCGAGATAATAGAAAGCCATAGAATCCGGATACTCATAACGTATTGCATTCTGATAAGCGGCGGAAGCACGCGCAGACTGATTCAATTTTCGATAACAAGTAGCCATTTTATAAGCCACCTCTCCGCGAAGCGGGCGTTCCTCGCGCTTTGTCAGGCGATTATAAATCTTGCGATAGCTTTTGGCTGCATCCGCAAATTCTCCTCTCTGAAGCTGGGCATCAGCATCCGATAATTTCACGGACTTACATCCGGACTCTCCGGCGAGAATCCCGAGGAAGGCAAATACGCATGCGATACGGAAAATATATTTAGAAAAAGAACTCTTCATAACATGGATGTCGGAATGATAGAAATCGGAGAAAAACAAAGCTCCAATAAATCAACGTATCAAGCACTCTTAAAGTATTAGAGGAGGGATAAAATTTAAAATCAAAGGGGAAATTACGGAGAGGGAGAGAAAAATAATAAAAAAATCATAGGATTGTAGTCGGGATTTCAAAAAAATGTTTAAATTTGCAAATGCACTTCTTCCAAAGGGGCTATGAACGCCACGCGGAAATTGTGTTGGTCCACACACAGGTTATTAATAAAGTGGGTAGTTCGCTTAAATGACAAGGGCAAGCCACATTATTAATGAGTCTGAAATGATTTATCTACCAATATTAACCGGATAACAGTAATCATATTTAAAATGAAAAAAATAGCGATTCTTCCTGTATTGGCGCTGGCTTTTATGGCAGCCTGCTCCGACAAAGACGAACCTCAGTTTCCGAACTATCCTGTAGTGTCAGTTCCGGCAGTTGTAGATCAGGTGACAATCAATCTCCCTGTGCAGAATGCTGATTATGAGAGCGTAGCAGCCCTCGGTTCTGCATGCTACAACTTCACCTACGACAACAATCAGGAGATTGTCTACGAAATAAAGACAGATCTTCCCAACACATCAGCTTTTGTCCGTAAAATCGGTGGCACATGTTCCAATGTCATTATTCCTCCTTATCTTACAGCTACGATGAATGGAGAATTGACTCAGATTCCCGTTGTAGGTCTTGACTTGGTTGTAGACGCTGCGCCTGAGAACGTGCAGACCCTGACAATCTGCGGTGATGTACACTATATGGTGCTCAATGCGGCTCTGGTCAATGCAACATCTGATTATATTCGCACTCAGGTGTCAAAACTGAACTATGTCACAAAGATCGAACTCGAATCGACATATCCCGGCTATGTGTCGGTGGATGGAAATATCTATACATCCGATCTCTCGGCACTCGTAGCTGTCCCCCTCGGTAAGGACGGACATTTCACAGTAGCCGACGGCACTGCTGAAGTTCAGGATCGTGCGCTTTTCGGCACACGCTTTGACGCCGTGACCATTCCCGCCTCTGTAAAGGTTATCGGTCACGAAGCCCTCGTGAATATGGATAAACTCATGCTTGTGAATATCCTTTCCGAAGAGGCTCCGACGGCTTATAATGATTCCTTCGGATATTATGCCTACAACGGAGTGTTGAGAATCCCTGCCGGGAGCAAGGCAGCTTACACATTCGAGAAGCCCGACCTTGTGAAGCCCGTAGCGCCCCCGATGGTATCTCCCGATGCTTCCGATGAAGAATGGGAAGAATATGAACGCCTTGAAGAACAATACGAGGAGGATCTCGCCAACTATAATCAGGCGATGAGCCAGTATACCAACCATGCTGCGTTCTCCCTCTTTAAAGATATCGAGGAAGTAAGCTTCAAATAAGAACCCGACTTCTTTTAAATTAAAGGACGCGCACTCCAATTGTGTGCGTCCTTTCTATATACTGAATTATGAACGAACATCAATCGACCCGCAATACAGAAGCAGAGGAGGAACCCATCCTGCAAATGGCATCTTCAATGGTGGAATCCACCGGAGTCAATCTTTTTCTGACCGGAAAAGCCGGCACCGGAAAGACCACATTCCTTCGTAATCTGAGTGCCACTACCGGTAAGCGCCATGTTATCCTCGCTCCGACGGGTGTCGCCGCAATCAATGCCGGCGGCAGCACTCTTCATTCCTTCTTCCAATTATCCTTCGGACCCTTTATCCCGGGGGTCGGTTACAGTTCAAAAGAAGAGAGTATTCATCGAATGTCGTCGCGCAAGAAGCGGCTTATCCGCACACTCGACCTGCTGATTATAGATGAAATCTCAATGGTGCGTCCCGATGTGTTGGATGCAGTCGATGAAACATTGAGGCGACTGCGACACTCTTCCCGTCCATTCGGTGGAGTGCAACTACTCCTGATCGGGGATTTACGTCAGCTTGCCCCCGTCGTGAATGATCAGGAATGGGAACTGCTCGGCGATCATTATCCATCGCCATATTTCTTTGAGAGCCATGCCTTGAAAAAGGCAGGATTTATGATGCTGGAACTCACAAAGGTGTTCCGGCAGAGTGATCCCGTATTTCTCGACATTCTGAATAAGATCCGCGATAACATCGCAGATGCCGAAACTCTCAGATTGCTTAACAGCAGAGCTGACCGAGAGATTTTCCCGGCGAAAGAAGAGGGAGTGATCCGCCTGACAAGTCATAATTATCGTGCAAACGCAATCAATGAGAAGCGGCTTGCAGAGTTGTCGGAGTCCCCGATAATATATGAAGCGCGTGTGACCGGGAATTTCCCCGAGACTTCCTATCCTGCCGATACTCGACTGGAGCTTAAAGTAGGAGCGCAGGTAATGTTTGTGAAGAATGATCCGTCCGGTTCACATCTCTATTATAACGGACTTATCGGAGAAGTTGCAGAGCTCGCGGAGGCGTACGTTGTCGTGATTCCTATTTCCCAACCCTCGGCGCCCATAAAAGTCGAGAGGGTAGATTGGGAGAACACTCGCTATGCATTAAATGAAGAGGGAAATATCGTCGAGATTACCGAAGGCACCTTTTCTCAAATACCATTGCGTCTTGCCTGGGCGATCACAATTCATAAGAGTCAGGGGCTGACTTTCGACAAAGCCATAGTCGATGCCGCCCATAGTTTTGCTCCCGGACAGACCTATGTGGCACTCTCAAGATGCCGCTCCCTTGACGGACTTTATCTCGACTCCCCCTTATCCGCAACCTCTATCTTTACTGATTCCAATGTCAACACCTTCATTAATTGCCATCCTCGAATGAAGGGAGATTCCGGAGAACTCGAAGGATTCAGAAATGCCTATTTCAATCAGTTACTCTACGAACTATTCGATATGATGGAGTTGAGCAATCTGATAGATTCATGGTATAGGGCAGCGACCTCGATTCTCCCGTCGGTCTATCCGACTTTTGTCTCAAAAGTCTACGATGTCCGATCGGATTTCAACGAGAAAGTGGAGAAAGTTTCCAATCGTCTGATGCAGTTCTTATCCTCATCCGCGCCCTATAGGCAGGATGAAGAATTCAAACCGAAATTCGATTCAAAGATTGCGGGAGGATGTCGGTATTTCTCTGAAGAACTTAAGAATCTGAAAATGATCGTCGATGCCACTCCGTTAGGTATTGACAACAAGGCATTGCTGAAGCGATTGCGTAACTCACAAGAGGAATTATCCTCCGCTCTCGCACTGAGGATAGCGCTGATGGATGCCTTTAAAGCGAAAGAGTTTGCCCCGGAATTGTATCTTACGACCAAATCCCGCAAGATACTCGAACTCGATTCGGAGGGGAGTGTACGCCTGCCGAGATTGCGCCAATCGCAAAAAGAGAAAAAAGGTGAGAAGCCCGAGGCATCCGCTGCTCTTACGGATGATATTCTCGATCCGGAATTATATAGCAGACTGATGGAATGGAGAAAGACAACGGCAGGGAGTATGCCTGCCTACATGGTGTTCCCCAATAAAACTCTAATTGCTATTTCCAATGCGCGTCCTGCAAATATGCAGGAACTCATTGCGATTAAGGGAGTGTCAAGCAAGAAGGCAAACACATACGGGAGCGAACTTCTTGATATTATCAGCGGATAGAGATGCCGACGGGGAAAGAGTCAGGACAATAAAGGCGCCTGATTTCAGTTTAATATAGAGTAACAGAGCTTAATTACTTTCATAATATCGTTTAAATTTCGTTACTTTCATAACATCATTCATTTTCATGACATCTCGATTACTTACTTTTATAACTTGCATATCCTTATTCTTCTCAATCCCCGGCAGCCTCTATGCTTCTGATTCAGGAGCATCGGATTCTGCTGCTGACGGAGCCGACGAGGAACTGACGTATTATGATCTGATACTGCGCGTCGGTGAAGATGTTGATGCGGATATTGCATATCTTGAAGCGCATGGAGTAAAAGTTTTAAATCATCGCAATGATATATGTCTGACTCTGTATCCCTCGGATATAGATATGCAGAAGGTGGTCGACGAACTCCCTTCGCTTGCAGATAAATCAGCAGGTTCAAAGGGTGTATCAGCAGGCTCCAATAAGAGAATGCGAGCGCTTTCCGATCTAAAGCGTCGCCTTAACCGGGAATATGTGCGTCAGCGCAATGCGAGTCCGAATACTCCGGCAATGGATATCAGTCGCGGAAAATATGGGTTGGAAGAGTGTATAAAGTCCGCTGATGTGACAAAATTCTTCCCTGAACTCGATGGCACCGGGGTAGTGGTCGGTTTTTCCGATATCGGTTTTGATGCCCGCCATATTAATTTCCGTTCATCGGATGGAAAAGAACTGCGTATTAAGCGCGTGTTCAATTATATCGAGAATGAAGGGAGAAAAGAAGTATTATCCACTCCGGATGAAATACTTGCATGGCACACTGATGACGAAGACAACTTTCATGCTACTCATGTAGCCGGAATCATGACCGGAGGCTACAAAGGAAATGATTACTACGGGATTGCTCCCGGGGCTGACATTGTAGCAGCCACATCGCGTCTCACTGATGTCGGAATCCTTGCAGGAATTGAAGATATAATAGCCTACGCCAAAGAGGTCGGTAAACCTGCTGTCATAAACATATCTCTCGGGAATTATACAGGGGCTCACGACGGCACTTCCCTGTTTAATCAATATCTCGACTTATGTGCCGAGGATGCGATTATATGCATAGCGGCGGGCAACGAAGGGGATATATACGGTCATGTAGGCGGAAAACTGACTACTTCCAAAAAGTCTCTCCAGATGCAATTCGCCTCCTCGGACTGGATGCATTTCAATATGTATGGCATCACGGATGTCTACTCCGACACTTCACTCCCCTTTGAAGTCGCTTTATATATGAGAGAGGATGGAAGCACAGGTCAGAACTTTGCCTACTCCACTCCTAAACTAAACTTCAGCGAGCGCGATACGTATATCCTCACTTCCGATTCAACAAAACAGGATGAGCCGGGGTATATATACTCGGAGAAATTCGCGGAGTGTATGCAGGGAGAGATTCAGGCATACGGGGAGATAGATGAGGAGAACGGCAGATTCCGTGTTCAGATTTTCTATCAGACCGCTACCGAGCGTTGGGCACAGGATACTAACGGCTGGGCACACTATCGCATCGGAGCGATGTGTTACGGTACACCAGGACAGCGTATTGATGCTTTTGCCGATTGTTCCTACAGCCGCTTTGAGAGAGTGTCTGGTAACCCCTTTAATCCCGACAAGACTTTCTCCATAAGCGACCTTGCTACCGGATACAATGTATTGACAGTCGGAATGTACACCGGCAGAGCTCCCGTCAGTGTCCTCAACGGAGGCGCATGGTCGGGCGGTGAGATTGATAAAGTAATGGCAGATTCAGGGTGCGCAACGCTGCTCGACGGCAGAGTGCTTCCTCATACTGTTGCTCCCGGCATTCCTATAATATCCAGTCTTTCCGGAGCTTATATTGAAAAATATAACGCACAGGGAATCACAAACTATAGCACTACCGCTCAGTACTCCTCCGATAATTCATCATCTACAGGAGAGGCTCTCAGCCTGCAAGATGAGGAGGGAGGAGAACAACTTTACTATTGGGGACCCTACGGCGGAACGTCGATGGCATGTCCTTATGTTGCCGGTGTGATGGCTCTTTATTCCCAGATCAAGCCGGATCTTACGACTAATGAGGCTCTCAATCTAATTGCAAAGACCAACGACGCGGAGAATCATCCCCTCAGCGAGAATCCGAGAAACGGCAGGGGTTTTCTTAATCCTACAGAAGGGATAATGTCGCTCATAAGCGAAATGCCGACATCGGTAGAAAGCATTACCAATGGCGAAAGATCCTACCTTGTCCGGGCAGGAAGAGATGGGATAGTCATCAGTAATCCGGATGCAAAAGAGATTTCGGTCAAAGTGTTCGCAGTTGATGGCAAACTTTCCCGAGACTTCGGAACGTTAAGAGATACCTACAAATCCATACCCTCCGAAGCAATCCCCGCCGGCGTGTCCATAATCGTAGTCGAATCTTCCTCGGAGCGCCCGATTACACTCAAGTATGTCAGATAAGCCCAAACCTTAAAAACGGACATAAATATAATCAAGTGACCCCAAAGTTGAACGCGCAACTTTGGGGTCACTTGATTTCTTACAGGAAGGGGTGTTCGGGTAAGGACAAAAAAAATTGATTGTCATCCCGACAATCAATCTCCTGTTAACCTTAAAATCTAATACCATGAAAAACTCACTGCAAATATATATAAATCTTTTCAAAAAAGATGTTGTATAACATATTTTTCTTTTGAATTTAACAAATATTAACAAAGAAGGTGATAAGTATTTCTTCTTAATATAAACATAACGCAACACTAAGTTGTAGTAAATGTAGAAATATAAAATTAAGAAGAACATAAAAGAAAATATTAATATTATTATGGCAGAATTAAAATTCATGGGTAATCCCGTACAGACATGCGGAGAACTCCCCGCGACAGGTAGCGAAGCGCCTGCATTCTCATTGACCGCTCAGGATCTTTCAGAAATCACACTCGATTCGCTGAAAGGGAAGCAGGTTGTGCTTAATATTTTCCCGAGTCTTGACACAGATGTTTGTGCCGCCTCCGTCCGCCGTTTCAATCAGGATGCAGTAAATTATCCCGACACAGTAGTGTTGTGTGTTTCTCAGGATCTTCCCTTTGCAGCCGCACGATTCTGCACAGTCAACGGCATTGAGAATGTAAAGACAGCCTCCGGTTTCCGCTCCACTTTCGGTAAGGATTACGGCGTTGAGATAGAAGAAGGACCATTAAAGGGACTTTATGCACGTGCGATTGTAGTGATTGGTAAAGACGGAAAGGTAAAAGGGAGCCAGTTCGTAGAAGAAATCACAAATGAGCCGGACTACAAAGCAGCCGAAGAATTGCTGAAATAAAGTCCGATACGGATTGCAATATTAACAATATTAAGAGGAGTCAGACGTTTTAATATAAAATTTAGATCCTCTTAAGATGAAATTGACATTCCTTGTGCCTCCGTGCTACGATAATAAGCAGCCTGCCGAGCGTTCGGCGGGCTGCACTCGCGTTGTCTATCCGATGATAAACATTTATGAACTCACAGCGGCTGCAGCGTTGCGCGATATGGGGGGACATGAAGTGGATTATCAGGATTTTGTGTTCGCGGGCACAGGTAAAGCTTCCGAAGATGCGTTTGATAAATTTCTGCAGACCGATAAATCTGATGTCTATCTGATCTGGACAGTCAATCTGTCGCTGGATTCCGATCTGCACGCTATTTCGGTACTAAGGAAATACCATCCTGCCACTCCCATCGTGCTGATGGGACCTGGAGCGACATATTTCATCAAACGCGCACTTAACGACGACCCGCATGTCTACATCGTGCGCGGCGAACCCGAACTGACGCTTCTCGAACTCCTGGAAGCGCTATCAGCCGGGAAAAAACCGGAGGGAATAGCCGGAGTAACCTATCTTGACAACACCCGCAAAATTGTCAATAACCCGAGCCGACCGCTCAATGACAATCTGGATGCCCTCCCATTCCCGGCACGCGATCTGCTGAAAGGACGTGTATATCATAATCCCAAGCTTAAGACCGGACCTTACACGACAATGTTTACGTCGCGCAATTGTCCTTATAAATGTATATATTGCGTTCCTTCTTCGCTGACCTTTGCCCGAGAGATCGAATTCAGAAAAGATCATGGCAGAAAACCGACCATCGGATTCCGTTCGATCGAGAGCATAAAGAAAGAGGTCGATATGCTCGCAGCTCAGGGAGTGAAGGCAATCGGATTTATGGACGACAACTTCATCTGGAATGAAGAGCGCACGAAAGCGATATGTGATATCCTGCGTCCTCACGGAATAGTCTGGGGGTGTCAGGCTCGTGTCGATGCCATAACCGAACCGATAGCCAAAATGCTTGGTGAAAGCGGATGCCGCTATGTCGATCTTGGAATAGAATCATTCGATGAAGGGATCTTAAAATATATCAAGAAAGGGATCACCCCCGACGATATCCGCAGATCGATCGCGTTGCTTAAGAAATACAATGTGCCGGTCAAGCTGAATGTGCTGATTGGCAGTTCGCCGTTGGAGACACGCGCTACAATTCGGCATACTCTGAAAGAAGCGAAGCGTCTGGATGTGGATCAGGTCATGTTCAATATCGTGTCCCCGTTCCCGGGTACGGAATATTATGAAATCTGCAAACAGAACGGCTGGATAAAGGGGAATGAATATCGACCGACTGACGTGCAGCATGAATCAATCCTTAATCTCCCCAATATCAGCGCGGAAGAGATGGAGAAAATGCTCTTCCGCAATAATCTGAGTTATTTTCTCTCTCCCCGATTCATTGCAAAGCAGCTTCGTCGATTCTCCTCATGGAGCGAATTTAAAGCGGCATCAAAGGCTTTGAAACTTAAACTCTTCCATTGATGAAGTTATCCATTGTCGTCTTAACATGCAATCAGAAGGGGTTTACTCTGAAACTCCTTGACACTCTGCTCCCGATTCTTAATGATGATAGAGGAACGGAGCTGATAATTGTCGACAATGGTTCGACTGACGGCACACGCCAAGCTGTTGAGGAATTCCCGGGATTGCCCAAGCAGACCTTGAAATATCATTATAATGCCCAAAACCGAGGGGTCGCTGCCGGGCGCAACATAGGATTGAAAAAGGCGCAAGGGGAGATTATACTGATACTTGACAACGACACGGAGGTTACGAAAGAAGCGGTCGACAATCTGCTGAACCATCTGGATCATAATCCGGCTTGCGGACTCTGTGCGCCTGCACTCTATTCTCCGGAGGGGGCATTGCAGGAGAGTGCGAAGCCATTCCCCGGTTTGGCAATCAAACTCCGCCATCTTCTGAAAAAAGGGGAGTCCTCAGCCTCCGAACTTGAGGCAATGGCATCCCGGCATCCATATTATGTCATCGGGGCGTGCCAGATGTTCAGGCGCGAGATAATAGAGAAGATAGGATTATTGGATGAGAAAATTTTCTATGGTCCTGAAGATGCCGATTGGTGTGAGCGTATCCGTAAGGCGGGCTACACGATAGATTATCTCCCCGAAATAAGCATCATTCATCATTGGCAACGCGCTACCAACCGCTCTCCTTTCAGCCGCCTCTCCTTACTGCATGCCAAGGGACTCCTCCATTTCTACATCACCCGGAAACGGCTTTTCTAAAGGAGTTCTGAGATTTTTATTAAAAATTGTTAACAATAAATTTGACAAATCACATTGAAATTTGTTAATTTTGTAAGCAAAACCAGGTCTTTGTCAGAATATGACTTGTGAACTTAATAAGAACAGAATGAAAAGCTCAGAAAATAATAAAGAGTCATTGGAAGTTGCCATCATAGGCACGCAAGGTGTGCCTGCAAGTTATGGGGGCTTTGAAAGCCTTGTGGAAAATCTGCTTGGCGATAACTGCCCGGATAATGTACATTATACAGTCTTTTGCTCATCTAAGGATCTCAAGAATCGGTTTGCGACCTACAAGGGTGCTACACTTCGTTATATCCCGCTGAGTGCAAATGGGATGCAGTCAATCCCTTATGATATAATATCCTTCTGCAAGTCTTTAAGACACTACGACGTAATTTTAGTGCTGGGTGTTTCGGGATGTCTGTTCCTGCCGCTCTTCAGACTGTTCAATAGAAAAAGACTCATTATCAATATCGACGGATTGGAGCATCGCCGTGAGAAATGGGGAGGGTTGGCGCGCCGCGTGCTTCGCTCATCTGAAGCCATGGCAGTCAGATATGCCGATGTGATCATATCCGATAATAAAGGAATTCAGGATTATGTGAGCGAGACTTATGGAAAGCCCTCCGAACTGATAGCCTACGGAGGAGATCATGCGTGTCGGCATCTGGATCAGGAGTTTATCGACAAGACATTAAAGGATTATGGAGTGACTCCGGATAATTACGCTATCACTGTCTGCAGAATCGAGCCGGAAAATAATTCCCATCTTATATTAGAGGCGTTCTCACGCACGGATTATCCCCTTGTATTTATCGGCAATTGGGATCATAGTGAATATTCCCGCTCACTGAAGAATAAATATAAAGATTGCCGGAATATAAAGATATTGGATGCGATATATGATATTGACATTCTTTATGCGTTGCGCTCGAATGCGGGTATCTATATGCATGGTCACAGCGCAGGGGGCACGAATCCCTCGCTCGTAGAGGCGATGTTTTTCGGCAAACCGATTATTGCATACGACGTCGTCTACAATCGGGAGACAACTGAAAACAAGGCATATTACTTCAAGAATGCGGATGAGTTGCTGACCCTTTTGAAATCCGGCAACCTAAAGGGGGAAGAGATGCGTGAGATAGCGGATCGCCGTTATCGCTGGAAACATATTTCCGATCAATACTGCGCGTTATATAAGACCCCGTCCCGGAAGTGATAATTGCAAAATCAGCTCTTGAAATTTGTTGAGACTTCCGGTTTAGCTATCGGCTCCGCCGGCTGTCCTACTCCACTAATTCTTTGATTAACGCCCGCAGGGTCTCTTCGGGTTCGGCTTGTAGTATTCCGGGATGAGAGGGGGAGGTCTGGAGAATTGCACTTTTAGCAGCGGTCAGCCAGCGATAAGTCTCTTCTACGGGTAGCCCGGCGGCGGGGACGTCGCGACGCTCGAATAGTTTGACCTGATTGCGGAGCAGATTAAGGTCAGCTCTCGGACACAGGGCTTTGATGCGTTTTTCATCGATATGAATTTGGCATAGCAGCAGCCTGCGGCGTTTACACATCATGAGTATGCCTATGTTGATAAACTCCCCTCGTTCGATTCTGGGGACGTATCTTATTAATGCATACTCATAAAGATCATAATCAGGGGGAGTCTGCGGCATAGTTGAGGTCGGAATGTTAGAGGAAGTAATCATAGTCGGGCAGTCGCTTTAAGTTTCATTGCTTCTTCTACGAACGGAGCTGTATTCTTAAGGCGTTCGAGAAGGAAGGTGCGGTAGGTCTCACGTGTTTCCTCCGGGGAAAGTGGAGAACCCTCCTCGGAAAGCCATTCCGTCGGGATCATATCTACGATTTTGGAAAGCGTGCGCGGGGTTATAGCCTGACGCATCAGTCGGTCGGCTTCAGGCAATCGGTCGGCATATTTCAGGAACACATGATTGCGGATATAGGGGAAAGGATCGGCGGCAGCAACATGAGGATCCTTACCGGAATGATGGAAATAAAAGGAAGCGCCATGATCAATTAGCCATAAATCCCCTTGCCAAATCATCATATTGGGGTTGAGTCTGGTGCGGTCGACATTCGTAAGGAAAGCATCCAGCCAAAGGATTTTAGCACCTGTAAGGGGATCAACCTCGTTGACGGCAGGGTCGAAAGTGGCTGCTCCATTTAGAAAATGCAGACCTACATTCAGTCCCTCGGAATTACGGAGTAGTTCCTGCACCTCCTCATCCGGTTCGGTGATGCCGAAAAGAGGGGAGAGATACAGTAGTACGGTTTCCGGCACATTAAATTTGAAAGCCTTTGCGATCATGCTTCCGAGAAATTCAGAGATAAGAGCTTTTTTGCCATGTCCGGCTCCCCGAAGTTTAACGACATATTTAAAACCATCATCAGCCTCTCCCAATGCCGGAAGCGACCCTCCCTCCCTCATCGGAAGAATATAGCGTGTAAGTTCCTGACTTCTTAAATCCATATTTAAATCCTTTTTACTACTTATAACGCTTAATGCGGGTAAAAAGTGTTAACTTTGCGGTTATGGAAGTAAGAGAGAAAGAGATTTATAAGGTGACACTTATCGGGTCGTTGGTGAATGCTGTGCTGATAGTGCTGAAACTCATTGCCGGTATATTTGGCAGGAGTTCGGCTCTTGTGGCGGATGCGATTCATTCCCTTTCAGATTTTGTCACTGATGTCATAGTGCTGATATTTGTGAAAATAGCCGGCAAGCCGAGTGATGAGGATCATGGCTACGGGCATGGAAAGTATGAGACTTTCGCCACTATGATTATCGGACTGATATTGATAGGCGCCGGTATAGGATTGATGGTGAATAGTATCGAAAAGATACTTCATGCCATGAGGGGAGGAGTACTGGAGCAACCGACCTATCTTGCTCTTATCATTGCGCTCGTCGGCATCCTGAGTAAGGAGTGGCTTTTTCGTTACACGCGTCGGGTTGGTCTGCGTGTGGATTCGCAGGTAGTTGTAGCAAACGCGTGGCATCACAGGAGTGATGCGATTTCGTCAGGAGGAACGCTGCTCGGCGTTGCCGGAGCAATGTTCTTGGGAGAACATTGGCGCATACTTGACCCGATCGCGGCGGCTCTTGTCAGTGTATTTATCATAAAGAGCGGGATAGACATAATGCGACCGAGTGTAAAGGAATTGTTGGAGGAATCATTACCGGAAGAGGATGTGAAACAGATAGAAAAGACAGTGCTTTCAATTCCCGGAATTGATGGAATGCATCATTTGCGCACGAGAAAGGTAGGGAATGCAACAGCTATGGATATGCACGTCAAGATGGATGGAAATATGACGCTCAGGGAGGCGCATGACAGGGCTACGGCAGCCGAGAATGCAATTCGATCCAAATTCGGTAAAAACGCAATCATCAACATCCACATGGAACCCTTCAACAAAGAGAGCAAAGACCTGATAACTCCCGAAGACATAGAATCCCCCGCGCAATCTCTCCAATAATTAGCCCCCCAAGTTTAGTCAAATGTGGGGACGCACGCTAAACTATCGGGGGACGGGAGCGTTTTATGTTTAAAGACCCGGGAGGACGAATCGGGTATGATCCGTTCGGAATCGGGCAATTTCACTATAAACGCTTTTGTATGTTTGATTATATCGCATCTATATTAAGGGATTATCCTACGCTGGCACTGTTTCTGACTGTCGGGCTCGGTTTTTTGATCGGGAGAGTCAAGATAGGGTCATTCTCATTGGGAAGTGTCACGGCATGTCTTTTGGTCGGAGTGGCAGTCGGTCAGCTTAATATCCCGATGTCGGGTCCGCTGAAGCAAGTATTCTTCATGCTCTTCCTGTTTTCCATAGGTTATAGCGTAGGACCGGATTTCTTTAAGTCCCTGAGAGGGGGAGGTGCGAAGCAGGCTCTCTTTGCGGTCCTGATGAGCAGTATGTGTTGCGCAGTGACGCTCGTGATTGCATTGATAATGAAGTATTCTAAGGGGGAGACGATCGGTCTGTTCTCAGGTTCGCAGACATGTTCGTCACTCCTCGGAGTTGGCGGCGAAGCCATCGGAAGATTAGGACTTTCGCCGGAGGCGTTAAAGAAGCAGATGGACATTATTCCCGTATGCTATGCCGTGACATATATCTTCGGCACACTCGGCACTGTCATAATTCTCGGCAACTTCGGCGCAAAACTTTTAGGAGGGACGGAGAAAGTGAAGCGTCAGACCGCGGAACTGGAAAAGGAACTCAACAGTTCCGACAGTTCAAAAGGTCCGGGCTATCTGAATGCCAATGTTCAGGTGGCTTACAGAGCATACAGAGCAGATAATGTCTACTTCATCACTCCCCGAAGCATACGGGAGACAGAGAAATATCTTCATGCAATCGGAGTTGATGTCTATATTGATCATATACGCCATAACGGAGAGATATTCGCTCCGCGATATGATGATATAATCAGCAAAGGGGATGAGATAGTGGTCTGTGGCAGGAGCGAATATATCATCCATGTAGAGCAATATATCGGCGAAGAACTGGCAGACACGGAGCTGCTGGATTATCCCTTGGAAAGAACCCCGGTGCTTGTCACCAAGAAAGATTTTATCGGCATTCCCCTTCACGAGCTGCGTAAGCGCAAATATCTTCATGGCGTAGTCATCCGCGATGCTGTGAGGGATGGAAAAGATATACTGATAGAAGGAGATACGAAATTTCAGAAGGGAGATAAATTAAGACTTGTCGGCAGACCCGTTCAGATCCGGAAAGCTTGTAAGCGGATAGGGCATGCGGATCGACCGTCGGTGCAGTCTGACCTGATGTTCGTCGGGCTCGCTCTATTTATCGGTGGACTCTTCGGAGCGATGAGTATATGGATCGGAAGTATTCCCGTAAGTTTCGGCACGAGTGGCGGAGCCTTAGTGGCGGGACTCGTGTTCGGCTGGCTTCGTTCGAAGCGCCCCACTTTCGGCTATATACCGCCGAGTGCAGTCTGGCTGATGAATAATCTCGGATTGAATGTATTTGTCTCAGTAGTCGGTATTGAAGCAGCGCCATCCTTTGTGGCAGGTTTGAAATCGGTCGGACCGATGCTATTCGTAGCGGGAGCCATAGGCACTTCAATTCCGGTTCTGTTCGGACTCTGGTTGGGACATAAAGTATTTAAATTCAATCCTGCCATTACGTTGGGATGTACAGCCGGGACGCGCACATGCACGGCTGCATTGGGAGCGGTGCAGGATTCCTTAGGGAGTACAACTCCTGCCATCGGCTACGCAGTGACATACGCCGTCAGCAACATCCTGCTCATTATCTGGGGACTCGTCACGGTCATGGTGATATAGGCAGGCATAAGAGTAATCATGAAAAACACTTAAATATTCAACGTTATGATGGAATGGTTTTTGACAACTCTAAGAGAGAATCCGGCGATAGCTATCTTCTTCGTGCTTGGAGCGGGATTTTGGATCGGGAGATTAAAGTATAAGTCCTTCTCATTGGGGACAGTGACATCGGTGCTCCTCGTCGGAGTTCTTGTAGGGCAATTGGACATTCCGATTTCCGGACCCTTGAAACAAGTGGCGTTCCTGCTGTTTCTTTTCGCCATAGGATATAGTGTGGGTCCGCAGTTTTTCCGCTCGCTGAAGGGATCCGGGATAAAGCAGGTGATCTTTGCGGTCGTCATGTGTTTCATCTGTCTGGGTGTGACATGGGGAGTGGCAGTGCTGTTCCGGTATAATGTCGGGGAATCGCTCGGTCTATTCGCCGGGGCTCAGACAATTTCCGCTGTGATCGGAGTGGGACAGGATGCAATTGGAAATATGAATGCCTCTGCAGCAGACAAGGCGGCATGGCAGAATATCATACCGGTGTGCTATGCCGTCACCTACATATTCGGCACGATAGGTTCAGCCTGGATTTTAGGGAGTGTCGGACCGGCAATGTTGGGAGGTATCAAGAAAGTGCGTCAGCAGACCCGCGAACTGGAGGCGGAGATGAATGAGGATGCCTCAAGTTCAGATCCGGCTTTTATTTCAGCGATGCGTCCGGTCGTCTATCGCGCATATAGGGCGGATTCGGATTTCTTCTCAGAGGCGCGTACGGTAGGAGATGTCGAAAAGCAGTTTGAGAGTCTCGGTCGCAGAATATTCATTGAGCGACTGAGAGTCGACGGAAGTATAGTTGATGATATTACGGCGAAGACACCCGTGAAGAAAGGGGATGAGATCGTAGTGAGCGGAAGACGCGAGTTCGTGATTGAGGATGAGTCATGGCTCGGCACGGAAGTGCCGGATCCGCAGCTTCTGACATTCCCGGTGGAAAAAGTGCAGGTAGTCGTTTCCAAGAAAGGGGGAGAAGATAAATATACTGTCGGCGGCCTACGCAAAGCGGATTTCATGGAGGGAGTGCTGATAGCCGATCTTTTGGACAATTCAGGCAATAAGCTCCCTGTGCTGGCGAATACGGAAGTGAAGAGCGGCGACACACTGACCCTTCAGGGTGAGCCGGCGGATATCAAGCGTGCGGCGGCAAAATTGGGATATATCGATCGCCCGTCGACTGCGACGGATATGGTGTTCGTCGGATTCGGAGTCTTTATCGGCGCACTTATCGGCGCGATAACACTGCATCTGGGAGGAATACCCGTAAGTTTGTCGACGAGTGGAGGCGCATTGATTGCCGGTCTGATACTGGGATGGCTGCGTTCAAAGCGTCCGACATTCGGCAACATACCTCAGTCTTCGCTCTGGATTCTGAATAACCTGGGATTGAATATGTTTATCGCTGTCATAGGAATAAGCAGCGGTCCGACATTTGTCAGCGGTATTCAGCAGGTCGGTTGGATGCTTTTCGTAGCGGGTGCGATCGCCACAACCATTCCCCTCTTTATCGGAATATGGATGGGAGCGAAAGTGTTTAAATTCCATCCTGCGATTAATTTAGGTTGCGTGGCAGGTTCGAGAGTGACGACCGCCGCCTTAGGTGCTATTCAGGATAGTCTGCAATCGACTGTCCCGGCGATGGGATATACCGTCACGTATGCAATCGGCAACACTCTGCTGATATTGATGGGTGTAATCATGGCGACATTTATGTAAACATCCTGCCGGGGCTAAACAGGCAAAGAGGAGAAATTGTTATAAAGATAACTTAACGAAAACATATAGAAAAATTAATATTATGGAAAACATCTTGGATGAGAAATATGAGAAAGAGCTTCAGACGATGAGCCCTTTCGAGATTAAGAATACCCTTATCAAACTGGCTACTGATGAGGCGAGAAAAGACACGGATACCTATCTGAATGCCGGACGCGGGAATCCTAACTGGATTGCGACTGAGCCGCGTGATGCTTTCTTTCTGCTCGGTATGTGGGCGATGGAGGAGGCAAGGGATGAATCTTACATGAAACCGGGTATAGCCGGTTGCCCTTCAAAGGAAGGAATCGGAGAGCGACTGCGTACATTCCTTAAGGATAATTCATCACGCCGCGGGGCACATCTTCTGAGCAAATCGCTCGATTATGCCGAAAAGACCCTCGGGATAGATATCGAAGAACTGGCTTACGAATGGGCAGACGGAATCATAGGCGACCATTATCCTACTCCTCCGCGTATTCTGGAGAATACGGAGAGAATCTGCCGTGCATATCTCGCGCAGGAGATGGGAGATCATGCCCCCGGATTGGGAAAAGAATATGATCTTTTTGCCACGGAGGGTGGCACGGCGGCGATGGTCTATATCTTCGAATCTCTGCTCGCAAATCATCTGCTGAATCATCGGGATTCTGTAGCGCTGATGACTCCTATATTTACGCCCTATATCGAAATCCCGCAGCTCGACCGATATGACTTTAATGTCACCAACATATATGCCGATGCAGTGGATAAAGACGGACTGCATACATGGCAATATCCGGATTCGGAACTCGACAAACTGCGAGATCCGAGAATCAAGATGGTGTTCCTCGTGAATCCCTCAAATCCGCCATCCTATCGACTCAGTCAGGATAATCTTGATAAATTAGTGGATATCGTAAAGAACGACAATCCGAATCTGATGATTGTGACTGACGATGTCTACGGCACATTCGCCAACGACTTCAAGAGTCTTATGTATGTACTTCCGGAAAACACACTTTGTGTTTACTCCTATAGTAAATACTTCGGGGCTACCGGTTGGCGTCTTGCAGTAATCGCCGCCCTTCGGGATGGCAATATCTTTGATAAGCTTATCTCAGAACTTCCTGAGAAAGAGAAGGAGGATCTCCGTCGACGCTACGGCTCCCTCTCTCTCGAGCCGGGCAAGATACGCTTTATCGATCGCCTTGTAGCAGATTCCAGGGCAGTAGCCTTGAATCATACAGCGGGATTGTCGACGCCGCAGCAGGTGCAGATGTCGCTCTTCTCCCTTATGTGTCTGCTTGACACCAAGGACGTCTATAAGAATAAGATGAAGAAACTTATTACGGATCGTCTGGAGGCACTCTGGAAAGGCACGGGGTTTGACCTCGTGGAAGATCCCTTGCGTGTCGGCTATTATTCAGAGATAGATCTGATGGTCTGGGGTAAGAAAATATATGGTGAGGAATTCTGCGAATGGCTTAAGTCGACGCATCAGCCGATAGATGTCGTGCTTCGTCTGGCAAATGAGACTTCGGTCGTTCTGCTCAACGGCAGTGGTTTTGATGGACCTGCCTGGTCCGTGCGTGCATCTTTGGCAAATCTTGACGAGCCGGACTATCTGAAGATCGGATCGGCGGTAAGACGTATTTTTGATTCCTATTATCAGGAATATCAACAATCAAAAAATAAGTAATTAAGAAGTAATATTATGGATATAAAGGCATTTGAAGATGGATTGAAGAATGATCTTCACAAATATTTGGTCAGTGTGGGGAGAGTAGACAAGATTCTTCCCGAGACTCCGGATCTGGAGGATATGTGGACGGCGGTTCGCGATGCGTATCTTCCTGACGGGGTAAAAGAATTTGCGGATTATCCGGTGGTGTCGCTCGGATGGATGATGTTCTTGGGTATGGCTGCTGCAAAATATTGGGACACTGATTGGGAGAAATATTCAGCCGAAGGGGGAGCGGCAATCTATACCCGCCTTCGCGATGAAAAGGGATACGATAATCTTGATGACAATATTCTGGAGAATGTGTTGGGTTTGAAAGGTGAAGAAGCCGAAAAGACTTCGGAGATAGTAGGGGAGTGCGCCTCGCGTACGCTCAGTTATCTTCAGCATTCTTCAGTGGAAGCCGGCACGGCGGAAGCTGCGGAATGTTACTTGGCTGCCCTTCACGACCTCTTCATCATGGGAGGCGCGATGGAGCTTAATGCTCTGGGTTATCACATGACCCCGGTGGGCATGAACTGATGACGTAGGGGTGCCCGCGGGTAATACTGCGGGCAATACCCTCGCGAGGGTATTGGCGGAAAATCTAAAAATTATTAATTTTGTAAGTAATGATTAATTATAATTGATGATTGACCGCCACAGTTCATATAAACCCGCAGATACAATGCGGGATCTTCTTAGGGACAACAATCTGCTGCTGTTTGCATTGAGCAGATTCGGTATAGAATTTGGTTTCGGCGACGCAACCGTCAGGGAGGCGTGCGAAGCCAACGGAGTGGCAACTGATACATTTCTATCGGTTGCCAATCTGCTTTCATGTCGTGAACATGAACAATATCATGCGGATTTAGACTCTCTGATGCAATATCTTAAGACGACTCATCGCTATTATCTTGAGATTTCCCTGCCACGTCTGCGCCATAGGATAATTGAAGTCATCAGTTCGAATGGTGGGGATGATGTGGGCTTGATGCTTGTCAAATTTTTTGATGATTATGCTTCCGAGCTTAAGGAGCATCTGGAGGAGGAGAATGAAAAGTTGTTTCCATACGTGGAAGGATTGTTGGACGGCAAGCTTGTGTCCGATTTCTCAATTAATGCCTTTACCGGGGATCATTCCCCTGTGACCGATAAGCTTCAGGAACTTAAGGGACTGTTCATATATCATTACAGCAATCCTGATAATCTGATGCTTAGTGCAGTGCTGTATGAGATCGTGACGCTCGAGAAGGATCTTTTGAATCATTTTGAGATTGAGAATCATCTTTTTCTCCCGATGGTAGTGAAGCTTGAAGGGGAGGTGAAGAATACCCTCGGGAGGGTAGATGGCAAAGAGGAGGCGGAGCATCCTCTCTCCGCATTGGGTGAGCGTGAGAAGGAGATAATCCGCTTTATAGCATTGGGCTATTCCAACAAAGAGATTGCTGATAAACTCTGCATATCGGTGCATACTGTGGCAACGCATCGTAAGAACATTATTTCGAAGTTGCATATACACTCGGCAGCGGGATTGACAATCTTCGCAATACTGCATGGGCTGATTGATATGTCGGAAGTAAAATAAGCCCCGACTCTGCATGTGTTGGTAGCAGAATCGGGGTTAAATCGTCGTGAGACTCTTTTGAATGGTGGGGTCAGAAATCGTAGCCGACTGAGAATACCCATGCTTTACGTCTGCCGCCTAAGGCTCCTTCCGACCAGGGTTTGAGTACTCCTGCCTGATAGTGCACTCCGATGAGATAATGCTGAAGAACCTTTAGTGATGTGCCGAACTTGAATCCGAAGTCGAATTTTGTCGGAGTTATCTCTTTATATCCTACGGGGAGGGCGTCTTGCACCTGATAGAGGGGGTAGACAGCATCGCTGTCGAGTTTATTTTTCAGTACAAACTGAAAATACGGACCGAATTCCAGATTCCAGCGCACCTCGGATCCGAGGTTGAAATGCACGCATGCCATAATGGGTACTAAGAAATTATAGTCGCGGATCTTTCCGAACTGAGTCAGATAGTCTGTGCCTTCGGGAGTGACGGCATCGCGAGAAACGTAGGCATACTTGCCGCTTCTTGACTCATAGAAGAAACCGGGCTGGATTGACAGATAATCCTTGAAGTTGATGTCGGCTACTACACCGAGGTCGACCCCTGTGCCCCAGGAATTACAGTTCCAAGTGTCAAACACATTTTTGTTGACATTCTTATTAGAGGTATTGATTCCGGCGCGCACCCCGATATTGAACAGGGTTTCGGGAGCTCCGGTGTTAAAAAAGTCAGAGGCGGAAGCATTAGTAAAGATCCCGGCTGCGAGAGAGAGGGCAAGAAGTATGGATTTTCTCATGAGAAGTAAAAGCAATTTTAAATAACAATACAAAAGTAGGCAAATTCTCCGAATATCCAACAATTCTCGAAAATAAAAGTATAGACGCATTACGGCTCTTTCATTTGCAGTCGGAACGGCATCGTCTTTGAGTAACACGGGAATAAAAGTAAAAAAACCGCTCTGCCGAATGGCGGGGCGGTTTTTGTGATATGGTTTAGGCGTGTGTGAACGGGTCAGGAGGGAGTGATGCCGCGCATGCGGTCGTCGACTGCGGATAGGGCGGCTTTTGCGCCTTCTCCCATGGCGATGACTATCTGTTTGTAAGGCACATCCGTGACGTCGCCGGCTGCGTAGACACCTGCCAGGGAGGTGCGACAGTTGGCATCTGTCTCAATCTCCCCGCGCTTGTTAACAGGCACTTCCTCTGAGAATGGAGAGCTGTTAGGAGTAAGTCCTATCTGAACAAACACACCTTCAACTTCGTAATCCTTTACTTCATCAGTCTTACGATCTTTGACTTTCACTGAAGTTACACTCTTTCCATTGCCGACAACTTCTGTCAATGCGCTCGAAAGATGCACATCTACATTGTCGAGCGAAGCAAGCTTCTTTTGCAATACTTCATCCGCTTTCAACTCATCGAGGAATTCAAACACATCTACGTGAGTGCAGATTCCGGCGAGGTCAATTGCAGCCTCAATTCCTGAATTGCCCCCCCCGACAACTGCGACACGCTTTCCTGCATAGAAAGGACCATCGCAATGAGTGCAGAATGCCACTCCGCGACCAATATATTCCTCCTCGCCCGGAACGTTAAGTCGACGCCAGGAAGCACCCGTAGCAATGATAAGAGCCGGAGCCTCGAATGTCTCCCCTCCATCTGTCTTGATACGCTTCGGGAAATCCTTAAGTTCGGTGGAAGTGATCCGGCGGTTGTCGAAAATCTGAATATCGTAGGTCTGCAGATGCTTGCGGATATCGGCAGCGAGTTGCGGTCCGGTGGTCAGAGGAACGGAGATTAGATTTTCTATGTCCATAGTGTCCTTTACCTGACCTCCGATTCTGCCTGCCACGACTGCAGTGCGCAATCCCTTGCGGGCAAGATAGATTGCAGCTGCCGCTCCCGCAGGTCCGCCACCTGCTACGATGGCATCGAAGCCGAGCGGAGTGCCGTCATCAAGTCCGGGAGTCGCGGACGAACCGAAAGCCTCTTCCAGTTTGCCGACAAGTTCGCCAAGGTCGGCTCTGCCGACAGAAAGCAATTGCCCGTTGGCATAGACAGTCGGCACGGACTGCACATTGTAAGATTTCACCATCTCCGGCGCTACGCCGCCATCCACCATCGTATTCTTGAATCGAGGATTTAGCAGAGCCACGATATTGAGCGCCTGCACGACATCCGGGCAGTTGGTGCAGGTCAGCGAGACGAAGGTGAAAATATCGGCGGGACCCTGAAGGTTCTCAATTCTGCGTCTGAGGGATTCATCGGGCAGATTCTTCCCGAGTCCGGCTGCGTTGAGCACTGCCAATATCAGAGAAGTGAACTCATGTCCGTTAGGAATGCCGCAGAAAGAAACACCTGTCGGGGTTCCATCCTTCCATAACTGCATGACCGGCGCATCCTCCTCCGTCGGTGCATCCTCAGCCTTAACGCTGAGCGCAGGGGAGGCCGATGCGAAGTCACGGGCAAATTCAAGCATATCGCTCGTCTCCTTACGAGAGGAGACTCCGGTCACAACCAAAGTCACCGAAGTCTCCAATGTAGAGAATATGCCCTTTAACTGATCAATAATATCTTTATCAAGCATAATTCTTTTCTTTAAGTTATACTCCCTAAGGGGGAGCTATTTAGATTTTTCCGACGAGGTCGATGCTCGGTTTCAGAGTTGCCGCACCCTCTTTCCATTTGGCGGGGCAAACCTCACCGGGATGAGCGGCTACAAACTGAGCAGCCTCAACTTTACGCAGAAGTTCATCGGCATTACGCCCGATGCTGTTGTCCTGAATCTCCACGAGCTTTATAAGACCTTCGGGGTCGCTGACAAATGTGCCACGATAAGCCATGCCGCTCGCTTCATCCATCACGCCGAAAGCGCGAGCAAGAAGACCTGTGGGGTCGGCGAGCATCGGATAATTGATCTTGCGGATGCTCTCTGAAGCATCGTGCCATGCTTTATGCACGAAGTGGGAGTCTGTGCTTACAGAATACACCTCCACACCCATAGATTTCAGCTTCTCATACTTTTCTGCAAGGTCAACGAGTTCTGTCGGGCAGACGAAAGTGAAGTCTGCGGGATAGAAGAAGAATACTGCCCATTTGCCGAGCACGTCCTTGTCTGTCACTGTCTCGAACTGACCATTGTGGTAAGCCTGAACTGAAAATTCAGGAATGTGAGTGTTGATGATTGTTTCCATTTCTTTTGTTTTATTTAATTATGTTTTTAATGATTTAAATATATGTTATATAGATGTTTAAAAGTAGGAACCATAATAAATTCCTTCTGGTGTTATAACGCTGATGAGGGGTGTCTTGTTCAGATGGGGAGGGATGTTGGCAAAATTAAAGTCATCGCTGAACTTTAACTTTCTTTCAGAAATTAACTTTTAAACGAAAATATTTGATTATCTTTGAAGTGCGAATTAAAAATAATCATTTAAATTGACTCACTTAGCAATAAGAGTATAAACCCTAAATGAAAAAATTTATCAAACCTATCGTAATCACGATGATAGGAGGAGTGTCAATTCTTGCATTTGCGCAGACACCCATCTATCTCGATGAAAGCAAACCTCTTGAAGAGAGAGTGCAGGATGCCCTTTCTCGTATGTCAACATCTGAAAAAATCGGTATTATCCATGCCCAAAGTAAGTTTTCATCACCGGGTGTGCAGAGACTCGGTATTCCGGAAATATGGTGTACCGACGGACCTCATGGCATTCGTCCGGATGTGCTTTGGGATGAGTGGGAACAGGCGGGAGCCACGAATGACTCCTGCGTTGCATTTCCTGCTTTGACCTGTCTTGCCGCTACCTGGAATCCGGAGATGTCGGCACTCTACGGCAAGTCGATCGGAGAGGAGGCACGCTATCGCAATAAGAGTGTGCTGTTGGGTCCCGGCGTGAATATCTATCGCACTCCGCTCAATGGCAGAAACTTTGAATATATGGGTGAGGATCCTTATCTTACCTCACAGATGGTCGTGCCCTACATTCAAGGTGTCCAGTCCAACGGAGTGGCAGCCTGCGTAAAGCATTACGCCTTGAACAATCAGGAGACTCACCGCGACCATGTGAATGTGCTGGTCGACGACCGCACTCTGCATGAGATATATCTTCCGGGCTTTAAGGCGGCTGTAAAAGAGGGTGGCGCATGGTCAATCATGCCCGGCTACAATAAGTATGACGGCGATCATGCATGCGAGAACTCTGTGCTCCTTCTTGACATACTGAAGGGGGATTGGGGATTCGACGGAGTCGCTATATCCGACTGGGGTGCTGTCCATAACACTGAGAAAGTAGCTCAGAATGGTCTGGATATGGAATTCGGCTCATGGACCAATGGTCTGAACTGGGGTGCCTCAAATGCGTATAATAACTATTATCTTGCCAAACCTTACGAGCAGGCGATTCTGGAAGGGAAACTTCCGATGTCGGACCTTGATGATAAGGCGGCGAGAGTGCTCCGACTGATTATGCGCACGGCAATGGATCGTAATCGCCCCTTCGGCTCGATTAACTCTGAGGAGCATTATGCTGCTGCGCGTCAGATCGGTGGCGAAGGTGTGGTCCTGCTCAAGAATAAGAATAATATTCTCCCTCTTAAAAAGGGGCAGAAAGTGCTCGTTGTCGGGGAGAATGCGTTGAAGATGATGACCGTCGGTGGCGGTTCTTCTTCGCTGAAGGCTCAGCGTGAGATTGTGCCGTTGGACGGACTTAAAGCGGCAGCCGAAAACAAAGAAATAGAAATCGCTTTTGAAAGAGGATATGTCGGCGACACTACGGGTGAGTATAATGGAGTGACTACCGGTCAGAATCTTCAAGATTCCCGTTCTGCCGAGCAGCTTATCGCTGACGCTGTGAAAGCAGCGAAGGAGGCTGATGTCGTAGTGTTCATCGGCGGCTTGAATAAGGCAGACCATCAGGATGCGGAAGGGACGGACCGTGAAAGCTTCAACCTACCTTACAATCAGGATAAGGTGATCGAGGCTCTTGCAGCAGCCAATCCCAACACTGTTGTGGTCAATATCACGGGCAATGCATACGCGATGCCATGGAAAGGCAAGGTGGCTGCAATTGTACAGGACTGGTATATCGGTTCGGAGGCAGGCAACGTACTCGCCGATGTTCTTTTCGGCGACGTGAATCCCTCCGGTAAACTTCCGATTACATTTGCAGCTTCGCTGACCGATTACGCCGCACACGCATCTAATGATCCGGAAATGTTCCCGGGAGTGAACGGCGACGTGACATATAAAGAGGGACTTGATGTCGGCTATCGTTATACCGACAAACTCAAATCGTCCCGCATAAACTATCCCTTCGGATATGGCATGAGCTATACGGACTTCAGCCTCGGAAAGGCTACTCTTTCATCGGCGACATTGCCGGAGAGCGGAGAAGTCACTGTGACTGTGCCCGTAACGAACACCGGCGATCGGGAAGGCAAAGAAGTTGTGCAGGTCTATGTGCGTGATGTAAAGAGCAGCGTGGCGCGTCCGAATAAGGAGCTCAAGGCATTCCGAAAAGTGGCAGTAGCTCCCGGAGAGACAGTGAATGTCGAACTCACTCTCGACAGGAATGCCTTTGCATTCTACAATGACAAGACAAAGCAGTGGGAAGTGGAACCCGGCAAATTCGAGATTCTCGTAGGCAACAGTTCTGCGAATCTCACTTCGCGTCTTCCTCTCAACATTCCGACTTCCCTTACATGGAAAGACTAATCATCAGGACACATAATTAAAAATCGGGCGCGCCTTCATAGGAGGTGCGCCCGATTGATTTTTAATTAATACGTCTAAGTGTCGTGTTGCTGTAAGATCAGAGGTTGGGGTTGATCTTGCTCCATTCTGAAATAGGGGGCATGATGCCGAGTTCAATCACTTCATCACGCAGTTCGCAGAGGTGCTTATAGCTCTTGTCAAGCTCTTTTTCCTCTTCGGGTGTGCCCTGAATAGGCTGAACGGTGACTCCATTCTTGTCTACTGTCGTCTCCATTGCCATCATGATGTGGCTGAAGCGATCGTTGTTGACGTATGTGCCGACGGGCCAACGGAACATCGGACCACCCATTGCTGCCTCGATCATTTCAATTGAGAGATATGCAGGGCTCTGGAATGAGCTGCGACCACGAAGTTCGATGATTCTCTTACCACCCTGAATAACACGCTGCTTCAGATCTTCCCACGCATCGGCGGGGAGAGCTTCTGTACCGATAACCTCAAGAAGCGGTTTGCCGTCGACAGTAGCTGTGGAAGCAAAGACTGCCATCTGTTCGCCATGACCGCCATAAGTGCGGCAATTTACGATCTTGTCCGGGTCAAGGTTAAGCTGCTTGGATAGCTCATTGCGCAGGCGGGTGCTGTCGAGAGCAGCCAGAGTCGACACCTGACTCGGTTTAAGCCCACTGTAAAGCAGTGTGATCAGCCCCGTAATATCAGCCGGGTTGAAGATTACCACGATATGCTTCACGTCCGGGCAATACTTCTTCACATTCTTACCGAACTCCTCCGCAATTTCTGCATTGCCCTTCAGCAGATCCTCACGGGTCATGCCTGCTTTACGAGCCGCACCTCCGGAATTTACGATATACTTCGCATCCTTAAGAGCCTCGGCGATATCAGTGGTGAATGTAAGGTTAAGACCTTCAAAGCCACATTGCTTCAGCTCCTCTGCTACACCTTCCAGACCGGGTCCATAGGGATCATAGAGACAGATATTCGGGGTGAGTTTCTTCATAATGGCTGTCTGAGCCATATTGCTGCCGATCATGCCGGCAGCTCCGATAATGACTAATTTGTCGTCTGACAAGTAATTCATAATATTATTTTTAAACTTGGTTTTAAATTCACAATCCGGAGTTTTATCGATGTTGCAATCAGATTAATTCCTGATGCAATTCTCCTTCATTGTATCAACAACTCTGACTTACCCCCTGTTCAACTCGACTCCTGAAATTTCTTTTGAATTTTGGAGTAAATTTCAGGCTGGTGGGAAGTGTTTGCTTAGAGTTCGTAAGTGGACTCGTGTGCACACGGGGTTGTCTCGAATTCTATTGTTGGATGATCGATTCCGGCTTTGTGGGCGAGTTCTTTAATTTGTGAGAGGGTTGAATCCTCATTTTCGCGGTTGTCAATGACGACGTGGGCTGTCATGGCATTCATGGTTGTGCTCAGTGCCCATACATGGATATGATGGAGGGATTTTACATGATTAAGTTCCTCTATGTCCTTCTTAAGTTTGTCGACATCAATTTCTTCCGGTACGCCATCGATGGAGAGATAAAGACTTTCGCGAAGCATCTCCCATGTAGACACGAGGATAATGGCGGCAATCACGAGAGAGATGATGGGGTCGATAAGTACGAAGCCTGTAAATGAAATGATAATACCGGCAATGACCACGCCTAAAGAGACGAGAGTGTCTGAAGCCATGTGAAGGAATGCACCGCGTATATTCAGGTCGTGCTTCTGATCCTTCATCAGCATCCAGGCAGTGACACCGTTAACGATTATGCCAACTCCGGCGGTCCAGCTGACCAACTCACCATCTACAGGTTCGGGATGACGAATCTTGTGAATGCTCTCCACGATAATTATTCCGACCGCCACCAATAGAATGACGGCGTTGAGGAGCGCTATAAGAATGGTGGCTTTCTGATAGCCGTAGGTAAATCGATGGTTGGCAGCTGCATGAGCGAGCTTAAAGCCGACGAGTGTGAGCAATAACGAAAATACGTCCCCAAGGTTATGCCCGGCATCAGAGATCAGCCCCATTGAATCCCCGTAAATACCGACTCCGGCTTCGATTGCGACATAGAGAAGATTAATGACTATCGACCATATCATAATCTTATTGATAGTCTCTATATGATGGTGGTGATGGTGGCTATGACCATGACCATGCTCATGTTCGCGCTTTTGTGTTTGGATAGATTCTATATTCATAACTTTAATTGTTGTTATATTTTAAATTGTTTTTATATTTCAACAACAAAGCTATGCAGATTCCTATGCAACCGATTTGCAGAGTCGCGCTCTATCCTTATCCGAGCAGGACATCGAGTGCCATCATCAACATGAATCCTATGGCGAATCCGATAGTGCCTGAATTTGAGTGTTTCCCTTCCTGAGTCTCAGGAATCAACTCCTCTACGACTACATACATCATGGCTCCCGCTGCAAACGACAATAAATAGGGGAGAATGGGGAGCACGAAGGATGCAAGGAGAATCGTCAGGATTGCCCCTATCGGTTCGACAATTCCACTAAGTGTGCCGATAAGAAATGATTTACCTTTGGAATTTCCGGCGCTTCTAAGAGGCATAGAGACTATGGCACCTTCCGGAAAATTCTGAATTGCGATACCTACTGAAAGGGCAATCGCGCCTGCCATGGATAAGTATGAACTATGATCCAAGGCTGCAGCCAAGGCGACACCGACAGCCATACCCTCCGGCAAATTATGAAGAGTGACGGCAAACACTAATTTTGCGGTCTTTGAAATATGCGATTTGGGTCCTTCGCTCTCTTCCCCGGCAAGATGTTGATGGGGGACGATTTCATCCAAAAATAAAAGAAAAAATATTCCGACGGCAAATCCGATTAATGCCGGAATGATACTCATAATGCCCTCTTTACCTGTCATTTCTATTGAGGGAATCAATAATGACCATACTGAGGCAGATACCATAACGCCTGCAGCAAAGCCGTTCAGAATTTTTTGCAGACGTTCAGGCATCGTCTTTCGCATAAGAAAAACGCATGCCGCTCCAAGCGTAGTGCCGAGGAAGGGAAGTAAAAGTCCGATAGTTATGCCATTCATAGTATAAATGAAACAAAACTATCGGACTTATAGTTTATCCGCTAAAACTTAAATAAGTGAGTGAATTGGATTTGATGTTGTGCTAATGGCAGTTGGGTCAAGGTTTTACTTTAACGAGCATCACTTTAGCGTCTGTCTTAGCCAGAACGCTATGCCCGACTTCTGCTCCCATAAGCAGGAATTGACCTTGACGCAGAGTCAGAGGTCGATCATTATACGTGAACTCAATTTCACCTTCAATCACATTGACCATCACTTCCGCAGGTGCAAAATGGCGTTCGAGTTCCTGACCTGCCTTGAAAGCTACGAGAGCAACACCCCCGTTGGCGTTATTAAAAATATTTTTGAAGTGGACACGGTCGGCGCCGTTCTCAATCTGATCGGCGAGTGAATGAACTTCGCCGAACTTGTAATCTGTTTCCAACATAACACTTTTATTTTTAGAATTAATATTGTCAATATTCACAAGTCAAACGCGGACGGGAAAGGAATGGTTCGGGGTCTGATTCTTAAAAATATATAAGAATCAAACCCCTCAGACCTGTCGGCGTTATGTCGGCGATTACCCTTTGTAAGTGGAAGGACTATCTTTTTGTTGATCCCCCTTTTGTCAGTATATCCACAAATGATTTTGGCAGGCGAACATTATAAAGATTCAGAGCCTCAGCAAAGAGTGGGGCGATCTGCTCATCGGTAAAGCCTGCGATGCCACATCCTATTCTGGTGACATAGAAGGTGGTCTGATCCCATTCCCGTGCCAATTCGATAAATTCATCGACGTAAGGTTTGATAGTCTCCACTCCTCCCTGCATAGTAGGAATGGCATAAGATTGTCCTTGGAGCCCCACTCCCTGCCCCATTATTGCTCCAAAACGTTCGCGGGCAACTCGCGCAGCTCCTTCTGCGTGATTACCTGCGAGGTTACTTCCAAATACGAACACCTCATCGCGATCAAGAGAAGTGATATTTTCAGGTGTATATTTCATTACTTAAAACTTACATTTGAATCATTTATTTGATAAATTTCTTTCCGTTTTTGATATAGATACCTTGAGGAAGGGACTCTAAATCAGATAAGGAATATCTTTGCCCTCCGAGATTATAAATTGCATGTTGATCAAAAGATGTTTCATATTCCTTTGAAATATGCTCAACCCCGGCTTCCTCGATTGCAGACTTGGATAACAAGAATTTTAATGGAATCTTGACTCTTTGCTGCCAGTACCACTCATTATGTCCTGCCCCTTTAGCATCATACACGTATAACCGACCATTCTCCTGAGTATAGCCTTTGTCTGCCACGATCTCTCTTGCGATAACTTCATATTTAAGATAGCCTGCATCCCAATCTTTTGTGCCCTGATCCATATAGAGGCGATGAAGACCATCGGTTGGAATATGGTCGCTGAGATATTGAAGGATTGCATTGGCGCAAATCTCATCATCATTCATAGTATAATCGGAATTAAGATTGAGAGAACCAATCCAGTGGGTGGAAAGACATGCCGCTCCGCCAAATATCTCAGGGTATTCACAAAGAAGATACATAGAGGCAAGCCCACCCATGCTGGATCCCATTGCAAAGGTAGTCTCCATGCCGGAAGCGGTAGAATACAGCGAATCAATCAGCGGCTTAAGTTCCTTTGCAACAAATGCCGCCTCCTCATCACCATAGAAAATATCATTGCAGGTCTGATATATGAATGTCAGCTCCTTCTGCTCGGGTGATATATAATCAAGTGCTTTCTCCGGAAAATAATCGTTGGGTCGAAGGTTTTCACTACCTCTGTTATTAATCCCGACTACAATCGGCATGTCAAAGTTACTATCTGAAGAGAGTTGAGAACAGGCTTTATCCACTGCCCATGGTACGCCGGCAAAGGAGTATGAACCATCGAAAAGATTCTGTCCATCGTGGGCATATACAACCGGATATCTTACGCCATCGGAAGTATCATAACCATTAGGAGTCCAAACATCAACAATAATGTCTGACTGAAGATTCTTGGAGGTAATGGAATATCGTGTGATTGATCCATACGCTGATTTAGGGCATGGGTTATTAATAATCTTATATTCCGGGAGTGCAGCCGATGCAGTTACGCCAACTAAGCTCAATAAGAAAAAGAGAGATATTGTAATCAGTTTCATGGTGTTTAACTATTTTGGTAAGTAAATTACTTTGATAGGTAAAATTACCAAAAATCCTTGACATCAACAAATTCGCGCTTCGTTTTGGAATCTATGCTTGAAGTTGAATCACGCCGGATACTTACAATAGGAAAATACGCCGTATGGGCGGTGAGTGGAGATGATAATTATCCATACGCCTAGATGTAAAGTATCGTTCGGATATGTATAGATAGCATTCCGGAAAGGAAGCCATCGAATAGCCCCGTCAACGCAAAAGTTAAATAAAGCGAATAACACCGGTAGCGGAGAATCTACGTGTTTATTCCAAGGGGAAGATGGTTTCTACTAATCGGATTTTATCCTGGATAGGCAGATTGAAAATTTCTTGATTCATCATGTCGGAATAGATTTCCATATTCGGTCGAATGAATTTTCTGTGACGCTTTCCATTGATAAGTGCTGAGACTTCAATATGACCTTTGGAATTAACTGAGAGGGATAGATTATCAATGTTTCTTCCCAACGTATCACAGAACGATGAATTGGCATCCTCCTCTTTATCTTTATAACCGAATGCAATAAGGTTATCGGTTAGGGTTTTCTGAATGATGCTGCGCCATGGTTGGCTGATACCATATTCGGATGCGTACCGGTTGAAATCCTTGATGGCATCAGCGACCCGATTTATCATCGTATTGGCATTCTTTATGTCGTTTTGCTTTGCGAAATCAAGTAAGTCGGCTTTTGTAATCTCGCTTGTTTTGCCGCCGATACTCAATCTTCTCTCGATATTAGGACCGGTTCCGTTTGTGTTGAAAATGAAAGTCACATCGTATGCCGGAGCCAGTCGCCACTTGCCGTTTTCTTCAAGAAGGAACGCGAAGTTCTTGTTATGATCGTCAGTGTTGTTGGTCATAACATTAAAAGCCATCCGGCAGAACAGCTGCTCGATCTCTGATTCCGAAATTGAAAGTTCCCGACATGTTGCCACGAGGTCTTCGTAACTGCGGGCTTCCGGATTCATCGCCGCCAAAGTTTGCATGTGGATCTTCTTTCCGTGTGCCCTGTCAAAGCGTTTCGTAAGGAAATGGTTTATACCGTCAATCGGTAATAAACGACATTCTTCCATAACGATACCGGCAGCGATAGCCATATTGTAATAAGCTGTCTCAATTTCAGCAATCGGCATGGATTTATCTCCGAATTTCAGGATATAATAGTCAAAGCCATCAAGGTTGTCGGTCTGACCAGAGCGTATTTCTCCGGTCTCCTTATTTATAGCGATAATAGCTTTCATCTGTCTACCACCGGCTGATGTGCCAACCGCGAGAAGTGCCTGTAAGGTCAGCTCATCATTAGTATTCAAAACAATATTGTCCCTGTCTTCAAGTATTTTCAGGGATATATCGTATAGAGATTTGATGTCGATTATGCGAGTGTGGGTAAGATCAACAGCGCATGGTTCATATTCCAAAGCGCCCATTCCTCGTGTGCCTATAAACATAAGCTTATAAAGCGGAGTAACTTTATTGCGAGGAATCTTATTATCCTTCACCCATTTATCAAAAAGAGTATTACCCCACGAATCAGGCAGTGAGTCTGCGATAAATGGTGGCAAACCCTGATAGAGCGGTCGCTCATCACCATAAATCGGTAAAAGAATGTTACGGTTCTTTGCAGATGACAACAGAGGAGCAATATCAGGAATATTGGTTAGATCAGGGTTATACATAAAGTATGTCCGTCTCGTCGCTGAGTTCCAAACGAGCCGTCCGATTTCTTCTTTCCATAATTTTACCTTTAAGTAGGTCATAGGTAAGTAGGTCATAGGTCAAAGTTATGAGTTACGAGGTATCCTTTTATCTTTCCTCGTTTTGATGGAAGAAGTTAAAAGTTTCATCAATTCTTCACAATCTATGAGCATTGAAGAGGAAGTATGAAAATCTAAATACGAAGCATCGCGGAGCAATTCAATCCAATAGATAGTTTCTCCAGCCTCTTTACGAGAGATATATAATTTGGCAACAAAATCTGCCTCACTTTGAGCGAAAAAAGCCTCCGCTATATTGGCTCCAATACTTGTGCCGCTACGCAGCACCTGTTTTGACAAGATATATTCTTTCTTCTCCTCACATAAGTAGTTATACATCTTGATAATCCTTAGAGCAAAAGCCTTGCTCTTATTCTTCAGAATACTCTCTTTCATTTTCAATCTGATCTTTTCGACATACTCACTTAATCACTCGTAACTCTGACCTAATCACTCGTAACTCTGACCTAATCACTCGTAACTCTGACCTAATCACTCGTAACTCTGACCTAATC
>JAAVBC010000024.1 GCA_014803765.1 Bacteroides sp. | reverse complement strand
ACCGTCCGTCGCTTTCGTTCAGGACTCGTTGTTTCCCGATTGCGGATGCAAAGTTACAACCCTTTTTCGCCCTCCGCAAGTCTTTTCAGAAAAAAAGTTGATTTTTATCGCATTTTTCTTCGCAAGTGTTTGTATATTAGTGAAATCAAAATTTGTAAAATTGTGTTAACTAAAGTTAATGGAATTTTCGGGAGTGAACTTTTATAACTCAACTTTGTTGAACAGGACTTATTTTTCCTGATTTTTTTGGCAAATTTTACAGAAGGGAATAGATTTTTATAGGAATAATTATAGGATTTCTTGAAGTTGGCAGGTGATAAAAAAAAGAAAAACGCCGGTTGCTGAAGTCCGGCGTTCTGAGAAGATGTCTTATTGAATGAACTCTACCCTCATCGGGCTGAGTTCCGACAGATGATTTCTGGATTAATTGCGATAATCTTTCAATAATTCACGTAGTTTTTTACGAGTATTGAAGATGCGTGCCTTTACTGTGCCAAGAGGCATACTCAGTTTTTCAGCAATCTCCTCATACTTGTAACCTGCAATGTGCATGTTGAAAGCTTCCCTGTAATCTGCAGGGAACTCAGCGATGAGCGCCGAGATTTCATTACATGCATGCGCTCCTTCAGGAGTGGAATACGACGTGTCGGTCGCATTTGTAATATGATAGAGATCAACAGATGAATCTACAGCTGTCATCTCTCTTGCCGATTTGCGATAGTTATTGATAAAGATATTACGCATTATAGTCAGCATCCATCCCTTGAAGTTTGTGTTCTCAGCAAACTTTTCTTCGTTGTCGAGAGCCTTCAGGGTAGTATCCTGCACTAAGTCCTGCGCTTCATCCTTGTTCAAAGTCAACTTCATCGCGAACGACATCAGATTACCTTGAATTCCTAAAATGGAGCTTTTAAATGTGGGCTTACTGTCCATGGGTAAAAATAACTGCTATAAACCAAGAAAAATGTCATCTTCCTACATTCTTCTTGAAGTGGGGAGAAAGTTAATTGAACGTCGCAGATGCGACTTTTTTAGAATAAGGAGTCTGAAATTCCTAAGGGACTTTTTCGCGTTAGCTTATTTCCGCGAGAGTTCAGCAATTCTCTATTTTCGGAATTCAGTTTCCAAGCTTGGAATATTTCTTTTAAGGGAATTCTTTCTTTTGACTAAAAGGCAATTGATTGAAATGTCTTCAAAAAAATATATCTTGGGCATTATTCTATCAGCAAATATATTGCGAATTTTTGATATACGCAAATATTCTGATGCCAAAATGATAATTTTTTATTACTTTTCTTAACAAATAGAAAAACTATTCTTGAAAATTTATTACCGTACCATTTGACTACCTAATAGTCAGCAATATAATTATTACAATACCGATCTCGAGTTTTTTCCGAGTCAGCCGCACCGCGACTAAGATTCTGATTCTTCGGGCTGGGCTTCCGGACGGGTGATTACTTCTAACAGGACGATCTTGGAGGCTGTCATCTTCAACACTTTTATACGCAGGTCTCCTATCTCGTATTCTTCTCCGGCTGTCGGCATTGTCTCGAGATGCTTTAGAAGGAATCCGGCTATAGTCTCATAGTCGTCGCTCTCTTTGATTCCAAGTCCGAAACGCTCGTTGATTTCATCTATCTCCGCTCTGCCGCTGAATTCATAGCGTCCCTCTCCTACTTCACGCATCACAATGCGCTTTTTATCATGCTCATCCTCGATCTCTCCAAAGATTTCTTCTACAAGATCCTCAAGTGTGGCAAGTCCGGCTGTGCCGCCGAATTCATCCACGACAATCACTAACGATCGCTTCTCGCTGAGCATCCTGCGCATCATCTTATTGGCAAGCATTGTCTCAGGAGTGAAAATGACTGGTTTCAGACATTTTGTCCAGTCGGCATCCGTATTGAAAAGTTCCGACACATGGATGTAGCCTACGACATCATCTATATCCTCTTTATATACTACTATCTTGGAAAGTCCGGTTGCGATGAATTTCTTAATCAGTTCCTGGCGCGTTATTTTATCAATACCGACCGCTACAATTTCATTACGGGGAATCATACACTCCCCCATTGTCGTGTCTTTGAAGTCAATTGCATTTCTGAAAATCTTGACTTCGTTTTCCACTACTTTTTTCTCATCCTGCGAATCCAGACTCTGTTCGATATAATCATCCAGTTGATCAATTGTCAGCAAAGTATTGCCGGCAGCTGCCGTCGGAATATGAAACACTTTCATTAATCCGTGGGACAAAGCAGATATAAACAGCGTTACGGGATATAACACTATATATATAAGGTAGAGCGGGAGCGCCACAATCTTCATCGCAAAATTGGGATTGATGCGGAAAGCTGTCTTTGGAAGGAATTCTCCCGTCAGCAGAATAATGAGTGTTGAGATAATCGTGTTGCAGAGCAGCACGAGTCCGTCATTATGATCGAGCCATTTCTCAAGCAACGGGTTGACGAGTATGGAGAATGTGATACCATAGATTACCAGCACTACATTATTACCGACAAGAAGAGTGGATATGAACATATCCTCGTGTCTGGAAAATCGTTTAATCAAGCGATTGACCAACCCTCCATCCGTGGCATCAATCTCCATCTTAACTTTATCGGACTGCACGTATGCAATTTCCGATCCGGAAAAAAGAGCGGAGAAAATTACTGCTAATATAGTTATTATAAGTGCTGTCGTTATTTCCATTGCTTTATCTACTATTATGAGAAACCATGGGATCTATTGATCCGCGGCTGCCCGGCTGAGGCGCGGCGTGACCCGGATTGGCAGATCCTGCTCCCCCTGCCAGATCTTTTCTGTCGGCAGGGAATATCCCCAGCGGGCGAGTGATCCGATATTCGGAAAAGTCCTGCCGGGCTGTAAATCCGATACCCTCCATCACATGCGTGGCATTTTCTATATGGATGAAGGAATCACTATATACCCTCCCCTTCGATTGATCCCAGAACACCTGTTGGGAAAGGAACAGTTCCTTGGGATATTTCGTCACTTCAACCCTGCCATCCAATCGCCACAGCTGTTCATTTTTAAAGAATGTGGCAGAGTCGGCAGCGATAGTGGCTATTACTTTGAATTTTCTGTCGTATTTTCTCAGATATATACCTTCGGGGAATTTCCAGTGTGGATTTGCCCCTTCATCATATACCTCCCAAAGAGGGGCGACTATTTTATATTGCGTAACCCCCGAATCGCTGATGAGCGTGGAGATATTGCGTGTTGTCATTGTCGGCATCCGGCGCGTATCCATCTTTGAGGCGACATCTATCTTGGTCTCTTCAGTGCATCCGCTTCCGGTCATTCCTCCGAGAATCATGACGATGAATGCGGCAGTCAACCAACGCATTCCAAATCCGGAGCCAACCCTTATTCTCTCCTCCTTCATTCCCATTGAGGTCTACCGCTCCTTAACGAATCTTACGCTGCCAGAACCAGAGTTCGTTGAAGTTCACACCTAAGGTTATGTTGAAATAGTTTTCGCCGATAAGCTGATTGGGATATGCCCGGCGATTTTTCCATTCAAAGCCGATATTAATCATGGTCTTATCCTGAGGTGTATGAAGCCCGACACCGCATGTCACTCCATATTCGCGTACGCGATTGCCATCAAGTTTCAGATAATCATCGCAATAATATGCACCTATGCGATAAGCCATTCTCTCGGCATAGTTGCCGCGAATCTTCGGCACCCATTCGCCGCCGGCGGCATAGCGCATTCGGTTGGAAAATTTCATTCCTGAAAATGCCAGTCCGTCAGTCTGACCTATGCCGTTTTTATCGGGCAGCAATGGTATGCCGGAATATTTCACTTTGCTCCATTCCTGATAGGTGACGTCAAATTCCATCATCCATCTTGAGGAGCGCTCATGCTTGAAGCTTACTCCTGCGCCGATTGTAGTCGGCATCTCGAAATTGCCCTTAAGTCCGATGGAGCCGATTGTGTCAGCCGCCGCATCAGAGCGGAGTTCCTGAGTTGTGACCCAGGTTTTGCCATGAAGTGATTTCTTCGGAGAATAGGTCAGACCGAAGCTCAGCGAATTTTCCCGATCAAGCTTGGCTGTATATTGCGCACCGATGACGATGTTCCAGTCGCGAATCTGCATCACACGCTCAGTCAGCGACTGCCCGCTGTTTTCTGGAGTGGCGTAGTAATCGTTGATAATATTGCCGAAATCATAGGAAACGTTTACGCCCAGCGCCGCCCCTTTGAATTGCCCGGCAAAACCGATGTATGCCTGATTGATGCCACCTCTGCCGGAGTTCTCCACAGCTCCGTGTGCGATTTCATTACCAAAGGAATAGCCGACATTCGTATAGGGGAGCATACCGATCGATCCTCCCATATACTTACCTATCGGAAACTGCATTGTGAGATAGTCCAGCCCGCCTCCGGTCTGTCGGTCGCGCTGCTTTTTGCCGGCTGAATTGTTCTCTTCGCTCCAAAGGAATGAGATATCCGCACCCATATCGAAAAGAAAGGTCAGCGAGTCAATTGCAGCGTAGGATGCCGGATTCATTACATTCACCTGCCTGCCGGAACGCATGGCGTAACCGACGCTGCCCATCTGACGCTGATAGGATGTAGCGCGGTCGCCGATGACGCCGTAGCCATACATTGAATACGGAGTGACTACGTCCGCTTTCAACTCTGTTGCTCCGAATGCGACTCCGGAAAGAATCGCCAGAGATGCCGCCATGCGGCATATTCTGCTAAAGATTTTCTTCATGATGTCTATATATTTCCCGAAGTCCGATAGCTATCAGATCGGGATGATATTCTAATTTCATTCCTCCTAACTCTTCTCCATCCAAATGATTCATCACCCATTCGCCATCTCCCCCGCAGAAGAGCACCCGAGTTGCCCCGCAGCGCCCCTCCCTGCGAATCGCCGCTTCGACCTCATCAAGCAACCCTCCGGCTGCACCGGCAAGAAGCGAACCGCGCGTCGATCTTCCGAGATTCCGAATTTCTTCTTCCCCGTCCGGACTCACATCCGGCAGAAGATGAGTCCCTGCATGGAGCGATTCAAATCTCATTCGCAATCCCGGAGATATTGACCCTCCGAGAAAATCGCCGTCTTGCCCTACGACATCCTTGGTCAGCGCTGTCCCGGCATCAATGATAAGCAATCTCTCACCCGGGTAGAGCTTTGCCCCTGCCACACACGCCACCTTTCTGTCAAGCCCCAGAGCCGCCGGATTATCATATTGTATTCCGATCGGCATCTCCATCCGGGGAGTCAGCAACAGGAATCGATCGCCGGCAGCCTGACGCAATGTCTCAACGAGACGGACATCAACTCTGCCTACAGCCGACATCGCGACATCCCCTACATCTTCCGATCCCGCAAGTTTCGCCAGACTCTCTATATCATCATAATTGAAGACAAGACGTTCAGGCGCTCCGCCACTCAAAAGGGTAGCTTTTATCCGGGTATTTCCGCAGTCGAGAGCAAGAAACTTACTTTCCGCCATGCTCCTTTTTCTCTTTGTTCTGTCGGAATGCTATCATCCAGGAGGCTATTACCTGAATCGTAGCACCTGCAAGAGAGAAGAGAACTGTGTCGCGCACAATCGCAAGCGGACCGACAAAGGGATTGGATGAGAATTTACTTTCGTTATAAAACCAGAAAAAGGCTCCCACACAAAAAGCCATTCCCGCCCAGAACTCCAGACGGCGGAGACGACGCAGACGCAGACTGTCGCGCGGATCATTCACACTGACGAGTCTTGCAAATGTAAAAATCAGCGCACCCGCCGCATAAATCCATTTACCCACGCTCAGCCAATTGATGCCTCCCCCCGTATTAAATGACACGAAAGGAGCGAACATCGCTACGGCAATGATAATAAGTCCGAATGTGGAGACAGCCTCCATCTTCTTTCTGCGAGCCTCAATGGCTGCACCATCGATTTTTATTGTTTCTTTTTTATTTTTCTGTGCCATTATATGCTATAAATATAATTTTAGATGCCACTTGCTTATTTAATCAAATAGACATCTTCCGAAGGACGCTGCATGTGGAATTGTTCGCGTGCCACTTCCTCCAGATCTGCCCTACCGCTTTCGATTGCCTCTCTGCGCGCCCTGTAATAACGCGCCGAGTCTTCATTAAGCTTTATTTCTTTCCGGAGTTCATTGATCTGATTCTGATATTCCACATTCAGCTTAACACTCGTCTCCTCATTGAAGAATAGAACCAATATGACCAACGAACCGATGACCAACACCGGCAGATGACTTCTTCGTCTAACCCAGAACGATAATTTTTTGGCAGTTTTACTCATTTTGTTTACCCGCAATTTTCCATTATCTATCCCTCGGATTTTCGCCCCCGGGATAACCCCGCTGTTAACGCTTTACCCGAAGCTGAATCACTGGATTTTACAAAATTAATCAATATCCCCTCATTCTGCAAAACTAATCGCCAAAATTTGCAAAACGACAAATCATTTTTTGGATCATTATTTTGAACTGCAATGAAACGCACTTACTACTTCAAAAACTCTTTTTATATTATTGATTAGTACTTATACCTAAAAAAGCAGAAGCACCCGTTTGCTGGTGCTTCTGTCTTCCTTGGTAGGTTTCTGATTATTCAGCTATAAATTTATAGGGCTTTCCATCTTTGATTTCCACATAGGTTTGTCCCTTTTGAAGAGCGGATTCAGCTCCCACTTTTATACCGGAGATTGTGTAGATTCCATTTTCTATAGGGATTACATGTTGAGAGGTGTGGTCATTGCGAATTGAGGAAACACCTGTCTCTTCTTCCGGAAGTTCCACAATATTTACAAAGTCTTTCCAGCCCTCTGCTTGACGATAATATTCTGTTCTGCCGTAAGGCACTTTTAATACACAGGTAGTTCTATCAACCTTATCAAAACCTTCTTTTAAACCGTATGGCATTTTCAGGCGAACCGTAATTTCCTCAATAGCTGGACAATCATTAAAACAGCCAGAGCCACTGCAAAATCTGCCTAAATCTACTTTTTTAAGTTTCGGACAGTTGCTAAAACATCCCTCTCCCAAACCTTGAAGAGTATGAGGAAGTTTTAGCTCTTCAAGTTCCAGACAATTAGTAAAGTTATTCTGCCAGATAGTAGAGACTCCTTCATTGAGAATCAGCTCCTTCAGCTGACGACAATTTGTAACCCCTTTCTTCCTAATCTCAATCAATGACGAAGGAAATTCAAGTTTTCTTGCTCCCACTATCTCAAGAGCCAAAGTATCTATAATTTCGAGAGAATTCCCAAAGTCAATACCATATCCCCCCTTTTTATAATAATGATCGACTACACCTCCCATAGAAAAAGAGGAAGGACCTAAGTATCGTAAAGTGGAGGGGAGCACTAGTTTTTTAACACTAAGACAGGTATTGTTTAATGCAATAATCTCGTATGATTTCCCATTATATTCCACGTATTCCGGAATTTCGAGGACATCAGGCGTTCTTCCTTCAATTTCATCTATCCAACAAGCGTCATCAAAGAGTTCACCTCGAAGCTTCTCCTCTGAGCGGATTCTGAAATTGAGAATACGTCCACCTAAATTAACTTTTATTCCGGAAGTGTACATTTCATCCCCCAATAATGTGAGAATTACATTCTTTTCCACTCTATAGGTTGTCATGTGATTTTTAACACAATCCTCATCCCATCCCATGATATATTCCGGATCGTCATATGCCACGACTGTGTTTTGTGCCATCGCCGTATTAATCACACTGATGGCTATACCTAAAATAAATATATTTAGAAATTTCATTTATTGACAGTATTAATTATGTTAATATATTCTTTTATAATCCACAATTTCCCCCTCAACTTTTAAAGTGATGATTTTAAAGCCATTCCCTACCTTGGAGATTGTGATATTCTTGTCATTAATATTTTGACTATATATCTCATCTCCTACTACATTATATATAGCGATCTCTGTGTTTGGTTGAATATCAGTTAAAATAACATTTATATCATTCCCACTCTTGGAGATATTGGAAAAAGATATTTTACCTTCTCCAGTCATATTGACATTCTTAGCTTGATATTCTTCCATTAAAACCGGTACATATTTATTCCCGATTATAGAAATGGTAGAATCTCCCGGAACAACCATTTTGGGACCCCATTCTTTAAAATCAGTAAGGTACCCGGTCGTGCCATTTTTACCTGCAATAATGATGCGTCGGCTATCATATTTGGGCTGTGAAGCACCAGACATAACATCTTCTACATTTATAATATTCGGGCGTCCGAGATACATTCTCAGTGTTGGATCACCCAAAACATTATATACATCTCTGTTGTAGTAGTAGTTTTTCCAAGTTAGAGGTTCTTTCTCTGTATCCAAACTTTCATCTTTAGGTACAATCTGTTCAAGCATTAATTCTCGACCGTATTCCAATAATCTTCCGAATTGAAAATATTCATTTCCAAATCTTCCCCACATCATATCCATTCCCGGAAGTACAAAATCTGAACCAAAGGCATCGGGATTAATGCCATACATTAATGCAGCTGTTATGATATCGTTATATTCATCGCAGGAATAGTCTGATGCTCCAATAACCGCAATTGCTCCACCTCGTCGGTTAGTTAGCAGGCGTTCGCATAAAGATCGTGTTCGATATGATTGACCATCGTAAAATGCCCCGGATAAACAATTGATACTAAACACAAATGGTAATTTATTACCGTTTTTTAATAAATATGCTTGGCTACTATCGAATATCATATTAGTCCACTGAGTTACATTCGCATGACCTCTGCACAATACATAGTTATAGCCTTTCTCATTCCATTTATCCTGAATATCTTTAGCTGTCCCATCCCATTTGAAATTGGGGTATTGTAATTCTAAGGGAAGAGGAGTGCCATCGATGTAAGTCTTGGGATGTCCGTTCTTTAAATTTGCATAATAAACTCTGTCGATGTTAAAATTTCGATCTTCCATGTAATTATAAAACCATTCTGAGGTCCAAATGAAATTATGATCCCATTCGGAAATATGCAGTCCGGTATTAAAAAAGTTATCTGCTTCTAATGGAGGTTCTTTTTCATAATTAATAATTTTATCCACCATAATTCTTGCTTCTCCTTCATTGTATGCAGGAATACGACCAATGCAAACATCTGCAAATAGGTCTTTTTCACCATCCATACATCCGAAGTAAAAATCAGTATAGGGTGTTCTGGGAACTTTTGTTGTAACACGGTCTTGAGTAACAGCAAACTCTACAGTTATAGGACTTTTAAACGGAATAATACGTTCTCCACTACCAAATAAAATCACATATTCAAGATTACGTTCTGAAGAATATCTATTTTTTATAAGAGTTTGTGTTAAATTCGGATCATACAAATCAGTTTCATTTAACGGAGTGTATACTTCGTAAGAATATCCCATTCTCTGTTTCCATTTTCCAAGTCTCTCAGCTTGCTCTTTCAAATCTTGGGGACAAATTATGAGTATCTTCTCACATGCCGTTCCATAATAAACAGGATCGTCTTCAGGATTTGGTGGTCGAGTCTCAATTGCCGGCTGGAGCACATCAGTAAAAGGAGGAATGGTCAGTTTTGATTTTAAATTCTCAGGATTAATATTATGTTTGATTACTGAGGAATTGTCTGTCAAACACATCGCATTGGGGACAAGCGTAATATTATAGGTCAACTCAAGAGACTGGATAAAACATTTATTTGTGTAGTCATATCTCACGGGCATTATTGAGATTCGTGCAATTTGCTGATCTCTGTATATTCCGGTTGATTCAAGTTGAACAGAGGTCATTGGCCAAACACCAGAATATGGAGTGATAGGCTGATCGGAAAATTCTCCCTCAAAGCTATTGGAGTGTAAAGTTTTTGCAGGAAGACACTCCCCATAAATAGTGTCAGACTTTTCGATGACTTGAAGCTCACCGATTGAGTAGCCTTCAGGTACTATAAATTTTTCTACCCTTTTAGGCAGAGCGGGCAGTCCGGTCCCAATAATGTTTTGAAACCCCGGTATTATAAAAGATAGTGCAGAGGGATCATTAGTTGATCGATGGATCTCTAAATCGTCAAACGTGTAAGAAAAAGAAATACTCTCTTCCGCCAGCTTGATATCCGGATGTTTCGCCCTGACCAATAAGCTGGAAAGGATGAAAAGGAGCAGCGTTGCTACCTTGAGATGCTTGGAATTAATCATTTTAAAAGTTAGTTTAGAAAAAAATTTATATATCCGCAAAGTTAATTAATATTTTTTAATATGCAAATCATGAATTTAGAATTATTTTACAAGATTCATCGTACCTATTTAGGAATCTCTATAAAATTTTATTACTGTCGCTAAATCATATATTCTGCCTGCCCGCTACCTACACTAACCCGCGGAAGCGGGTTACATCACCGTTAACCGCGGGTTTCAGCCCAAAAGGGCTGAAACCTGCGGACTTGTAACCTGATACACTATCATCCAACCCGGGAGCGGGTTGCCTAACTGCTGTATCAGTGCTCAGTACTCAGTGCTCAGTACTTGTTTGCGTTGATGCTTCCGGTTAGGCAACCCGCTCCCGCGGGTTGGTGACCTCAGACATGCCTCCGCTTATGCACAAAGTAAAAGTGCATCCCGAGCGGGGACGCACTTTTTAGGCGATAAAAACTATAATAGTCTGTATATTTTCTTATTGTATGTATGCTTTTTTCTTGAGGCGAGTTTCCCCTGTTACGGCGTTGATGCCGGTTGAGGAGATTTTCAGGCACTCCGTCCCTGAATTCCGCCCTGGTTTAAGCAGCGTGCTTTCTCAACGTAAGCAGCGTGCTTTCTCAACGATAGTCTTTCAGAAGAACCTGAAGACGCTTGCGCGCGAAGAATATGCGGCTTTTCACTGTACCCAGAGGAAGGGACATCTTTTCAGCAATCTCGCTATACTTGTAACCTGCAATATACATGCTGAAGGGCACTCTATACTCTTCCGAGAAATCATTGATAGCCTTTGAAATCTCACCGGCTGCGAACGAACCTTCGGGAGTGCTGAGTCCGCTCTCCTGAGAGCAGTTGAGATGATAGAGGTCTTCTGTTGTGTCAACGACTGTCGCGCTGCGTACCTGACGACGATAATTGTTGATGAAGATATTTCTCATGATGGTGAATACCCATCCTTTGAAATTTACGTTATCAACGTATTTCTCTTCGTTGTCGAGAACCTTGAGGGTTGTGTCCTGCACCAGATCCTGAGCAGCTTCACGATTTGTTGTCAATTGATATGCAAAGTTAAGAAGGTTGCCTTGCAATCCAAGAAGTCTCTGTTTAAAAGTTGAATCAGTCATAGCTTATAGTTTTTATCGTTTCTATGTAATTATAACAACTGCGAAAAAAAATCTATCATGGAATTTAACATTTTTTTATCTTTTGTTGTTTTATTCTTTTTGCTAAAACTGAATCCCAACCTTTTTATAGCGATTATCTCACTGTATATGAGCAATTAGCAAATACTGGATTCAGTTTGATATTCCGAAAAAGCTACTCTTTTGTGTCACATGGACGCGGAACAACCCGCGGAGCGGGTTGCCTAACCGGAGTATCACCGCGCGGAGCTCGTTGGGGTGGAGGTTTCTCAGTGAGGCAACCCGCTCCGGTTGGCGATTATGCCCCTCTCTGTCTTATCCGTGAGATCCCGTAAACACGAGGCGAAGCCAAGTGTCAGTATTAATCCAACCACTTTCGGCAAGGAATTATATAAAAAATCCGTGAAATCCGTCAGCATCCGAGCAAAAAGATCCGTGTTGTCATAATCCAAAACAATCCCATAGATATCTATTATTACCTACTTATCGCATGAGTTCTTATGGATTTGAATGGATTTATTTACACACGGACTTTTTTGCTCGGATGCTGACGGATTTCACGGATTTTTATTTTTTGATGAGGGCGATAATTTCTTCGGAAGGGGATCACACTGACGCTCGGCTACGCCTGCGTCTCACTGATTTGTACGGATTTCACGGATTTTCTGACTGCCCCTTGCGTACGATAGCGCTGTCCACGGTTTAGCACATGTAGTACGCGTAACAACCCGCGGAGCGGGTTGGATGATATTTTACAATCCGCAGGTTTCAGCCCTTGGGGCTTCAACCCGGTTAATGGTGAGGCAACCCGCTCCGCGGGTTGTGTAGGAAGCGGGCGTGCATCGGTGAGATCTGAACGTGGGAGCATTACAATTCCACAAGGGGGGTTACACTGACACCCGGCTTCGCCTACGTCTCACGTATTATTTCAGCAGATCCGGACGCAGACGTTTTGTCCTTTCCATTGCCTGCTCATAACGCCATTCGGCGATTTTCGCCTCATGCCCGCTTAGAAGTATGTCGGGAACTTTCCAGCCATTGTAGTCTGCAGGGCGGGTATAGACGGGAGGCGCGAGAAGATTATCCTGAAAGGAATCCGATAATGCCGATTGCTCATCCCCTATTACTCCGGGAATAAGACGGACGAGTGCATCAGTCACACAAAGAGCGGGCAATTCTCCACCGGTAAGAACATAATCTCCGATAGAAATCTCCTTCGTTATGAAATGCTCCCTGACTCTATAATCCACTCCTTTATAATGACCGCATAGAATAATGACATTTTCCAGAAGTGAAAGAGAATTCGCCATCGGCTGATCAAAAGTCTCTCCGTCAGGAGTCATGAAGATTATCTCGTCGTAGGTCCGTTCTGATTTGAGTTTTGAGATGCACGCATCAATCGGCTGAACACTCATCACCATTCCCGCCTCCCCTCCAAAGGGATAATCATCCACCTTGCGGTGCTTGTTAATCGTATAATCCCGCAGATTATGCACATGGATTTCGGCAAGACCTTTATCCTGCGCGCGTTTAAGAATCGAACAGTTAAGCGGAGATTCAAACATCTCCGGGAGGACTGTCAGTATGTCTATTCTCATAAGTAAGCAATGATTAAATCTATATTAAAAATCGGGGGTGTGACCCTGACAGGCACACCCCCGAAATATCAGTTGTCTCAGTTAGGTCACTCTGATGATATCTGCGGCGACCTTCAGCTGAGTTTTGAATTAATCGATTTCTTCGTCAGCCTCGTAGCCACCCATTTCGCGGATAGCATTTTTCAGCATTACATACTGCTGGAAGAGATGGTTGACGGGCACTTCGTCCTCTGTATAGTCGTGCATCGGGCTCTTGAGGAAGAAGCTGAGGAAGCGCTGAGTGCCGTAGCGACCTGCACGCGCAGCGAGGTCGCTGAGCAAAACGAGGTCAAGACAGAGAGGCGCTGCAAGGATTGAGTCGCGGCAGAGGAAGTTGATCTTGATCTGCATCGGATAGTTCATCCAGCCGAAGATGTCGATGTTATCCCAACCCTCCTTATTATCGTTGCGCGGGGGATAGTAGTTGATACGCACTTTGTGATAATACTGAGTGTCTTCGTCATTGCCATGACCATAGAGATCGGGCTGCTCTTCGGGCACGAGGATTGATTCCAGTGTAGAAAGCTTTGACACCTCTTTAGTACGGAAGTTAGCGGGTTCGTCGAGCACGAGACCATCGCGGTTGCCAAGAATGTTGGTAGAGAACCAGCCATTCAGACCGAGGCAACGAGTGCCGATGATCGGAGCGAAGCCTGACTTCACGAGAGTCTGACCTGTCTTGAAGTCCTTACCTGCGATCGGCATCTTGGTCTGCTCTGCGAGCTCCCACATAGCCGGGATGTCGACAGTTGTGTTAGGAGCACCCATGATGAAGGGAGCACCCTCCTTAAGAGCTGCGTATGCATAGCACATTGAGGGAGCGATGTTTTCAACATCGTTATCCTTCATTGCCTTTTCGAGATCTTCAAGCTTATAGTGCACCTTCTCGTTAACGGGAACGTAAACCTCTGTAGAAGCCGCCCAGAGAACTACAACACGCTCTACGCCTGTCTCCTCTTTGAACTTACGGATATCCTCACGAATCTGCTCTACCATGTCCCAGCGAGTCTTGGCATCCTTTACATTGTTGCCTTCAAGACGCTTCGCATAGTTCTTGTCGAATGCAGCTTTGAGAGGAACGATCTTCACGAGCTCTTCCTTTACCGGCTCGATATCTTTCTCTTTCAGAACTTCTGCATTGATTGCTGATTCGTAAGCATTCTCGGGATATACGTCCCATGCCGCAAATTCGATATCATTAAGATCTGCCAAAGGCACGATGTCTTTATATTTCAGATATTTCTTGTCAGCTCCGCGACCTACACGAATCTTGTCGTACTGTGTCATTGAACCAACGGGTTTTGCAAGACCCTTACGAGCCATCAATACGCCTGTGATAAATGTTGTGCTCACAGCGCCGAGGCCGACGATCATAACACCTAACTTACCATTGGGTGCTTTTGCTTTTTCTGCCATAATTTCTTTAAAGTTTATGTCGTTGTTTTTTGTTTTCTTTTCTGCGCCCTCCCCGTTAAGGGGATTCGCGGCGTAAAATTATAGTTAAATTCTCACTTGACAAAGAAAACTTAATAAAATTTGCATACACATTTGTTAATTAATGTTAACAATAAGTTGATTTACTTAATTAATATTAATATAATGCCTATTTAGACATTAATTGTTAAAATATGCAAATCAAGCTAACAGCTTAAAGTTAACATTTTTTGTCAAATTGCTACAAATGTTCGGTCAGACTCCGAGAATGGCAGGCAATTCCTCGAGCGATTTTATAATCCGGGGATATTCTATGGCATCCTCCTCATCAGTCCAACCCTTCCCTTTTATCCATATCGCCTTGCACCCTGCCTTCTCAGCAGGCTCAATATCTTTTTTATAGCTGTCACCTATCACGACTATCTCTTCTGCCGGAAGTCCGAGAGCTCTTACTCCGAGACGGAAAATCTCGGGATCAGGCTTGCGCACTCCTACGACTGCGCTCTCTACTATCTCCTTGAAATATTCAAGAAGACCATAGCTACGCAACACAGCTTCCACATTTCCATAGAAGTTGCTGACCAACACCATGGGATAACGGGCATGAAGCTTTTGAAGCACCGGCTTCGCGCGCTCGACCCACCCCCTTGCAGCATCATCACAATATCCGGCTATTTCGTCTGCCTTTTCATCTATATCAGCTATTTTTATATCGGAATTCTCTACGAGATAGCTGAGTTCTATGCGCATCTTCTTTTGCAAAAGGGAAAGAAAGTCATCGTCAGGCATAATGTGGCGCACTTTCGCCAACTCGCGTTCTGCAAATACATACGCATCCCTGAAAAGGGACTTTTCTACGTCAAGCCCTGCTTTCTTCCATCCGCGATAAATCACTTCGCTCCAGTGCTCTCCGCCCGAGTCGATAGTGCCGCCATAATCAAATATTACCCCCTTAATATTTAATGCTTCCATATTAATATATGTTTTATAATTTCGGAGCCATAGTGGCAGCCAACTTGTTAGCCATCTCTACTGCAACAGATATATGCGGACAGATGTGTTCCGAACCGATAAGTTTGTCGATACCGGCTTTATGTAATACTGCTGACACACCTTCATTGACACCGGACAATACGATCTCTACGCCATCCTCCTGAGAGCTGCGAATAAGAATCTCAAGGTTATGAACTCCCGTAGCATCAATAAACGGCACCTTTCTCATGCGGATGATTCGCACGAGGGGCTTCTCTTTCATACTCGTTGAGCGCATTACTTCCTCAAACTTCGTTGCCACGCCGAAGAAGAATGGTCCGTCAATCTCATATACACTTACCCCCTTTGAGATATGGAGCACTTCATGGGTAGTCAGGTCAGATCCCTCGGCGGCATCAAGCTGCTCGCCATAAACTCGCACATCTGAATTTTCCATCACACGCTTCAAGAACAACACGATAGCCAGCAGCAGACCCATTTCAATCGCAATTGTAAGATCGAATATGACAGTCAGCAGGAATGTGACGACAAGCACTGAGATATCACTCTTCGGATTCTTGAATATACCGATGACAGTGCGCCAGCCGCTCATATTATATGACACGACAATCAGCACTGCTCCCAGACATGCCATCGGCACGAGGTTAATCAGAGGCATAAGGAAAAGATAGACCAGAAGAAGCACGAGAGCATGAATAACTCCGGCTACCGGTGTACGTCCGCCGTTGGTAATATTGGTCATCGTTCGCGCTATAGCTCCGGTCACCGGGATACCCCCGAAGAAAGGCACAGTTATATTCGCTATGCCCTGTCCGATAAGTTCAGTATTGGAATTGGTCTTGCTCCCTGTCACGCCGTCTGCCACTGTAGCCGAGAGCAGACTCTCGATCGCTCCCAACATAGCGATTGTGAACGCCGATGGAAGAAGCAGATTTATACTCTCCATATTGATTCCGATGGAATGCGGATGCGGAATATCAGTTGTCAGATTCTGAAAACGCATTCCGATTGTCTCGACCTCGGTAAAGTAACCGAAACGATTCATAATCCATACAAAGAAAGTCATCACTACGATTGCCACCAATGCTCCCGGAAGACGCTTGGAAATTTTCGGAGTGAAGATAATCAGCAGCAACGAACCGACACCGACAATCGTAGTCATCCAGTCGACGGACGCGAAGTTACGGAAATAGACACCCCATTTACCGATGAAGTCCGCAGGAATTTTCTCGCTAATGGAGAGTCCGAAGAAATCGGGCATCTGAGTTGAGAAAATTGTCAGCGCAATGCCGGCTGTGAATCCCACTACAATAGGATAGGGAATAAACTTGATGACAGTGCCAAGTTTGAATACACCCATCATCACGAGCAGGCATCCCGCCATGAAAGTAGCGATAGCCAGTCCGGAAAGCCCATAAAGAGAGATAATATTATAGACAATAATGATGAAAGCACCTGTCGGACCTCCGATCTGTACAGAATTACCCCCAAGAGCCGAAACCAGGAATCCGCCGATTATGGCAGTGATAAGTCCGACACTCGGGTTCACTCCCGAAGCTATCGCGAAAGCAATTGCCAGCGGAAGCGCCACGATGCCGACCACGATGCCGGCAATAAGATCAGCCTTGAACTTAGCTGCCGAATAACTCTTAATAACCCCCAGCGAAGCGGGGCGGAAATCAAGTTGATGTAAAAAATCCATAGGCAGTATGAAAAGAATTTATATGATTAAGGATTATAATATTAAACTACCGGAGTCACTACGCGATATCCACCAAAGTCACTCCTCTCCGTAATATCAAAAATAATGCCGCCTCTCCGCAATCACTTGCGGAGCAGGCGGCATTTTTATGAGGTCGTTATTATTTTTTCTTACCCTTCGACAGGCTCTGATTATAACCCTTATAATCCTTGTAATTCTTGCGGGTATAACCATAACCATAGCGATAGTAGCTGCCGTAACGCGACTTAGTGTCTGCGCCGTTGATGATAATGGCGATGTTACGATACTTCTTGGATTGATAGATTCTCTCAAGTTCGGGAATCATGGAGCGCTCAAAGAGTCCGACACGAAGCACGATGAATGTGCGGTCGACTACATTATTGATAATCTGGGCATCTGCCATCATCTCTACCGGCGGACAGTCGATGAATATATAATCATATTCAGTGCGCAGATAATCGATAAGATTATTGAAACGCGGGCTTTCAAGAAGCTCTGTCGGGTTCGGCGGGAATGTGCCGACCGGGAGGATGCTCAGATTCGGAGTCAACGAACCCTTTATGATGAGAGAGTTGACATCGCGGGTCGAGCCGTTGAGATATTCTGCAATACCATGTTTCGGACTCTTTACGACACGCGAGAGCGAACCGCGTCGGAGGTCGCCATCGATACAGAGCACTTTCTTACCCTTCAGGGCTAGAGAGATACCCGAGTTAAGAGTGATGAATGTCTTACCCGAACCGGCGTTGAAGCTCGTAAACATTGCAACGCAGGGGATGCTCTCCGCTGTAATGAAGCTGATGTTCGTACGCAACACTCGGAATGCTTCGTTCACAAGGTCGCGGCTACCCTCTTCCACAATCACGTCATCTTCCACCGGAAGTTCATCACGCATCTTCGACGGACTGATGAATCTATGTCTGAGCTTGGCATTTTCATGCTGGAACTCGGGAATCTCACCGATAATCGGGAGATTAGTATCCTCAATATCCTTTCTTCCGCGCAGACGGGTATTCAGAATCTCGATGAGATAGATGAGACAGAAAGGAATCAGCAGACCGATAATGAATCCCATCATGTAAGTCTGGGATGACTTCGGGAAGGTCGGTCCGTTGCTGCCGGTCGGTTTTCTGATAAGGCGCGTATTTACTGATGTAAATGCCTGAGAAAGTTCGCTCTCCTCGCGCTTCTGGAGAAGATATAGATAGAGCGATTCCTTCACCTTCTGCTGACGCTCTGCTGTAAGAAGGAACTTAGCCTGCCGGGGATTGGCAGCGACGCGGGCATTGGCGGTCTGCTCATTGCGCTCAAGGCTGCCGATATTATTGGTCAGCGCCATGATCTGATTATCGAGTGATGAGAGGATCGAGCTTCTGAGAGCTGCCAGACGCGAATCGAGGTCAACGATGAGGGGGTTATTTACGGAAGTATTGCTCAGATGAGTGTTACGCTGAATCATCAAAGAGTTATACTCTGCAATCTGCGACTCAATATTGCTTGACCCGATACCCGTATTGACCGGGAGCACCGTGTTGTTGCGTCCTTCCGTGTTGATGAATGTGCGGAGATAACGCGCCATCTGCAGCTGATTGGAAAGCTGCATAATCTGATTGCTCGACGAATTACTCTGCTGCATATACATAGAGGAAGCCTGTCCGAGATCAGGAATAAGGTTCGAGCTCTTGAATGAGGAGATTTCAGTGTCGACACTACCCAGCTCGCTTTCCAGAACATTCAGACGGTCGGTAATGAAGTTGGATGTGATAGCGACGACTTCCGCTCTGCCCTTGATCCAGTCCTGATTATAGGCGTTCACGAGAGAGGTCAGGATTTCATCACCTCTCTGAATTGACGCATCCAGACAGGAGATTTCCACAACGTATGATTTCTTGTTAGCCTGATCCACCGATATCTCACCTTCGAATCTCTTGGTTGCAGCTTCCAGAGTAGTGCGATTGACATTGACTGTATAAGGCGTACCCTCACGGAAGAAAGGAGTCTTCGACACAATGATACGTCCGGAAGGAGTGGCTATCACAGACCCGAAGTCCATAGCACCATCCGCCGGCAATGCCATAGGCTTTTTATTTACCACGAGATCGGTCACTCTGAGCTTTCCCGCTTCATCCACATTCACAGTCAGAGACGCAGTCTCATCATCCGGGATGTCGGGGAAGTCGACAGTGACGGGGAGGTTACTTCCGTAAAGCACATTATTATGGAACATGCCGGGAGTTGCATAATTTACAGTCAGGCGAAGTTTTTTCACCACCTGTTCCATCAAATCCGGGCTCTTCAGGGTTGCCATTTCATCCGTAAGCACACTTCGGCTTATTCCCACTCCGATTTCTGACAGATCGACGGAAGTCGATCCGACAGCACTCGTCGCATCGTCCCGTATGATTACGGCACATGTACGCGTATAGAGAGGCACTGTACGCTTTACGGAGAGAACGGCAATGCTGACACATACTATTACTGACAGCACTATCCAATACCAGAACCTCAGCGCAATTGACAAGACATTCCCAAGACTAACAGCAGCTATAGCCGACTGCACCTTTGATGTCGATGAAGCGACTTCATTCTCAGGAGTCGAAAGATTCGGATCAGTCATCGTATCTAATGTTATTTTTAGCTCAAAAAAATTTATTTAGTGCGCAAAGTTACAATTTTTTTTATACCTTTGCAAATAAACCATAATATCAATTAATAATTTTTTATTTGCCTATGAAGAATTTATTACTCATTGTGGCTCTTCTTTTAGCCTGCTCTATGTCAGCGAAGTCTCCTGAGTTGGAGATCACACCCCAACCCCTTCCGGATGGTGTCAGCGCAGTTTTCCCCACTCAGGGTTTTGTAGAAGTTTCCGGTTCGGCTTATCCGAAGGGTGTCTCCAACGTCGGAGTGAATTTCTCCTCCTACATCGTGCCCAACCCGGATAACACGACTCCGGCTCTTCTCTATTTCAACGATATGGAAACCCCTGCCGACACGACTCTCGCTTCGAGTGTCGATGTCATGACAAATATCGGTGGCGGCGTCGTATTTAAAGGTGCGACATGGAATAAGACCGGCATCTATAAAGTCGAAATCCCCGAAGGTTTCTGGAAATTCGAGGAGGGCGCCCTGACTCCCGCCCTCACATTGTATTATCAGATTTATATCGGCTATAATGTGCTCCCCACTCCGGGTGTAGTACCCGAGATCGAGAACATTGTCCTGACCTTCCCGGACGCCGACAAAATCGTTGCCACAAGCAATCCTTCTCTGGAACTCGAGTTCTATAAGGACAATTCTGACGCTCAGTATACAACCGCCTACTCCATCATGGACTATAACGGCGATGGCAAAGAGAATGAGGTTGTATTCACAATCGGCACTTCCGACGGCATCTCTCAGATATTCATCGAACCCGGTATCTTTGGTCTGCGTGTCGATGCCGGCTACTTCGAATACATCACTTACGGTCCGAACTACGCTGCAGACCCCACTGACTTCGTAAGCCGTAAGAACGAAGCCCTCCTCTTCAAATATCAGATTCCCTCAATCCCCATGCCGGAAATCAATCCCGAGACTGATTACCCGGTAGAATCTTTCGATTACTTCATTCTCTACATGCCGGACAGCTTTGAGAAGTTCTTTGCCAACGACCGCACTTCCTCAAATTTGTACGCTGTGAATGAAAATGGCATAGTTGATGACTCACGTTCACTCTGCCGCGTGCGCTTCGTGCCCGAGAATAACTATGAGAATCCCGAGACAGAAGAATGTTTCCCGGATATGATTATCCTTAATCTCTTCGATGTTGAAAGCGGCGAACCCCTTGAGTCATTCACTCCCGCACCCGGCACTTACTGCCTGCGCCTTGCCGACGGACTCTTCTCCGGTGTCTATACATCTCAGATTGAGGGAGTCGATCCGGAGTTCGTAAACTCCAGCCCCTTCGATTACTATTATATCGTAGAGGATTCTTCAGCCGTGAAGAATGTTGAGGAAGTCGCAGCTGCTGAAGAAGTAGTGACAATCTACACTCTGTCCGGCATCCGCGTGGCTCATAACGAGAATCCGGCAGTGATTTCTTCTCTTAAGCCCGGCATCTATATTGTCAATGGCAAGAAAGTGCTGAAAAAATAACTCTGTGAATAACTCAATGAATAACTCAATGAGTAAGTGATGACTGAAAATCAAAACTTCTTTAATAACGAGGAGCTCCGTCAAGAGACGGAGCTCCGCTTGCGAAAACTACTTCCGATTCTCTCCGAATCGGGAGCCGATGCTCTTATTATCGCTTCAAATGCGAATGTGTATTACTGCGCAGGAAGATTCTTCAGAGGCTATATATATATTAATAAGGAGGGGCGGACGCTGTATTTCGTGATACGCCCCAATAATTTCTGTCCCGAAGAGAATCTGCTGTATATCCGCAAACCTGAGCAGATACCTGCCGAACTTGAGAAACTCGGGATTCCTCTTCCCTCGCGCATAGGCATCGAACGCGATGACCTGACATGGAGCGATTGCGAACGTCTGCGCAAAGTTTTTCCTGATGCGGAAGTTATCAACGCCTCTCCCATAATGCGCAAAGCGCGTCTTATCAAAACACCCTATGAAATCGAACTGATCCGTGAAGACGGGACTCATCAGGCGGCAGTCTATTCAAAAGTGGCACGTCTTTATTCGCGCGACATGACCGACCTTGAATTCCAGATTGAGATAGAGCGCATTCTGCGCCTCGAAGGGAGCCTGGGGACGCTGCGCGTTGCCGGGAATCTCATGGAAATCAACATGGGTTCGGTGATTGCCGGAGAGAACGCGGACACACCGAGTCCCTACGACTTTGCAATGGGTGGCGCCGGCGTTGACACATCAGTCCCCGGAGGAGCCTCCGGCGAAATCATGCGTATGGGACAGACTGTGATGGTCGACATGAACGGCAACTTCAACGGCTATAACTCCGACATGACCCGCGTCTGGAGTATCGGAGAAGTCAGCCCTCTCGCCCGAAAAGCACATGCCTGCTCCATCCGGATTCTCCGCGAACTTGAAAAGATATCACTCCCCGGCACAGAGGTGTGCCGACTCTACAACCACGCCATGGAGATTGTGGAGAAAGAAGGTTTGTCGGAATATTTTATGGGTCATCGTCAGCATGCCGCATTCATCGGTCATGGCATTGGAATCGAACTTAATGAGATGCCTGCCATCACTCCACGCTGCAAGGATATTCTGCGCGAGAACATGACCCTCGCCATCGAACCCAAATTCGTAATCCCCGAGGTCGGAGCAGTAGGAGTTGAAAACAGCTATGTCGTCACCCCCTCCGGACTTGAAAACCTCACCCCCTTCCACGAAGAAATAATCAACCTCTTGTAAATCTTGCGCCGGGACCTCCCGGACTGATTCAGATGAAGGAACACTATATGAAAAATCTTTCAGAACATTTGTCTCACCGGGCATTCCGCACTGTCGGACGCGCCGCTGATGAACTCGGACTTGAAGCCTATGTCGTCGGAGGCTACGTCCGCGATATATTCCTCAACCGCCCATCTAAGGATGCCGATTTCGTCACAGTCGGCAGCGGCATTGAACTTGCCCGGAAAGTGGCGGAACTCATTGCAGAAGAGACCGGCAGAAAACCCCGCGTCGCCGTATATGCCAATTATGGCACAGCCCAGCTCCGCGACGGAGATCTTGAGCTTGAATTCGTCGGAGCACGCAAGGAATCCTACCATCGCGAAAGCCGAAACCCCATCGTGGAAGACGGCACTCTGGAAGATGATCAGCAGCGACGCGACTTCACGATCAATGCCATGGCAATCTGCGTTAATGCAGAGCGTTTCGGAGAACTCGTCGACCCCTTCGACGGCATTGCCGATATTGAATCAAAATCCATCCGCACCCCGCTTGATCCCGACGTCACATTCTCCGACGATCCCTTGCGCATGATGCGGGCAATCCGCTTCGCATCTCAGCTGGGATTTTTCATTGTTCCAGAGACGTTTAATGCCATCAGGCGCAATCGCAAACGCATCGAGATTATCACAAAAGAGAGAATCAACGACGAACTCTCGAAAATCATCCGCAGTCCGCGTCCCTCCGTAGGTTTCAAGCTTCTGGACATGAGTGGCTTGCTTGAGCTTATCTTCCCGGAGCTATGCGAACTCAAGGGTGTGGAGACTCAGGAAGGGAGAGGACACAAGGATAATTTCCTCCATACGCTGAAGGTGTTGGACAATGTAGCGGAAAAGACCGACGACGAATGGATCCGTTGGGCTGCGTTGCTCCACGACATAGCCAAACCGCGTGTGAAGCGTTACGACCCCAAACTCGGATGGACATTCCATAATCATAACTTCATCGGAGAGAAGATGATACCCAAACTCTTCCGCAAGATGAAGCTGCCATTGAATGAGAAAATGAAATTTGTGGCAAAACTCGTCGGACTCCATATGCGTCCGCAAAGTGTGGCTGACGACGGAGTGAGCGACAGCGGTGTTCGCCGTCTCATCACGGACGCCGGCGATGACATTGAAGCCCTCATGCTCCTTTGCGAAGCCGACATCACTTCAAAGATTCCGGAGAAAGTGAAGCGCCAGCTCGAAGGTTTCTCCCGTCTGCGCGTCAGAATGGATGAAATCAATGCCGCCGACAATTATCGGAAATGGAAAAATCCCGTAGACGGCAATGAAATCATGGAGCGCTATCACATCCCGGGGTCAAAAGTGATTGCCACAATAAAAGAGAGCATCAAGGAGGCGATTATGGAAGGGGAAATAGAGAACAATCATGATGCGGCACTCAACTACGCCGATCAACTCGCGCTCTCCCTCCGCGATGAAATCGAAGCCCTCGGCGGCAACCTTGACGCTATCTCAATTGCCAATTAATCAACAAGCCTTGAAAAACTTGCGTAATTTAACGAAATTAGCTATCTTTGCAAGGTAATAGCACCCCGCAGAGCGAGAGAACTTGCCCTTTGCGGGGAAAGCTTGGGCGTATATGCGCCCCTAAAAGAACGCTAATAATAAATATATCAGCTATATAACGAATGGCAACATTAGAGAAAATCAGAAGCAAATCAGTGTTCCTGCTGATTGTGATCTTCGTGGCGCTTCTCGCCTTTATTCTTGGCGACGCCATCACTAACGGCCGGAATCTCTTCGGCAACCGCACGACTGTAGCAAAAGTCGGAGGAGAAAAAATCGATTACCTTGATTATCAGCGCAAGCGCGAGGAGCTTAACCGCCGCCTCGAAGAAGCACGCCGCGCAAATCCCGAGCAGTATGCTAACTTCGATGTTCAGCTCCTTCCCCAGATGGCTCTCAATCAGCTTATCTCGGAGCAGCTTCTCAACAAAGCTGTAGATGAACTCGGCATCAAGGCATCTCCTGAAATGCTTCGCAGCTATCTTCTTCAGAATCCCCAGCCCTCTCAGGAGCAGATGGCGATCGTGCAGCAGCTCGCTGCTCTCAACGTCAACGTCACTTCTATGGAGCAGGCTCACAACGTTATCTTCAATCCTAAGCAGAACAACCTCACCCAGAGTCAGGTTGAGCCCCTTCAGAAAGCATGGCTTGCACTTGAGGCTGACGCTTCCCGCCAGATCGCGCAGCAGATGTATATCAGCCTGCTCGGCTCTACAGTGAAAGCCAACGACCTCGACAAGAAGGCTCTCTACAATGACTTCGTAGAAACGACTCAGCTCACTCTTGCATATCGTCCCTATGGTCAGCTCGACGAAAAGAAATATCCCGTCAGCGACGCTGATCTCCGCAAAGCTTACGAAGAGGAGAAGGGCAACTTCAAAGTTGAAGAACCGACTAAGGACATCAACTTCATCGCTGTCAACATAGCTCCCTCTGATGCCGACCGCGCAGCTTCTTCAAAGCTCGCCCTCGCCACAGCAAAAGCTCTTCGCGACAGCAACGCAACGCTGACCAAGGATCTCCGCAAAGAGGGTCTCGCTATTGAAAAGCGCACTCTCCGCGCTGCCGATCTCCCCGCCGGTGCTATCAAGAACTATGTCACTACAGCACCCAAGGACTCTGTCAGCATCGTCAGCGAAAACTTCCGCGGCTTCACAGTTGTCAGAATGGGCAAGAAGACTCTTGATGTTGATTCCGTTCAGCTCAACATTGTGCAGGTGGCAGGCAATAATCTTCCCGACGCTGTCCTCGCCCGCCTCAATGCAGGTCTTTCCGTTGACTCTATCTCAAAAGCGTTCTCAGCTGATAGCGTTATGGCTCAGAAAGAACAATGGATCACCCTATATGGCGACAACGGCAGAACTAACGCTCTCCCCCAGAATCAGCTCGATTCTCTGAAGAACGCCGGCGGCAAGTTCATCCGCCTCATGTCAACTCCCGAAGGCTCCGTGCTCGCCCAGCTTGCAAAGCAGACCGCTCCTATCGAGATTTACGAATATGACGTGGTGGATTACACTCTCCAGCCCTCTGCAAAGACTGTCAACGACACTCGCGCAAAACTTCAGAAATTCCTTGATCAGAACAAGAATGCAAAGGATTTCGCGAAGAATGCACAGAAGGAAGGCTATAACCTCCAGAACTTCCAGCTCACTCAGAGCAGCAACGCCGTGCCCCGCATGCAGGGCTACAATATGTATTACCCCGACAGCCGCAAGGTCGTAAGATGGGTGATGATCGACGGCAAACCCGGCGAAGTGTCTAAAATCTATGAATCAACTGATGCTGCGGCTCCGGCTCTTTATGTAGCGGCTGTCAACAGCGAATATGATGAGTTCATTCCCCTCTCCAACGAGCAGGTGAAGAATTACCTCACAGATAAAGTGCGCCGTTCTAAGGCAGGCGACGAAATGATGAAGCAGTATGCAGGCAAGACCGGTTCAATCTCCGCTATCGCTTCTGCAATGGGCGTTGAACCCTCACAGATTCAGCAGTTCCGCTTCTCAGGTCGCTCCGGTGTGAATGACCCGAAAGTTGCAGGCAAGATCGCAGGCAGCAAGAAGGATGGCAAGGTTGTCCTCGTGAAAGGAGATGATGGCGTATACGCTTACGTTATCAACGGCAATTCAAAAGAGAACATCCCCTATGATGATGCTACTTACGAACAGCAGTTCAATCGTCTCTTCAACACTAATCTTGAACTGATGCTCCGCGGCGGCGAAAAATTTGAAAATAATATCTATAAGTTTGAAGCCGGTGAGTAATCCAAGATAAGCTCCCCTAATCAGACTAATAGTCAATACCCAAACCATTAAATCAGCCGGAGCGTCATTGCAATGACGTCTCCGGCTGATTGCCATAAGAGTAATATGGATAGCAAAATAGAAGCCGATTTTTCCGATCTTGATGTGCATCCCGATGCCATCACTGTGGATGATGTGGTCAGCCTCGTTCCGAAACTGAAGGGACACGACAAACTCATCCGACGCATATTTCATCTTTTGCAGATTGATGAAGTGAATCGCATTCATGGAGCATGGTGTGACACACCCGGACCGGAATTCGCACGCCATTTGATAGAAGATGAGTTCAAGACCCCGCTCAGAGTCGACAACGAGGAGGTGCTGGATCAATTCAAGGAGGGTCCGTTTATCACCGTCAGCAATCATCCTTTCGGATCCATTGACGGAATCGCACTGATAAACCTTGTCACCCGCCGGCGACCGGATTATAAGGTCATGGTCAATATGATTCTCGGAAAGCTTTCGGCAATGCGCCCCAACTTTATCACAGTCGATGCGATGGCTTCTTCCGATCCGTCGAAAAGGAAAGTGTCGGTCAACGGCATCCGCGCCGCATTACGCCGCCTGAAAGAGGGGCATCCCGTCGGCTTCTTCCCCGCCGGCGCCATGAGCAAGACGGATAGGACGGGGTTCCTCGTCGACCGTGAGTGGCAGCCCTCTATTCTTCAGATTATCGCGCGCGCGAAAGTGCCCGTCATTCCGATATATTTCCACGGCAACAACCGCAAATTCTTCAATTTCCTCGGACACGCCTGCTGGCCTCTCCGCTCTCTCCTCCTCCCCCGCGAACTCTTCTCGAAAAAAGGGAAGGAACTGCATATATCCGTCGGCACGCCGATAATGCCCGACGAGCAGGCGAAATTTGCTAATCCTGAAGAACTTGGAAAATATCTCCGCGAACAGACTTATAAACTCCACGAACTCAAATGAACACAGATAATACGGAACTCATCCCCCTCATCGGGTTGACAGAAAGCGAACTTCGAGATGTTGCCAAGGAATTAGGGATGCCTGCCTTTATCGGCACGCAGCTCGCCCAATGGCTCTATCAGAAACGCGCCGCCTCATTCGATGAGATGACAAATCTCTCCAAGAAGAACAAAGCTCTTCTGAGCGAACGCTATTGTGTCGGACGGACTGCACCCGCCGGGATGCAGAAGAGTTCTGACGGCACGGTGAAATATGTCTTTCCCGTAGCCGGCGGAAGAAGGATTGAAAGCGTATATATACCTGATCATGACCGCGCGACTCTTTGCGTGTCCTCGCAGGCGGGCTGCAAGATGAATTGCTATTTCTGCGCCACTGGAAAGATGGGCTTTAAGTCCCAGCTGACGGCTGCCGAGATTATCAATCAGATTCTGAGCATACCTCCGAAGGCTAAACCCGGAGAGGCGGAAATGAATCCGCTGACCAATATCGTCTTCATGGGAATGGGGGAACCCCTGGATAATTTCAAGGCAGTGAAGAGAGTCATTGATATTCTGACAGCCCCCTGGGGATTCGACTGGAGTCCGAAACGAATCACAGTCTCTACCGTCGGCAAACTGCCGGAGCTGAAAGATCTTCTTGACACGACAAAAGTGCATATCGCCATCAGCGTCCATTCCGCTGATCCGCGGGAACGCGGAGCGATGATGCCGGCTCAAAAGGCTTTCCCCATTCAGAGCGTCATGCAGCTCCTCAGCGGCTATGATTTCTCTCATCAGCGCCGACTCTCCTTGGAATACATTATGTGGAAAGGAGTCAACGACGACATAGCTCACGCAAATATGCTGATAAAACTGATAGGCAATCAGGATTGCCGCGTCAATCTTATCCGCTATCATGCAATTCCCGGCATCGATCTCCAGCCCTGTTCGGAGGAACGCATGATAATGTTTCGCAATATCTTAAACAAGCACGGCATCACTGCCACTATCCGCGCCTCAAGAGGGGAGGATATCATGGCAGCCTGCGGCATGCTCGCAAAATAATTCATTTAATTCCGGAATATGGACAACCTGAAAATAGGTATAACCCAGGGTGACACAAACGGTGTGGGACTCGAAGTGGCTCTTAAGGCTATCATGCCGGAGGGATTTACTGAAATATGCACACCGATAGTCTTTGCAAATAAAAAACTCCTGCTTCAGACCCTCAATATGATGGGCGCCACAATGAAGTTTCAATCAATAGAATCGGCGGCTGATGCCCGCCCGGGTAAGATAAATGTAGTAAATATCGGGGAGCAGACTCCGGAAATATCCTACGGCACTCCGACCCCGGAAAGCGGAAAAGCAGCCCTTGCCTCCCTGAATGCGGCGTGTGACGCTCTGGAAGCCGGGGAGATCGATGCCCTCGTCACATCTCCAATCTCCAAAGAGGCTATTCAAAGCGATGAATTTAATTTCCCGGGGCATACGGAATATCTCGAGGCGAGATTCGCCGATGAAGGGAATCCCGACTCCAAAGCCTCAATGATACTCTTCAGCGACGACCTGCGTGTCGCTCTCCTGACTACTCATCTCCCCATCGCTAAAGTAAGCGATGCCGTGAGGGCTGACGCAATCAAAGACGCAGTGAAGCGTCTCGACCGCACATTGCGGCGCGACTTCGCCTGCGACCGACCGAAAATTGCCATACTCTCGCTTAACCCCCATAATGGCGATGGCGGAGTCCTCGGATCTGAAGAGCAGACCGAGATTATTCCTGCCCTCTCGGATCTGCGTGAGGAGAAAATACTCGCTTTCGGTCCTTTTGCAGCCGATGGTTTCTTCGGATCAGAGCAATGGCGAAACTTCGACGGAGTATTGGCGATGTATCATGATCAGGGGCTGGCGCCTTTCAAGACAATCGCCGGGGCTGCAGGAGTCAACTTCACTGCAGGATTGGAAGTTATCCGCACATCTCCGGATCATGGCACAGCTTATGATATCGCCGGCACTAATTCCGCCGATCCGACCTCCATGCGCGAGGCTATCTATAAGGCGATCGACATCTATAAGGCAAGAAGCATTTATGACGAAGCGAGCGCATCCCCGCTCCCCTTCTCAGTGCAGAAGTCTTCCAATAAGCCTCAGTAACAGAACTCCACAATATATCAGTTCTGATATATCCACTACGATTAATCTAACTAAGCAACATAAGTAACTTCTTATATGAATTTCGCAATTATAGCAGCCGGAGAAGGTTCGCGGCTGGCATCTGAGGGTGTCGCCACTCCCAAACCGCTCGTGCCGATTCAGGGTACACCCATGATTGAGCGTATGCTGCATATTTTTGAAAGAGCAGGCGCAAAAAGGATTGTGGTCTGCATCAATGATTTCATGCCTGAAGTCAGGGAATTCCTGGAAAACTTCCAACCCGCCGAGGGCGTGGAGTTAATCCTGCGTATTAAGTCGACCCCCTCTTCGATGCATACCTTCAAGGAGGTGTCGGAGTCTCTGAAGGGATTGGGCAGATTCATCACCGTCACAGTCGACACCATCTTCCGGGAAGAGGATTTCCGCCGATATGTAGAGGCATGGGAGAAAGCGCCCGAAGATGTAGACGCCATGATGGCTGTCACTGATTTTGTCGATGATGAAAAACCCCTTTGGATAGACGCGGATCCCCGCGATATGCATATCCGCGCATTCCTTGATACAAATACTCCTGACACTCGATTTATTTCCGGTGGAATCTACGGGTTGTCTGATCCCTGCATTGATGTACTCGACAAATGTCTGGCAGAAGGGAAAAGCCGGATGCGTAATTATCAACGCTCTCTGGTCGAGGAGAATCTTCGGGTAGAAGCCTACCCTATGGGGAAGATAATCGATGTCGATCATGAAGGGGATATCCACACGGCAAATGAATTCCTGTCGGAGCCTGCGGAAGCACCCGCCAAACCCGAACCCAAAACCCGAACCCGCATGTCAAAATATAGAATTGCGGCAATCAGCCGCGCCGGGGCTTTCTCCCCGAATCATATCGGCAACGATGCGGCAATCCTTCATGCCGTCATCGACCAACTCCGCCGTCGCGGTTGCGAAGTGCAGATCTACAGTGAGGAGCAGTTTGCTACGGCAGACATTACGGAGGAGGTCGTGCTCGACATGTGTCGGCGCGATGAATCAATCCTCAAGCTCCATGCTCTCGAAGCGGAGGGGAAACTCGTCATCAACAGCGGAGAATCCATTGAGAACGGTACACGCGAACGCATGACCCTCCTTCTCTTAGGCGCAGGCGTTCCCTATCCGGAATCCCTCATCGTCGACACTAATGCCAATGCCCTCCCCCGTCTTCATGAACTCGGCTTTGAAGCCTGCTGGATAAAGCGCGGTGAGAATCATTCCCAACATAAGGAGGACGTAAGCTTCTGTCGCCATCCTCAGGAGGTGCAGGAGATTCTGCATGAATTCTATTATCGCGGAATACGCCGCGCCGTCATCAACCGCCACCTCCCCGGCGACCTTATCAAATTCTATGGCGTAGCCGACGGATCGTTCTTCTATTGGTTCTATCCTCTGGAGGGACATCATTCGAAATATGGCGATGAACTCATCAATGGCATGCCGCAGCATTTCCATGTCGATGAAGAGGCGCTCAAGGAGAATGCGCTCCGTGCAGCCAAAGCCACAGGAATGGAAATCTTCGGAGGCGACTGCATCGTGAGTCCGGATGGGTCTTCCGCTATTATTGATTTCAACGACTGGCCATCGTTCGCTCCATGTCGCGATGAGGCAGCTCCGGCGATAGCAAAATATGTACTCAAGCGTATCCGCGAGCATTATCCGCGCACACGTAGAAAGGAGGTAAAGAAATGAGTTCGAAATATCAGAAACTAAAGGAGGAGTATAAAGGATCCCTGAAGTCAATGGACACTGAGGAGACCTTTGACCTTATCTTCTATCGCCCTATCGGCTTCGTTTGGGCTAAGATCGCAGCCCGACTCGGTGTGACCCCGAACGCAATCACGATCGCCTCCATTATTCTCGGCATAGGAGCCGGAGTCGCTTTCTACTTTAATAATATCTGGATCAACATCCTGGGGGTCATTCTGCTCGTCTGGGCTGATAGTTTTGACTCTGCCGATGGTCAACTGGCGCGAATGACCAAGCAATATTCGCGTATCGGCAGAATCCTCGACGGATTGTCGGGAGATATATGGTTTTTCTGCATATATGTCGCAATCTGTCTGCGTGAGAATGTGACGAGTGATTTCTTCATGGATCATAAATGGCTTATATGGGTCATAGCTGTGGCGACAGGCGCGTGCCATGCCATTCAGGCTGCTATGGCGGATTACTATCGCCAGTTTCATCTCTACTTCGTAAAGGGAAAGGATGGCAGCGAACTTGAAAGAGCCGACCTCCTATGGGAAAAATTCCATTCGCTGAGCTGGAAAAAGAATTTCTGGGAGAAACTGACCCTGATGTTCTATACTAATTACACCGTCGGACAGGAAAAGCGCACACCTGCCATGCAGCGTCTCCGCAAAGCACTCCGCCAGCGCTATGGCAACGACATTCCGCAGAGCTTCCGCGACCGCTTCCGTGCCGCAGGAAAGGGCTTGATGAAATACACCAATATTCTCTCCTTCAACACCCGCACTTTCGCTCTGTTCGCGGCTATATTGATTTTCAGGATGCCCTGGCTCTACTTCGCTTTCGAGCTTATCGTTCTCAATGTAATCCTCGTCTACATGATGGTGCGCCACGAACGCCTCTGCCGCAAGGCAATCACATGGATTGACTGAAGAGCTGATAGAAAGCCTTCATATTTCAGTTCTCGATGGCATCCGAGGTGATTCTCCACTCCCTACACAACCTGCGGAGCAGGTTGCCTAACCGTTAACCGCCGGTTGAAGCCCTACGGGCTTCAACCGGCGGACTTGTAACCTGACATAGTATCCACCAACCTGCGGAGCGGGTTGCCTAACTGCTGTATCAGCGCTCACTGGTTGTTGGCGTTGAGACTTCCGGTTAGGCAACCCGCTCCGCAGGTTGTTGGCATTAGAGGAGTCTTGAGGTCCGGGGGTTTCAGCGCTTCGCGCTTCAACCCCCGGTTAACGGTTAGGCAACCCGCTCCCGCGGGTTGGTGACGCGCGGTTAACGGTTAGGCAACCCGCTCCCGCGGGTTGGTGACGCGCCTATGAATTCAGTATATTCAGAAGAAGGTCCGCATTGAATCATCCGGCACTCCGACCGCCCACCACACAATGAGCATCACAAATCCCGTCAGGAACATATTAGCTTTGCTCAGCAGCACAAGATGACTAAGCTCCGAGCCACTACTGTTATACATCCTGAGCCCGATATAAGTGTTCAATGCCAATCCGAGAAAGAAGGGAACATCTGCAATCAAGGGTTGGGGAAAATCATAAGTAAATACTTTGATACCCATAAAAATGAACGACAGGAATCCATTGAGAATCACAAGAAAAATCGTCATCTTCTTCCCTAATGTACGGCTTACGTTGTATTTGATCTTCCCCTCAGTCATGACATTGGCATAATAACTATGAATCAGATGCACGTTGATTGCAAGCAGACCCATCAGAATGGTTGCCGGGATAGGAGGGGTTGTATCATAGGAACCCCACATGGAGGCAGTAGCCTCATGCTGGGTCTGAATCAGACATGTACCGAACACACCGACCGGACCGAACAAAATGAAGGTCACAAGAAGTCCTGCCAATGTACCCAAAAATTCTCTCCCTTTATAAGTTATCACGCCATAAAGTCCATACACTAAAGCTCCTAATATCAGGGCAAACCAAGGCACAGCGTACATCGACATCAGCGTCAGCCCCAACATCAGCGAAAATATAAGGCACCCGACAGCAGCCTCCCTGAGAACCCGCTGTTTCAAGGGATTCTTCTCTGCCTCAAGACGCTCAATGCGGGACATGGGGACTGCCTGTATATATTTCGTATAGTTATTATACGCATGCCAGTAATTCGCTCCTAATTGGGTAAATGCCGCGAAGAGCAAACACACTGTAGCCGGGAGTATCTCCAGATTGCCGCGTATGGCGGCAGCTGCCGTGCCGGCACACACCGATCCCACACCCATCAAAAGAGTTGAAAAACTCCCTTTAGTCTTTACATATTGCAATACATCCATTTCTCGTCGCTTTTTTTAGTTAGGATTTGCGGAAGGCATTGTGGTCATGACCACGAACAGACTGACTGCCCCGATAGCAATCCATAGGGTTATCGCCTGAATCAAAGGCTTTATCCCTACACTCTTTATCACGTTCAGACTCAAGCCGGCGCCTATGGCAAACAACACTGCCACCAGACATTTCTTCGCGGCAGCCGTAATGAATTCATAGACCGGACCCATTACGCCCATCGCACTCTCAGGAGTGTAGGTATAGATAATCATCGCAAGAATAAAGAGGAAGATAAACCAGGGAATTGACACCTTCGCTTTCCCCTCTTTCTCTTTGCCGGCGGCTTTTGAATTTAACTTCGGGAAGAACCACATGGTGAAGAATGCCAAGGGGATAATCCACAATGCGCGCGTACACTTGATAAGTGTAGCAAGCTCGCACGCTTCCGGACCGTATGCCGCGCCTGCGCCGACTACGGAACTCGTGTCATGAATAGCTATCGCCGCCCATGTGCCAAACTGCTCCTGCGTCAGATCGAAGAAATGACCCAACGGAGGGAATATAAACAGCGCTATGGCGTTAAGTATAAACACTACCCCTAAAGATACTGCCATCTCACTCTGATCAGCCTTTACGACCGGACCTACCGCCGCTATCGCACTCCCTCCGCAAATCGCCGTGCCGGAGGAAATCAAATATGAAGTCTTGTTGTTGATCCCCATATATTTACCGAGCAATACGCCGATAAACATCACCCCGATGACTGATGCCACAGTGAATATCATTCCCTCCGCGCCGCTCTGAAGACTCTTCACGAGGTTCATGCCGAAACCGAGTCCGACTACTGATGCCTGCAGAAGCCATTTCGACAGAAATTTATTAAACTTCGGAAATGGAGTGCCGAAGATAATCGCAAACACGAGTCCGAGTGCCAATCCAATCGGCGCATCAATTATCTCGTGCTCAGTAATTCCAAACCCCTTGAAGGGGAAGAAGACCAGCGCGAGTAACGCCCAATACAAAATACGTCCGATTTTATTCTTCATCTTTTCTCTTTTTGATGTCAAGTTATCCCCCTCAATCTCCCCTTTTAATCTTCAAATTTAACATTTTTCAGTGAATATAGCATAATCTTAAAGGTGTTTTTTGTAGTGTTTTCCGATTTTTTGTATTACTTTTGTATCGGAAACAGAAAGGTGGACAAATTTGGCTGCTTGCAACCACCGAAAAAAATGCTAAAAACTGCTCACTTCAGCCCTCCCCTTTTCAGAGTCTGCGGCTGAAAAGATAAATCCCTGTCGGCTTCCGCGCCGATCTTCGATGAAGTCAATTTTTAGCATTTTCGGCAATCAGCCAGAAATGCTATTTTTTTGTTTATACACTCCCCTTCGTGATGCAAACCCACTCCCCCCGGGGAAGACGGAACTGCAAATCTGATATCAATTAAATTCTATTATAAAGATGAACTATCTATTCACATCTGAATCTGTATCGGAAGGTCATCCCGACAAAGTCGCCGACCGCATTTCCGATGCGCTCCTTGATGAATTCCTGGTGCGCGACCCCAAAAGCCATGTGGCTATCGAAACACTTTGCACTACCGGACAGGTCGTAGTTGCAGGTGAGGTCACTTCCGAGGCTTACGTCGATGTCCCTGCTACTATCCGCAACGTCATCAACGAAATCGGATATAATCGCGGAGCTTATCGCTTCGACGGCGATTCCCTCGGCATTCTCTCTGCAATTCATGAGCAGTCTGCCGATATCAATCGCGGCGTATCCCGCAAGGATGATTCCAAGGATGCCCTCGAACTGCAGGGCGCCGGCGATCAGGGCATGATGTTCGGTTATGCAGTCGATGAATCAGCTGAATACATGCCTTTAACTCTCGATCTCTCGCATAAGCTTCTCACAGAACTCGCCGACATCCGCCGGGAGGAGAAGGAGATGACTTATTATCGCAAGGGAAAACTGACCACTTACCTGCGTCCCGACGCAAAAAGCCAGGTCACTGTGGAATATGATGAGAATAATCGTCCCGTGCGCATCCACACTATCGTCGTCTCCACTCAGCACGATGATTTCATCCTGCCCCTGGATAACACTAAGGAAGCTCAGGATCGTGCAGATGAGGAGATGCTCGCTACTATCCGCCGGGATGTAGAGCAAGTGCTTATCCCGCGTCTGAAGGCATCCCTTCCCGAAGAACTGCAGGCTCTCTTCGATGAGAATCTGATTCTGCATGTCAACCCGACCGGCAAATTCGTAATAGGCGGTCCTCATGGCGACACGGGTCTGACAGGACGTAAGATTATCGTTGATACTTATGGTGGCAGAGGAGCTCACGGCGGAGGCGCATTCTCCGGCAAAGATCCCTCGAAAGTGGATCGCTCGGCAGCCTACGCTTGCCGTCACATCGCGAAGAATCTCGTAGCAGCAGGCGTTGCAAGAGAGGTGCTTGTTCAGGTAGCCTATGCGATTGGCGTAGCTAAACCCGTATCACTCTTCATCAATACTTTCGGCACATCCAACGTCGACCTATCGGATGCCGAAATAGCAGCAAAGGTGGAAGAACTCTTTGACATGCGCCCCAAAGCTATAGAAGAGCGTCTGAAACTCCGCAACCCGATTTATAAGGAGACTTCCGCCTATGGACATCTCGGCAGAAAGCCTCAGACAGTCAGCAAGACTTTCAAATCCCGCTACGAGAGTGAACCCATCACCCGCGAGGTAGAGCTCTTCACTTGGGAAAAGCTCGATCACGTCGATGCCATCAAAAAAGCCTTCTCGCTCGTCTGACCGATAGGATCCCATAAAATCAAACAGGAGCTATAGAAACGAATAGGAATCAACCCGCGGAAGCGGGTTGCCTAACCGTTAACCGAGGGTTCAAGCCCGAAGGGCTGAAACCCTCGGATCTCATGCCCAATCTTATGCCACCAACCCGCGGAGCGGGTTGCCTAACCGGAAGTCTCAATGCCCCTCGACACTGATGCTCCGGTGAGGCAACCCGCTCCGCAGGTTGGAGGATACTATATCAGGTTACAAGTCCGCAGGTTTCAGCCCTTCGGGCTTCAACCGGCGGTTAACGGTGAGGCAACCCGCTCCGCGGGTTGGATATAACTCCAATAATCAATAATCAAAGAGCTCAGTAAGAAAAAAGATAAGAGGATTGAATCTTTCGATTCAATCCTCTTATTTTCACTGTCGGGGTGAGGCGACTCGAACGCCCGACCTCTACGTCCCGAACGTAGCACGCTACCAACTGCGCTACACCCCGAGTGCTTTTGCGTCTGCAAAGTTAGCACTTTTTTTCAATTCCTCCAAATATTTCCGCAAAAACTTCTATTTATCTTTAAAATTTCAAGATTCAACATTCATTGTTTACTTAAACAAAAGGAAGCGACTCTGCGCCATAACCATCATGTCTGCGCAGAGTCGCTTTTCTATGTTATTTCCGCTTCAGTAGCGGAAATATTATCGGGATTCTTGAATTATCTTGGATTATCTTGGATTATTTGCGGAGGAGTGCCTTCTTGCCGTTTACGATGTAGAGACCTTCTGCAAGTTCTGCAACCTGCTCAAGTGTGCCGTTGACAAGGACAGCCTTGCCGTCTACTGTGTAAACTGTGTAGGAATCAGCTGCACCTACGCCTACAAGAGTTACACCTGTAGTCATGTTGTAGACCACCTCGATATCCTCTTCGGGGAACTGAGGATCAACTTCATCAGCAAATGAGTTGATTGCTACTGAATGAGCCTTCAGAGTGAACGTGTATGTGCCGCTCTGCCAATCAGTATATGCGCTATTGATAACCCATTCAATCGTGTTTCTCTGATTGCCGGCAGGACCTACATATTTAGACTGCCAATCCACTACATTACCTGCGGGGTCTACAAGAGTAGCGCAGTTGCCGTTCTCCACATCAATGAAGCTTGCATTCTCAATTGTAAGTATGATTGAAGAGATGCCATCTTCAAGACTTGCGCCGGCAGCCGGACTAAATGAGTATTCCCAGTTGGTCTGAGCTGCAACTAATGTATATTTAAGTTCAGCAGCAGTTGTGGAAAGACCATCGGAAAGGAATGCACCCTCCGGGAATTTAACTGTATATTCTCCGATCTGGTTAAACTGTTCGCCACCCATCGGATTGAACATTACGAGATACGTATTAGGAGTCTCCCACTCATCGCCTTCTGCGCCATAGCTGATACCGTAGGGCATGATGCCTGTGCCGGTGTTATCATCGTAAGCTGTTGTCACCTCTGCAAGGAGAGTGTCGCCATAATAGAGTTCCACTTTCTCAGTGCACTCTTCATTCACACTTACACCCTTAGCAGCGTCAAGTTGAACGACTGCCATACCGAATGCACGACCCATCTCTGCGCCGAAGCTTTCTTCGAGTGAGAACTCCTCTTTAGAGGGCACGCTGCGTTTGATTACATTCTCAAAGTCTACTTTCTGAATTTGGAAGTTCTCGATTGTATAAGAGAATGCTTTGTCATTGACAACCTTCAAAGCACCTGTTGTGGATTTCGCACCACCCTGCAGGCATCCCTGTGCAATTGTGAAAGTATAGATACCCTTTGCGAGGTTGGAAAGATCGGTTGTAGTTGTAAAGAGCACATTAGCTGAAGAAAGACCATAGTTTTCATCAACGGCTGTGCCGGTATAATTAGCCACTACATTGCCTGAAAGGTCTGTAAGGGTTGCAGTAGGAGCCGGAAGCGCCTTATCGTTGTCATCTTCGAGATATATATCCTGATAACCGGAGTAGACGATTGAGCCGAGTTCGCTGTTAAGGATTACGTTGGTCTCGTCAGCCTCGCCATAGTATGCGAGAGAGGCCTTGCCTTCGTTGCTTACTTCAACTGTAGCGAGGCGACCCTGATACATTGAGAAGGGCTGATAGTAGTTATCCATCTCTGTGTTGGGATAGAGATCATAACCTCCTTCGCCATTCGGAATGTGAGCGATGAAGATACCCTTTGCAATCCACATGCAGGTTGCGCGGTTCTTCGCAGTCGCCATTCTGAAGGGCTGCTTCAGGTTAAAGATGAGTTCATTGTCTTTAATGTCGATTGAACCCCATGACATACCTGTAGATCCATCAGTAAAAGTCGGCGCGTTGTTCTGATTGTTTGCAAGAGCAGGAGCAGCGCCTACTGAAGTCGCACCGCAGGTTGAAAGCTTATTCTCATATCCGGGGATAAGCTCGAAAGTTGTGCCGACGGGATAAGTCAGCGTGAGGCTTGTGAACTCATTGATATCGCTGCCTGCAGCGGGTGTACACTGAAGATTTGTAGAAGAGCCTGAGAATGTAGCGGGCACGGGATATTTCACAACGTCAGCATAGTTTCTGCCGATATATACTGTGATGTCGGTCTCTTCATTGTAATACTCTGAATTCACCTGCTTGAATGTGCCGGCGGGAATATGATATGTATATGTGCCGGGTTCGGTGAAGTCTGCACCTGCATCATTCTTGAAGAGGTTGGAGAATGCCACGGTGCGGCTGCCTGCACCTGTTGAGCGAGCTGCAGCTGTTGTGGTGTTCTCGGCAATAACCGATTTCACGACTTCTCCTTCAAAAGAGAGTGTGATGACAGCGTCTTTATTCTCAACTTTCACCAGTTGCGGGAAATTGAGTGTCAAGCCATTCAGCTTAGTATCTACGTTGCCTCTCTGAGGAGTGGAGCTGTAGATGGGCGCATACTCGATGCCGTCGAGATTCCATGCGGGAATATCCAGAGCGGCATTCTTGGAAGTAGTGCCGGAAACTGTCACCCAGCTTGCATTCAGATGCACAACTGAAGGACCCGCCTGACAAAATGCTGTATTGTTTGTAAGAGACGTTGCGCTCGTCGGATCTTTCATCACGCCGACAATTGTACGCCCATCCTCACTGATGCTCTTATAGGCATACTGATAGCCATAAGTTGCATAATAGGGAGCGGGATTCACAGTGAAAGCATTGGCAGTCGCTCCGGGCTTGAGATTTGACAACACGAGTCCTTCACGAAGCACGATAGTCACCTCCTTCAGATCTTCGATAGTCAAACCGGGAGTCGAAGGATCCGGAATAATAGTAAAATCAGCTGCAGTGCATGCACGCGGAGCATAGTTTCCGATTGTCAGCTCCTGATTGTTGTAGGTGATTCCGCCATTGGAGAGTGTCAACATTCCGGCGGGAATCGTTATATAGTCGTACGCTACGTTGATAGCCTGGGTCGCACCTGTGATTTTTGAAGGGGTATCAGCTGTAAGAGTCAGCACATTCCCTTCTGCAGTAGCTGTGTAGGTTGTCTGTGATGTAGTTTTGCCTGACTGGAAGTTATAGAGAGTAGCTTTCCCGGAATTCACTGTAATCTCTGTGCCTTCCTCATATGTGATTACGATGTTTGCAAGCTGACCCAGCGAAGCCTCTCCACCCTGACGGGGAGATACTGTATAAGAAAAGGCAGCTTCAATCGAGAAGCTCCAGGAGAAGGCTCCGGATAAAGTCGTAGACGAACCATTCTGTGTGAATGCTGTCTCCCCTGCTACTCCTTCAGGAACCTCTACCGTGTAGTTGCCGGGCTCTTTAAGAGTTGTGCCGAGAGCGACGTTGATACGTCCCTGCCAGCTGCGGTCGCGTGTCACATGAGCGTTATCTACAGGAATTGTGAGAACCACTTCTCCATCTTTCTTCACTGTAATCGCAAGATCTTCATTGTAGTTGACTGCATATCCGTCGTCACCGCTACTTTTAAATTCAAAGTAAAGTGAGGAAACTCCGACATTCGAGCCCACTACGGCTCCGTTAGCGGGGCTATATGACTGCGGCTGAGATGTTGTGTCAGCATAGGTCGAAATACCCGGCAAGTTTTGCGCTAACGCGTAAGTAGTTACGCCTGCAGCGCATCCCAGAAGCAGAAGCCCTGAGAGAATTAAATTTTTCTTCTTCATTGAAGCTGTTTAAAAAGTTATTAGTTAGATTGATTGAATATTGGAATATTCGATTTTCTTTGATTCGGTAGAATAATCTCTTATTCGTGATTGCAAAGTTAAACATTATTTGGACTTGTACAAAATTTTTAAGAAAAAATAAAATAATAAAAAATATTGTTGCTTTTTGCTTTTCTTTTATAGCATTTTGTTAGCCAAACACCCACACAAGTCATAATCCCTATATGTTTGACTGACAAAAAGGAAGCGACTCTGCGCCATGACCTTATTGTCTGCGCAGAGTCGCTTTTCTATGTTATCTCCGCTTCAGAAGCGGAAACGATGTCGGGATTCGCTAATTACTTGCGAAGGAGTGCTTTCTTGCCGTTTACGATGTAGAGACCGTTGGAGAGTTCTGCAACCTGCTCAAGGGTGCCATTGACGAGAACCGCCTTGCCGTCTACAGTGTAAACTGTGTAAGAATCAGCTACGTCAACACCAACGAGTGATACACCTGTTGCGCCGTTGTAGAGAATTGTGATATCCTCTTCGGGGAACTGGGGATCGATTTCGTCAGCCCAACCGTTGATTGCCACAGTGTGAGCTTTCAGAGTGAAGGTGTAGAAACCACCCTTCCAATCATTGAAGCCGGTCTTGATGAGCCACTGTACGGTGTTGTACTTGCCATCTGCATAGCCTGCGTATGCTGACTGCCAGGGCACTGTATTGCCTTCGGGGTCAACCAGGGTTGCGCAGTTCTTTTCTGCATCAACGAACTGTACGCCATCAATTGTAAGCACGATTGAAGTTGCGCCATCGAGAGAAGAACCTTCCTCAGGAGTGAATGAGTAATCCCATGAGCTCTTGTCGGCTACAAGTGTATAGTTGAGTTCGCCTGCTGCTACGGGAACCTCATTGAGCAAGAATGCACCTTCCGGAACCTTAAGGGTATACTTGCCAAGCTGCTTGAACTGATCGGGAGCTGCGGGGTTGAACATGATCATGTAAGTGTTGGTTGTGCCCCATTCGATAACACCGTCGTCCATGCCGCCGATACCTGTGCTGTAGATACCTGTGCCGTCGCCGCTCTCATCGGGAGTGCCTGTGCCAACCTCTGCAAGAAGTGTGCCTTCGTAGTAGAGCTGTACTTTCTCAGTGCATTCAGTGTTGACAGTCACACCCTGTGCTGCTGAGATCTCGATAGCTGCCATGCCGAAGGGATGATTATACATCGCGCCGTATGTCTCGCTAAGGCTACACTCTTCAGCAGCGGGGAAGTTACGCTTAACAGCGCTGTCGAATGCGACTGTCTTGGGAGCTACGACATTGTAAGTAAGATCCATTGAGGGAGATCCGCATACAGTCTCCAGTTTCAGCATGCCTGCGGGGATATGAACGTAGTAAGTCTTTTCCTCTGTCAGAGCGGGAGTGATCACGATCTTAGCCGATACATTAGAAAGACCCATTTCATCATCACCTGCGAGAGTATTGATTGCATACTCATCGGGATCAAGCTCGCCTTCGATTACAGAACCACCATACTTAACCTCTACAGTGTAGCCCTCGGTTGTGATATCGATATCCTGCATGTCGCCTGCGAAGACACCTTCTGTGATCTTTTCCTGATAGTAGACAGTCGGTTTGATATCAGTGTCAGCAAGAGCGATAGAAACGCCGTTGTAGACGATGTCGATTTCAGACAGACCTTCTACTTCTGTGCCGGTAGCGGGAGTAACATCGCTGTTCACCTCAAGAGTCATGAGTTCGTAAGAGAATGCTGACTTGTTGAGAGTAGCGAGGGTTGAACCTGCAGTTGATGAACCGCCCTGCAGACACTCGGCAGCGATAGTGAATGTATAGATGCCGCGCTCGAGCTGAGAAAGGTCAGTAGTTGTAGTGAATTCTACATTGTAGGAAGAGAGACGGAGAGACTCAGTCGGTTCTGCACCTTTATATTCTGCCACAACATCGCCATCCTCGTTAGTAAGAGTTGCTTTGGGAGCTACTGCAGCGGGATAGAGGGGCTCGTAGCCTGTATAGATGATTGAGCTGAGCTGATCGTTGAGGATATAGTTCGGACCATCTGCCTCACCGAGGTACTGAAGATCAGCTGCGCCGTCTGCCTTTGTGAAGGGAGTTGCAAGACGACCCTTAACCATATTCAGGGGCTGATAGTAGCTGTCGAGTTCCTTGTTGGGATATACATCATAACCACCTTCGCCATTGGGGACGCGTGCGATGAATACACCGCCGGGGATTGTCAGGCATGTCGCGCGGTTAGCGGGAGATGCAGTTCTGTAAGGATTGCTGAGAGTGAAGACGATTTCATTGTCCTTCACTTCTGCCTTACCCCAGATATCAGTGCTTTTCACAGTGGGATATGCAGACTGACTGTTATTAAGAGCGTAAGAGATAGATGTCACACATGCACCACCTGTCTGGAGTTTGTACTGGTAACCATCGAGAAGCTCGATCTGTGTGCCGACAGGATAAGTCAGTGTGAGGCTTGTGAGTTCTGTAAGATCGCTGCCTGCAGCGGGTGTGCATTGCCAGTTGCTTGATGTGCCTGTATAAGTTGCGGGCACGGGATATTTCACTACGCCTTCGTAGTTCTGACCGATGTAAACGCTGAATTCTTTAGCTTCGTTGACATATTCTGTGCCGACCTGCTTGTAAGCGCCTGCGGGAACTGAGAATGTGTATACGCCGGGAGCTGTGAAGTTTGCGTTGTTGTCATCCTTGAAGAGGTTGGCGTATGCGACTGTACGGTTGCCGGCTCCGGTAACCTGAGCAGCTGCAGATGTAGTCGCACCTGCTTTTACAGTCTTAACGACATTACCATCGAAAGAAAGAGTGATTTCTGCATCTGCGTTCTCCACTTTCACGAGCTGCGGGAATGCGAGTGTCAAGCCGTTGATTGAAGTGACAACGCTGTTCTCTGACGGAGTTGAAGCGTAGAAGGGAGCATATTCGATACCCTTCAGATCCCAGCCTGCAAGGTCGATCTGTGCGTTCTTGGCGCCGCTTTCAGCTACAACCTGATTTGCAGCGAAGCGAATCACTGTCGGACCTGCCTGGCAATACTGAGTTGTATTTGTGAATGTATTGGTTGAAGTTGCGCTCTTCATCTCGCCGACAATTGTTCTGCCATCTTCGCTGATGCTCTTGAATGCATACTGATAAGCGTAGGAAGCATAGACGGGTGAGGGATACACGGTGAACGCAGTCGCTGTTGCAAGCGGATTGAGATTGGCTGCCTTGAAACCTTCTGCCAATTCTACAGTCACTACCTTAAGGTCATCGATTGTCAGACCGGGAGTGCTGGGATCGGGATAGATCTTGAAGTCTGAAGCAGAGATCACACGCGGAGCGTAGTTACCGATTGTCACTTCGTCGCTGGTGTAAGAAGTCGCACCCTTTGTGAGTGTGAGAAGACCTGCGGGAAGAACGAGATAGTCATACTCCTGTGCGATTGTTCTTGTTGAAGTAGCGATACCGGCAGGATTCACTGCGGTAAGAGTTACGACATTGCCTTCTGCCGCTACAGTATATGTTGTCTGCTCTGTAGCCTTGTTAGCATAAAATTTGTAGAGAGTAGGAGTGCCTTTGTTCACTTTTACTTCAGTACCTTCTTCATAAGTAAGAGTGAAGTTGGCAAGCTGATTTACTGAAACCTCGCTACCCTGACGGGGAGACACTGTGTAAGAGAGGGCGGGCTTGATAGTGAAGCTCCAGGAGAAGGCTTCATTTGCTACGATTGATGAGCCGTTTTCATCGAATGCCTCTGTCTCGAGCGCACGTTTGGGAACTTCTACTGTATAGACACCGGGTTCTGTGAGCGTCTCGCCGAAGTTGATGATCATGCGGGTGATCCAGTTGCGGTCCATGTAGACCTGACTCTTGTCGTTGGCGGGGATAGTCTTGATGACTTCGCCGTCACGCTTAACGAGAATATCCAAGCCGGCAGCTGTAGTCACGGAATAACCACGGTCGCCACCCCCGTTGAACTGAGCGTAAACTGAAGATACGCCGACGTTAGAACCGACTACTGCTCCATCTGCCGGGCTGAGGATAGCGGGAGAAATCCACGTATCTACATCTGCATCCGCTTCGTCGCCTTCTGCCAAGGTGACAACGCCGAATGAAGACTGCGCTACAGCATAGGATGTCACTCCGGCTGCAGCTCCCAGAAGCAGGAGTCCTGAGATAAGTAAAGTTTTCTTCTTCATAGATAGTTGAATAAGAAGTTATTATTGATGTTAATTATATATATATTCCTGATGAATATGCTTTTATATTTCTACACGCGCTTTTTAAAAATTTATAATACGCTTATGAAACGCAGCTGCAACGACCGCTGCATTCAATAAATCTATCCGAAAAATGAGGCTGACACCATTCAGGGTCCTCACTTCACGATATTCACAACCTTTCCGTTGACGATATATACGCCGCCATCAAGGTCTGCCATTCGGGCAGGAGATGCATTCTGCATAATCTGCCTGCCATCAAGGCTATGGACAGTGTAGGAATCCGCTTTGTCGACGCCGTAGAGCAGGACGCCGTTCGTCATGTCATCCTCCACAATGTAGGTAGCTTTCAGACCCGGGAAGTTGGGGACAGTCCCGTCAAGCTCCCATTCATCGTATTCTCCCTGATCGAGTCCGATGACATTCGGCAATACTTCAAACTCATATTGTCCCGCCTGACTCCAATCCTGTGAGCGCGAGCCGAATGTAAATGTCAGATAAGCGCGATTACCTCCACCTGTCGGGACATTGCCGGAAAGCTCCGTGCCGTCAGGAAGAGTGAGTTTTGAAAGTTGAACATTTCGGAGATAATCCACCTGACGTGTTCCGGCGAAAGTGACTGTAATCCCACCCGATGAGGGAGCGAAAAGATCTGCCGCAGATGGATATTGTTTTTCTTCTCCGGCTGCCGGAGAAAGCGTGTAGTTGAAATTATGAGGCGCTTGAGCATCGCTGTAGTGAAACTGAATCTTAGCGCCGGGAATGAGCGTTCCGTCTGCAAGCGCGAACGCTCCGTCAGGAATTGTCACGGTATAATAACCTGTCTGACGATAGAGCGGGAGCAACTGTGAATCAAGCGCAAGACCGGATTCCGCATCCGGATTGCTTGCAAAAAACATGTAGAGTGTGTAAAGAGCAGGATTGTTGGAGAAATCTCCGTTATCAAATGGAGTAGCACCCATGATCATTATCCCCCCGGCAGGATTGCCGGGCTTCAGACTTCTCAGAATCTCGGGCTCTCCATCCTTCTCTGCTGAATAACCAATTGTGACATATCCTTCGCATGATCTGACCGCCATTCCCCGCTCTGTCAACCCGAATACGCATATGCCCAATCCGGTCTGTCCGAAATTTGTGTGTGTATTCGCCCGATTGGCTTCAAGGGAACTCGGAATTCCAAGCGTCATATACTCATTGATGCTTTTTTCTGCCATATCTGCCGCCGACGCATCTACTGACACACTGCCGCTAAATGCCGCCGTCGCAGCCATGACTCCATATATGAGCTTCGAATTCATCATCTCAGAATATTTTAGTTGATTATTGGTTGATTTCATTATCTTCAAAATATGTTTAAAAACATAATCCTTTGACAAGATTTTGTCTGAAAATATATTCTAAAGACAGATGTCAATTGCAAAATTAATCATTTTTATCATACCACCAAACAATAACGCACTTTTTTAACACAAAAATCAAAAAAATTTAATTTTTCTCATTTAATTGAGATTTTAACAATTTTCATATTTCAATAGTGGATTTTATTTAATCAATTCCAATATTTCTGACATTTTGACACAAATATGTCGTGCGGTGTCAAAATCCTCCCGTTTCTCTGTCAAAAAGCAAACAAGGGGACGCTCTGAGGCGCCCCCTTGACTTATCGGAATTTTCTGTATTTTACGTCGTTATTTCCTGAGATTATTTCACAACGCGTACTTTATTGCCGTTGATGACATAGAGTCCGGCTGAAAGAGTTGTGAGTTCTTCTGAAGATGCGCCGAGCATGAGTGTCTTTCCATCGAGGGTGTAGACGTCATAGCTTGATGCTGATTCGAGATCTACGATGCAGACATTTGTAGCGCCTACGATATAGATTGCTTTCAGACCCGGGAAATTGGGTGTTACACCCATATCTTCCCAATCATCTTCGAAGCCCTGGTCGAGACCCACGCAGCCGGATTTAACCTCGAATACGTATTCTCCCATCTGACTCCAATCGGTCTCGTTGTTGCCGAATGTGAATGTGAGATATGTATTGTTGTAGGATCCCTGAGGTGTGTTACAGGGAAGCATTTCGCCGTTGGGCAATGTCAGAGTTGCAGGGCGACCCTGATAGTCGATGAATTTTGCATCTGTGAAGGATACCTTGACACCCTCCGAACCATATTTGAAGAGTTCGGCTGCTGTATCATATTTTCCGGGTTCGGGAGTAATTTCATATCCCAGACCATAGACATCCTCTGAATCGTCGTATGCGTAAGTCAGCGTAAAGCCGTTGACCAGAGTGCCATCCTCAAGTGCGTAAGCGCCATCGGGGATAACGAGAGTGTACAGACCGGTTCTGCGATATTTCGGGAATTGAGAGGGATCGATGATCAGTCCATAGTCGTCGAAATCCTGAGCGAAGAGGAATGTCATACTATATCTGTAATCACCAAACTCGCCACCGAATTCATCTGCCGCAGCAATTCCGCCCAGAATAATTCCGCTATACTCGTTAAGAGGATTCAACACATTCAGAATCTCCTCTTCTGCCGACTCATTTTCTTTATATGAGTATAAAATCATTTCATTGCCGTTCACGGGATGAATCATTTGATTCAGACCGATCACGACTACACCCATGCCGCTGACACCGAATTGTGTAGTGGTGTTCTTGCGATTTGCTTCCAATGCATCGGGAGTGACGAGGGAGGCGATTGCATCGAAGTCAATTGTATTGACAGCCTTTTCGATAACGTAGGTCGCTGAGAATCCCTCAACATTGCCTGCGCCTGATTCTGAATCATCGAAGAAGGGATCGGGATTCACGCAAATCTGCTTATCCAACACAGTGAAAGTGTAGATACCGGGAGTCCAACCGCCTTCCGGACCCGCGAAGTTAAACACGAGTGATCCGCCATCGAGGGTAGGATATTTCGCGCTTTCTGTGTATCCTGATTCGTTGCTCAGAGTAGCTACTGCACCATCGCAATATGTAACACTGTTAGTATCGAAACTAACTGTGATGAGAGAGAGACTCTCCACTACTGCATTATCCTCGGGAGAAAGTGTGTAGGAGTAGTCGACGGGGGCAGCTCCTTCGATTGTAATAGTAAGAGTGAATGCGCCGACATTCTCACCATCAGATACGAAATAACCTGCGGGGAAACTCATGATATAGTCGCCCGGAGCATCAAACATAGCTTTCTGCGACTCTGCCATATCAATTGTCAGTGCGCCGGGAAGATTAAAGGCGGGGAACGGAGGTTCCACAAAGAATGTATCATCATCCCCTGCCGGAATGGTAAAGAGTTCCTTCACGCTTGACGTGCCGTCAACATAGGTCACTACTACCGGCTGCGATCCGGAACCCAGATCGAGGTCGCCTGTCAGTTCCCATGCGAATTCATTTACGACATAGGATGCATAGTTTCCTGCTACGATGAAATGATTGTCGGTTGACCCTGCCGATAGGATAGATGAAGCGGGAGCATAGCGTTCGCCGAGCAGATCAAAGAAATTCACATCTGCAGCCTGAGGAGCTACGGCTTCGGGAGCGGAAAGCACATTTCCGGCAGTCATACCGATGACGCCGAGACCGAGAGTCAGTGCCAAAGCACCCGGAATAAGTAGAGCGTTTTTTCTCATAGACAACTTATTTATAGATGAATAAAAATTATAATCGATTCCAAAAAAAATCAAAAAACGCTTATAGTAAAAAACATCTTCTCCGACAAAGTTAACACAAAATAACAAAAAACAAAATATTTTCAGCAAAAAATCACTAAAATAACCCACGGCTCTTTCATTTAACATAAGCACATAAGTATACATAGGCGCGTCAGCAACCTGCTCCGCAGGTTCGATAAATGCGGATTCAAATTCAGAGAGACCTGAAATAGAAAAGAGGACTCTCGCATTGAGAATCCTCTTTTCAGTACCCTGAGCCGGGGTCGAACCGGCACGGATTGCTCCACTGGTGTTTGAGACCAGCGCGTCTACCGATTCCGCCATCAGGGCTTACTTTACTGACGCAAAGTTAATACCTTTTTTCGACTTTTCCAAATTTATCGCTTGAAGTCAACTTAATAAATGCATTATATCTATGTAATAAAATGCTTCCTTATATCTCCAATCGCCATTTTTTCGCAGGCAATCTTTGAACTGAGGATGACTCCAATCCCCCTTTATTCGTAGGCAATCTTAGATTTGCGAAGAACTCTCCAGCAACCTTCCTCGAACACTGCCGTGCCTGCCGAAAGGGTACGGATAGCCGTTACGCCTGCCGTGTCATCAAGATCTATCGCCACGCATCCCCCCGAAAGGTAATGACGGGGATTTTCCAATGCAGTCTCAATTACATAGGGTTTCTGAAGAAGTCGGAAACTGCCCGTGAATCCATCCTGAGTGATCAGCACATACATGCTTTTCCCTTCTACAGGCTGACGGTCTGCGCGGACAAACAATCCTTTTGAGTTGACTCTTCCGAGGAATATCTCACTCGCCTCGCGCGGAGCAGATTCAGCCGCAGATCCTCCTTGACGGGGAGCGGCTTCAGCCGCAGCTTGCCTACCCGCAGCGGGAGCGTCAGCAGCAGCTTGCCTGCCTGCCGCCGAGGATGCCGAAGTCACAGCCGATGCCGCTTTCAGCCTTCCGCGCAAGGCTTCAAGCTCTCGCTGCGTCATGCTGAGATCGGAACTCAAACGCCCATTCTCTTCTCCTAATTTCAGGCATTCCTCGCGAAGGTCGTGAATCTCACGGTTGAGCCCGCGTATCTCCTCTTCTTTGGCAGCCAACGAACGCGCGAACTTCTCGCGCAATCCGGATTCCTGACTGATGCCGGGTGATGCGACTCTTACGATTTCCTCCACCTCTTCCTCATCTTCACGCTTGCGTGAAGAGCGACGTTCTCGACGCGATTCCTGATCCGAGTCTTCATCCTCTACAGCCGGACGGTTCTGCATGGTCTTGGATGCAAAGATCACCAACCATACCACTACGCCTACCAATACGAGCAGAGCTATTACATAAATCCATGTAGCTGAACTCCCGGAATCCTTCTTGCTTTTCGCTCCTTCCTCTTCAGGCACTCCGGCGAGTGCCAATGAATCTTCAAGGGCACTGACATCGCTCATCACTTCCTCACCTGTAGGAAGCGCCGGCTGCTGACTAAGAGTATCGCCCGCCTGCGGAGCACTCTCAGGGAGTTGCGGAGCAGCCTCCTCAGGAGCGGGAGCGTCGGCAGAAGGTGCGGACACCTGCATCTGCTGCAATTTCTTGCGCACGCGGGTTTTGGCAGCCCTGCCCTTATCGTCCAGACCCTTCGAATTGAAGAATGTGACCGACCAATATTCTACAAGTTTGTCCTTATCCCAGGAGGCATAATCAGTCGGAGTCTTTACAGCCTCAAATGCCTTGATATTCTCCTGCTCTTTAGTCTTAAGGGATTTCTTGAGAGAGGCAAGATCTTCGGGATTAAGTTTTTCAAGATAGTCGGAGCCATTATTGACATAACGGAGATACCACAATGCCGTGGTAGTCTTCGCCTGCTCCATATCCTTATTGCTGACGGCGTGTGCCGCAGGAGCGCCGGCGCTTGCAAGCGCCAACATTCCTGCCGCTACCCACCATTTTATATGTCGGTCAAAAATCTTCATGATTCAGGTCAGTATTCGAGTGAATTTGTCATCCCCGCCGCGGGGGATTGTAGAATCCGGAAAGGCAAATTATTCCTCTTCCTTCATGTTATGGAAGACATTCTGCACATCCTCGTCATCCTCGAATTTCTCAAGGAGTTTTTCGAGAGCCTCACGCTGCTCGGGAGTCACTTCCTTATAGTCTGTCGGGATGCGCTCGAATTCTGCAGACACAATCTCGGCGCCGCTCTCTTCAAGGAATTTCTGGAGGTTGGCAAACTGATCGAATGCGCCGTAGATGAGCCATTCTTCTTCATCTGCCTCAAGTTCCGCTTCGAAATCCATAAGCGCGAGTTCGAACTCGTCGTGATCTGTGCCCTCTGCAGGTTTGATATGGAATACACTCTTATGATCGAAGAGGAATGAAAGCGAGCCCTGAGTGCCAAGGCTGCCGCCGTGCTTGTTGAAATATGAACGTACGTTTGCTACAGTGCGCTGGTTATTGTCTGTGGCAGTCTCCACGACGATAGCGATTCCGTAAGGTCCATATCCTTCATATACTATCTCCTTATAATCGGAAGCGTCCTTATCAGTCGCCTTCTTGATGGCACGTTCTACTGTGTCTTTAGGCATATTGGCAGCCTTCGCATTCTGCATGAGTACGCGCAGGCGGGGGTTCATCTGAGGATCCGCACCTCCTGATTTTACTGCCATTGTGATTTCTTTACCGATTCGCGTGAATGTACGCGACATATTGCCCCAGCGTTTGAGCTTACGGGCTTTGCGATATTCAAATGCTCTTCCCATTTGTAGTTATATAGTTTTGCTGTTATTCTTTGTTATCTTTTTCTTTATCTGAGTTCTGCTCCGAGATTCTTTTTGAGATTGTCGATGATTTTCTTCATGACGGCGTCTATCTGCTTGTCCTGAAGGGTCTTTTCATCATCCTGAAGCGTAATTGCGACAGCGTATGATTTCTTCCCGGCGGGAAGGTTCTTCCCTTCGTAGACATCAAAGAGGCGGACATCGCGGGTCATCTTGCCTCCGGATTTGCGCACTGTCTCTTCGACTGCCGCAAAGGCTACCGATGAATCAAGGAGCAGGGCGAGGTCGCGGCGGACGGGCTGGGTCTTGGGCAGCGGAGCGTAAAGCACACTCGTGCGCGCTGCCAACTTGTAGAGTTCATTCCAGTTGAGTTCGCAGTATGCCACATCCCCTTCGATATCAAATCTCTTGAGTTCGCCACGGGAGATGAGTCCGAGTTCTCCGAGATGCTTTCCGCTCTTCGCTTCAATGGAAAGACGCGCGGAGAATATCTGATTGGAGTCCTGAGTGAATTTAAGCGACTGCAGCGAGATGCCGAGACGACGAAGAAGATTCTCTACGACTCCTTTGAGATCATAGACAGTGGCTTCAGCTTCTTTCTGATTCCACCCTGCAGGCGTAAATTTGCCACAGAGCCATATTCCGAGATGCATCTCTTCAGAATATCCAGCCAATGCTTTTTCGGGATTAGACTCGGCTTTCTCCTTATTATATGTATATACGTTGCCGAATTCATACAGACGGAGATCGGCTGCCTTTCGGTTGACATTATGGGCGATTGATTCCAGACCTCCGTAAAGCAGGGTGCGGCGCATTACCGAGAGGTCGCCGCTAAGAGGATTCATGATTTTCACGCAAGTCTCTGCGGGATAGACCTCATTCTCCGCATAATAGGATGCTGCAGTCAGGGAGTTATTCATTATCTCCATGAAGCCTTCGGATGTGAGCATCTCGGAGATGGTCTGAGTCAGCGCATAGCTGAAATCAGTGTCGCCGCGGCGTGAGAGATTTGCATGCATCTCTGTGCCGAATTCCACATTGTTATATCCGTAGACACGAAGGATTTCCTCCACTACATCACACGGGCGAGTGACATCTACACGATAAGTCGGCACATGCAGACGGAGCACATCGGGATTCTCCGTAGGCATTACTCCGAACTCAAGTGCCTTGAGTATGCAAAGGATCATCTCTTCGGGTATATCCTTGCCGATCAGGGAGCGGCAGTAAGTGAGGGAGAAGTCGATTTCCGCGGGTTCGACGGGCGCGGGATAGTAGTCGACTACCGGACCACATACTTCACCTCCGGCGAGTTCCTGAACGAGAATTGCTGCCAGGCGCGCCGCAAAGAGAGTGATGTTGGGATCCGCGCCGCGCTCATATCGGAAGGACGCGTCGGTGTTCAGACCATGGCGACGCGCTGTGCGGCGCACGCGGGTCGGATTAAACCATGCGCTTTCGATAAAGATATTTTCAGTAGCTTCAGTCACTCCCGAGTCCAGACCTCCGAACACTCCGGCAATCGCCATCGGGCGTTCTGTGTCGCAAATCATCATGTCGGCTGCCGAGAGGGTGTGTTCAACTCCGTCGAGGGTTGTGAATTTAGTCCCTTCTTCGCAGGTGCGGACTACAATCTTTTCCCCTTTGACCTTGTCAAGATCAAAGCAATGTAGCGGCTGACCGAGTCCGAGAAGGATGAAGTTAGTGATGTCAACTATATTGTTAATCGGGCGCTGACCTGCGGCGATAAGAAGATTGCGAAGCCATTCGGGACTCTCAGCCACCTTTACGCCGCGAATGGTGATGCCGGTGTAGCGACCGCATCCTTCATCGATTACTTCGACAGAGGCGCCGCCGTCCGGGCGATCTATTGCAAATGCATTTTCATCAGGCAGGTGAACTTCCGGTAGCGCTGCGCCGGGATTCTTTTCAAATTGCTCGCGCCAGAGGTGTGCCTTCAGGTCGCGCGCACAACCGTAATGGCTTGCTGCGTCAACACGGTTGGGAGTCAGCTCCACTTCCAGGCAGTAGTCGCTTTCAACTTTGAAATATTCTGCGGCAGGGGTGCCGGGCTTCACATCGTCCGTCAGCACCATTATACCGTCGTGGCTCTCCCCTAATCCGATCTCATCTTCCGCACAAATCATGCCGAAGGATTCAACGCCGCGGATCTTAGACTTGCGGATCTGAAATTCCTTGTCGCCGTCGTAGAGCGTAGTGCCGACAGTGGCAACGACTACTGTCTGACCCGCTGCGACGTTAGGTGCGCCACAGACAATCTGAACGGGCGCTTCTCCGCCGAGATCGACTGTCGTGATATGAAGATGATCTGAGTCCGGATGATCGATGCAGGTCAGCACCTTGCCGATCACTATGCCGCGAAGTCCTCCGCGGACACTCTCTACCTCCTCTACATTGTCGCATTCAAGTCCGAGGGATGTGAAGACCGCCGCCAATTCCTTAGGGGAATAGGGCACGTCAATGTAGCGTTTGAGCCATTTATACGATATGTTCATAAATCTTTGTTGATATTTTGTCGCACAAGCCTGCGATTCTTTGTCAGGCATTCGTAGACTTCGCAAATCGGAGTCACGAGAGCAACGCAGGCATGTCAATATGCAAAATTAATCATTTTTCGGCTCTTTTTCAGCACTCACCATGATTTTTTGCCATATTTTTACTCCTTATAGGGAAAAACACGATATTTTTTCCTAAATTTGTGCTGTAGAAACCATTTCTCCTCCCCTCCCGCGACATTGTCGGGAGAGATTTTTCGAATCAAGTTTGGATCCCATCCCCAAAAACATGAAAATTCACCACGAAGGTACAAATATTTTAATCCTGCTATTTATAGTGCTGGCAGTGCTTCAGATTCCGGTGTGGCTTTTTCTCCCGCCCTGGATTCTTCCGGCATTCTGCTCGGCATTGTCGTTGATAATCTATTCCTTCGTATTCAATTTTTTCAGGTGCCCCAAACGCGTTTTTCAGGGGAATGCGACAGATCTGGTGGTTAGCTCTGTCGATGGCAAGGTCGTCGCTCTTGAGAAGGTCTATGAGCCTGAATTCCTAAAAAGTGACGCCATTCTCCTGTCGGTTTTTATGTCGCCGCTGAATGTTCATGCAAACTGGTACCCCGTCTCGGGCGTTGTAGATTATGTAGCGCATCACAGCGGGAGATTCCTCTCGGCTTATCTTCCGAAAAGCAGCACTGAGAATGAACGCTCTACAATCGGCATCACCTGCGACAACGGACAGCGTATCACCGTCCGCCAGATTGCGGGAGCTATGGCGCGCAGAATCGTGACATACGCACGCCCCGGCGATAAAGCCGAAATTGATGAGCATCTCGGTTTCATTAAATTCGGATCGAGAGTCGACCTCTACCTGCCGCTCGATTGCGAAATCCTCGTCAAAATGGGTCAGAAAACTTCAGGAGGTCTGACACCTGTGGCAAGACTCAAATCGAATACAAAATGAACGTAATCACAAAGAATATACCTAATTCAATCACCTGCCTGAATCTTCTCGCAGGTTTTGCGTCTCTGATTTTCGGAGCAGACCCGTTTGCCATGCATGGCTCTATGGCAGGCTGGCAATGGGCTGTCCTGTTTATCGGCGTGGCAGCAGTTGCCGATTTCGCCGATGGATTTATGGCGCGCTTGCTCGGAGCTTATTCCGAATTGGGAAAGCAACTTGACTCCCTATCTGATAATGTCAGCTTCGGAGTAGCCCCGGCTTTCCTGATGTTCAATATTTTCCGTAATTATCCGGGTGTACCGGAATGGATGGCATGGGTTTGCCTTATTATCCCGGTCTGCGGCGCGCTCCGACTCGCGCGATTCAATATTGACACCCGACAGAGCGAGGAATTTATCGGTCTCCCCATTCCCGCCAATGCTATCTTCTGGATCGGCTATGCGGCTTGTGTCGCCTCTTCTTTGGGCAGTTCCGCAGCTTTTGGCGAATCTTCGGGAATCTATATCTGGAGCGGTATGCTGACACTGCCTGCAGTGGCAGTCCCGATAATTATAATCGAAGCACTTCTGATGGTCTGCAATATGAGGATGTTCTCCCTGAAGTTCAAGACTTTCGGATGGAAGGGAAATGGCAGAAGATGGATTATCCTCATTGCTTCCGCCGTCCTGCTGATATGCTTCGGACTCCCCGCTTTCTCACTTATAATCATTCTGTATCTCCTTCTTTCGATTAAGAACTGAAAATGACATTCGTAGTAATCCTTATAATTCTTTGTATTATCTGGATGTGCTTCGGCACAAGAATATCCCAATGGCTGCGCGCGAGATTCTATGGATATGTAGAGGATCGCTTCCGCCAACAGATGGGTATGCCGACACGCAAGGAGCAACGCCGCCGCGAACGCGAGGCAGCAAAGAACCCTCAGAGCCCCCGGCGCCCTAAAAATCCCTATCACGAACATCCGGATTCCATTATCCCGAAGGAATATGCCGAGGATGTGGAGTTCACCGAGTATAAGGAGTATTCCTCCGATGCGAGCGTAGAGAAGGTGGAAAACCCTGATGGCTCAACCTCCACACGCATACGCATCGAAGAACAGGTATCGGATGTGGAATACATTGAAATAAGGGATAATAACGCAAAGGGTAATAAGTAAAGTAAGGCATGAAGACATTGTATGTAAGCGACATGGACGGCACATTGCTGAATTCGGAATCTGTGATTCCGCCGCATGCCATTGAAGCCCTCAACCGCGCAATCGGCTGCGGAGCACTCTTCACTGTCGCTACTGCGCGCACTCCTGCCACTGTGGCTAACCTGCTGAGCAATGTCAATATAAATATCCCGGCAGTCGTCATGACCGGAGCCACTACCTGGAATCCCGCTGACAATTCATATCATCATACCTGCCATTTCTCACCTGCCACCGCTCAGGAAATCCTGAAAGTATATCTCAAGCATCACCTCCCGACTTTCCTCTATACTCTTCGTGATCGTATGATATATATCTATCACCTCGGTCCGCTTTCGGTTCTCGAAAAGGATTTTATCCGCAATCGGCTTTATTCTCCGTATAAGCGGTTTCTTCTGACCCCTGCCCAACAGGAGTCGATGGGATGGCTCGGCGATGACTATTCTCAGGAGTTTATCGATAAGACCTGGCAAGAGAGCAGCCTGCACATCCCTAAGGAGATTAATGATGGCGTACTCTTTTTTGCCATGCAACCGGAATCCATAGCTTCTAAGGCTAAGGAGGATATTTTTCGGATTCCGGATATCAATCCGATGTATTATTTCGATACTGTCTATCCGGGGAATGTGATGATAGAAGCCTTCCCGAAAGATGCTTCTAAGGCGAACGCCGTCAGAAATCTCGCCAATAAGTTGGGAGCAGACAGAATTGTAGCTTTTGGAGATAATCGCAATGACCTCCCTCTTCTTGAAATTGCGGATCTCGCAGTGGCGGTCGATAATGCCATTCCTGAGGTGAAGGAGAAAGCCGACGTTATTATTGGAAACTGCAATGAAGGTGCTGTGGCAGATTTCATCCTTGAGGATTATATCGCACACTCTTCATCCGCCCAGATGCTCGGATTGTAATGAAGAAGATAACTCTCTACGACAATCAACGCTCAGGAAAGGTAATTTTCCTCGTAATTGCCCTTATTGCCGTAATCGCAGTGATGCTCATCAGCAATAATCTTGTGAAAGCTCTCGCCCAACAGGAGAGAGAGAGAATGAATATCTGGGCTAAAGCGACGGAGCGTCTCGCCAAGTCCCAGCCGGATGCGGATTTTGAGTTTCTGCTTTCGATCATCGAGCAGAATAATTCCATCCCGGTTCTGGTAGCTGATGATAATTTCAATATTATTGAATATCGCAATTTCAATCTGCCGGATCGCAATGACGCCGCCGAGCCGGGATTCGAACAGCTTTCGGAAAAGAATCGGACCTACCTTCTCAAACGCCTTAAGGCACCCGGGGGCGACACCCCTCTCGATGTCATGGCGCAGACTAATCCGCATTTCATCGAGGTCGAAATCTTCGACAACACTTATCAATATATTTATTATGAGGATTCTATTTTGCTGAAGCGTCTCGGACTCTACCCCTACGTCCAGCTCGCCGTCATGCTGACCCTTATCCTCATTATATATATTGCAGTCATCTATACAAAACGCGCCGAACAAAACAGGGTGTGGGTGGGACTGTCGAAGGAGACTGCCCATCAGCTCGGAACTCCGATTTCCTCTCTCATGGCGTGGAGTCAATACCTTGAAGCGACCGGCGCAGATCCGGAAATCACGCGCGAGATAGATAAGGACGTTAAGCGCCTGTCGGTTATCGCTGAAAGATTTTCAAAAATCGGCAGTGTGCCCGAACTCAATCTTGAATATCTCAATGATGTCGTAAGCGGTTCGCTGGATTATATGAAGAATCGTATTTCCGGCAAAGTCAGTATCACTATGCATCTTGATGAGGATGATCATGGAGTCAGACTTTCCCGACCTCTATTTGAATGGGTTATGGAGAATCTCACCAAGAATGCGGTCGATGCTATGGATGGCGAAGGGAAAATCGATATATCGACCGGCTCGGATAAAAATTGCGTTTATATCGAGGTTAAGGATAACGGCAAGGGAATTGCCCGCAAGAATTTCAAGACCGTTTTCAATCCCGGATTCACAACTAAAAAGCGGGGCTGGGGATTGGGACTGACTCTCGTAAAAAGAATTATTGAGGAATATCATGGCGGAAAGATTTATGTCAAATCCTCTGAACCTCATATCGCCACAGTCTTCCGCATCGAACTCCCCAAAGCATAATATCCATAAGGCTGCTTTTTCCATTATCCGTCTCTCCCCCCTTAACAGCTGAAGATAGATAAAAGAATATGGCTCAGGAACTTCAACAAAACCAGCGATTAGGTCAGCATCTGACCCGCCAGCAGATCCGTTTCGTACGTCTGCTGGAACTCAATGCGCCCGAACTGGATGAAGCCGTAGAGAATGAGTTGGAGACAAATCCGGCACTGGAAGTGGCTGATCCGGAAGGAGAAGCCGACCGCCGGCTCTCCGATAACACCCCCTACTATCTGCGCCATGCCAATAACGCTTCCGCCGACCGACCTTCATTCGATTTCATACCTCCTGATGAATCGGAATCTCTCTACGATTATCTTCTGCGTCAGATTGACGAAAAGGAAATATCCAAAGAGTTGGCGGATATCGCGAAGTATATTGTCGGGAATCTTGATTCCAACGGATATCTGCAGCGTCCGCTTTCCGGTATAATAGATGACCTTGCATTCAATCAGGATATCGACATCCCCCTGCCGACAGCGGAAAAGGCTCTGAGCATCGTCAGAGAATTAGACCCTCCCGGAATCGGGGGAGAAAACCTGCGTCAGACACTCCTCCTGCAACTTCAGCGACTCCCGGATTCCGAGGCGCGGCAGGATGCAATCAATATTCTGACCGATTATTTCGAACCTTTCTATATGCGCCATAGCCACAAGATAATATCAGGATTGCGCATTTCCAAAGATCGTCTCGAAAGGGCTAATGAACTTATTCTCACTTTAAATCCGAAACCGGGAGCTGCCTTCGGAGGCAACGCCGCTACTGCCGCCGGAATAATCGTGCCGGATTTCGTCGTGTCCGGCGAAGGGGATGAGCTATTTATATCGCTCAACAACAGAATCCCGGAGCTGGCAGTTGAAGAGAGTTTCTCGGAAGCCATGAGGGGTGTGGAACGCAGGCGCGGCAGACCGAAGAAAGGGACGGAATTTATATCTTCCCGCTATAACGATGCAAAGGATTTCATTGATATTCTGCGTCAGCGGCAGCAGACTATGCTGACCGTAATCACCGCAATCGTAAATCATCAAAAGGATTTCTTCGATTCGGGAGATGTCTATGCCCTGCGCCCGATGATGCTGCGCGATATAAGCAATGCCACAGGACTTGACATCTCTGTCATATCTCGCGCCACTGCAAATAAATATGTCGATACTCCCTGGGGATCGATAATGCCGGTAAAATCTCTTTTCAGCGACACTGTCACTGACTCAGGCAATGAAGAGAAGAGTCCGGAAAAGGAGAGTCAGAGCGATGATTCTCTGACCAATCGTAAAGTAGAGGCACTGATTGCCGAAATCGTAGAGAAAGAGGATAAACGCCATCCCCTCTCGGACGAAAAAATACGCAAAATACTGCTGGAAAGAGGTCATGATATATCCCGACGTACAATTGCGAAATATCGCGACCGTCAGGGAATCCTCATCGCCCGACTTCGAAAGACTCTCTGAATAATTGCAGCCATAAGAAGCGCCAATATCATATTTTTCACAAAAATATCCCCTATTCAATCTTCTCGTGCAGATTTTTTTGAAAAAATAATTGTCGGAACGGCTTTTTATTGCTAACTTTGCAATTCAGAGGGAAGTGGATTGAATTTCCATTCAAAACGAGATTCTATCAGCACCTCACTTTACGAGCGCAATGACGCCGAATTTCGTCAAATTGCATCTTAAACTTAAACACAAAAATGGCAAATAACGAAAACAATCAGGACCTTAACGCTATCGACAACCTGAACACTTCACTCACCCATGCCGGCGAGACAGTGGCTAATAATAAAAAGATCCTCTATTGGGCTCTTGGAATCATCGCAGCAATCGCAGTCTGCGGCGCCGCTTATATGTGGCTCTATCAGGTGCCCCTCGTTAAGAATTCTCAGGCAGCTTATGATCAGGTGCTGACTAAAGCAATGGGCAATGATTCTATCGCTGCCGCTGAATTTGCAAAAGTAGCAGATAAATACTCCCGCACCGACGCAGGAAAACTTGCAGCAATTCAGGCTGCCACAAGCTATTATAATCTCGGCAAATATAAAGAGTGCGTAAAATATCTCGACAAGTTCTCTTGCGATGATGCTGTCCTTAACGCGCAGGCGAAGGTGCTCCTCGGCGATGCCAACGTCAACCTCAAGCAGTATGACGCAGCTCTTTCAGCCTACAATTCTGCTCTGCGCATCGCTTCAGGCAACAATCAGATCGCTCCTGTAGTGCTCTGGAAAGAGGCTAATGTCTATGACGCACAGAAGAATTACAATAAAGCGCTTGAATGCTACGAGCAAATCAAGTCTTCTTATCCTTCCTTCTCTCTCGGCAACGGCATGAGCATCGAAGCTTATATCGCGCGCGAGAATGCTCGCCTCGGCAAATAATTCCTGACGATTAGACAAAACTCCATAAAATAATAAAACACTTTGCTTATTTTATGAAAGGATTATGGCTTTCGAGCTGTAATCCTTTTCTTATTAACCAAACCTATGAATATCTGGATACGCATTGCCATGGTAGCTGCAGCCGGGGGATTTGGAGCCGTCTGCCGCTACATTATCGAACTCCTGCTTAAGAACTCCCCCTTAGGGTTCGCCACATGGGTTATTAACTCTCTGGGATGCTTTCTTATTGGCATTTTCGCCGGATGGCTTATCAATACTCATTGCGATTGGGGCGACGACACAAAGACATCCTTCGCCCTTATTACGATGACAGGCTTCTGCGGCGGCTTTTCCACCTTCTCCAGCTTCACCCTCGATAGCGTAAAATATTACGAAAACGGGCATTTCTTCACATGGCTCATCTTCGCCACAATGACCCTCTTTGTCGGTCTCTTCGGCTGCGCATTAGGATATTACCTCGGCAAGCATCTGTAATTCCCCCTGTAAGCCCCCACCCTATAATCCCTCCTGTAATTCCCTCTCCGCTCCCGCAAACGCCGGAAGCGAAGCGTTGACGCGCCGGGCTCTGCTCGGGCTCCCTCCAATCCCCCTGCAATCCCCCCTCCGCTCCCGCAAAGGCCGGAAGCGAAGCGTTGACGCGCCGAGCTATGCTCGGGCTCCCTCCAATCCCCCTGCAATCCCCCCTCCGCTCCCGCAAAAGCCGGAAGCGAAGCGTTGACGCGCCGAGCTATGCTCGGGCTCCATAACCCCATAAAAAAAAGCAGACCACTTTCACAAGTGAGTCTGCCGCATTGCGAATCAAATTTATTTCTACAAACCTAACATAAACGATTTTATCGTTTTTCTTTATTACACCTTTACTAACCTTATAATCTATCGCCTTAATGGCGTTTGCCTTTGAGAATTTAGTTAATTAAGAAAGAGTATGTCTTTGATCCAATTCCTATCCCGACCCGATTCCTACCGGAACTCTACCGGGATTGACTTCGCTCCCGAAGTCTTTATGAATTATCAACAATGCAAAATTACATCACTTTTCTTCAATCTCAAAGCATTATAATAAAAGTAAAAGGTGATATATAAGTTAAAATTTATAATCAACCCTAATAATCAAATACTTACAAATTGCAAATATAAGTCTATATAACCATCTTGTATCAATCAAAAATAAGATTTTTTAGTGTTTTTTCACGACATCGAAAATATCTTATTTTTAGATTCTCCCCGATTTGCTTTGAAATCTCATAAATTATGTTTACTATCAATTCTGCAATTCGGGTCAAGAGCCTACATCCACCGACCGACTTAATCTGTTTATATCTCGGCATTTTTATCCTCTTTACCGATGAGCATCACAAGCCGGTCGAAGTTCTCACGATCGATCGCCCTATTGCGCATTCTATTCCGATAGGCATACACTGTGCTTACGCTGTAATTAAGTATATGCGCAATGCGCGTCGATTCTTCCACGCCCAATCTGACGAACGCATACACTCGGAATTCGGGTGAGAGTTCCTTCTCCTTTTTGGGCTCAACGCGCTCCTCGGGACGCAGAAGATTATTTATATTCTCTATGAAATCGGGATAGATGTCAAGAAACGCGGAATCGAATATTTTGTAGAATTCATCATTCTCCGTGAATTTTCCATTTTTTATCATTTGCTGCAATTCGTCAGTCTGCCCGGCAGCCAGCTTTCGAGTGACGAGTTTCTGGAGTGTCGACAGTCGATTGGCATAGCCCGAGCAGAGTTCGACAAAGTGCCCGATATATGTATCCTGCAACTCAGTCGTACGCGATAGTTTCAGCGCCGAAATTCTGCCGCGACGCACGACTCTCATAAGAACAATCAAAAGTCCGACAGTCAGCACCAACAGGAATGTGACAAGAAGGAAATATATCATCAGCTCGTCGCGGGAAGCATTGATTTTTTCTCTATATGCATCATCAATCAAGGGCAGAAGAGCTGCAATCGTGACTGTGCGCATTCTGACATTTCCACTCATTGCGTCCTCAAGCGCAAAATTAATATATCGGAAAGCATCATCAAGCTCTCCTTCATGATAGAGCCATTCTGCAAGTGTCGGGAGTGCCAGTCCATCTTTCACACACCCTTTGATATCTGAAATTGCGGCTTTCGCAAGATAGGAGGCATACTCCGTGGCATTCCCCTGTTTTTGATTCAATATTCCGATTTGAAACGCCGCCATGCCGTAGAGATTACTCTCCTCCGGAAGTGTCTCACATAATTGATTCAAAATTTTGGAAGCACGGTCGTAGTCTCCGCGACTGACAAGTTTTTCCGCTTCATAGAACTGACGATATTTATCTGAGGCGGGAAGATGCATCGCTAAGGAATCGTCGTATTGAAAATACTTCGTTGAATATTGCGAAAAGAATTCTTTATCCCCTTCGACGTATGCCCGCATATATCCGTAGAGTTTGCGTCCGGCACTCCAATAGCTGAGCTTCATCTCCGGAGTCATCGGATTCTTGGATATGGAATCGAACTCAGCAACTGCACGTGCGAAAATGCCCGCTGTGCTGAGTGCATTGATTCTTGCAATCCGACTTTTTGCCGCTTCCTCCGGAAGATTACCCTGCATGGCTATATGATAAGCCTTTTCCGCATAGTGAAGGGATGAGTCCGCTCTCACCGGAAGATATAATTCTGCAAGCCGGCTTGCAAATTTCCAACGTCGCATATAATCCGTCGAGACAAGCAATTCAAACTCATGCTTGACTGAATCTATTTGTGCGGTCTTATCGCTCATGTATAAATTGGATGCCTTTATGGCTTTATCAAGCAGATTAAGTTCTTTTTCGGGGAGTTTCACCCGGCGCGACGACGAGCTGCGCCCTCCACACCCGATCAGGGCAAACATCATCGCTATTACAGCAACGTAAAGAACTGAGTTTCTATGGCTATTCATATCATGTAAGACTTATGTTAGTTAAGACTATAGTTTATCAGAAGTTTATCAGAGAGTTTTTTAACCATTGCAAATTTACTATTTTTTAATGAATTGTCCTCAGGCTGTTGCATTCAATTTTTCAATGTCTGACTTTTTTTGTTTAATTTTGTTATCTAATTATGAATTGGACCTGCGCAAGTAACCGAGTAAAATGAAGACACGAAAATTAATGATCATCATTAACCCGAAAGCGGGTGTGAATGCTCATCGCAATCTTCATTCCTCCATCATTGAGTCGGCTGAAGAGCTGACGTATATTGATCGCGACGGAGTGAGGAAGGCGTATGATGTGGATGTGCGTTTTACTACTCATGCCGGACACGCCACGGAACTTGCGGCTCTTGCCGCGGGCTCGGGCTATTACGGGGTGATTGCCTGCGGAGGGGACGGGACTGTCAATGAAGTGGCTCGCGGTGTGCGCGACACCCGCACTGTCCTTGGAATCATCCCGCTTGGATCAGGCAACGGACTCGCCCGCCATCTTGGAATCCCTCTGACAGTGAAAGGGGCTTTTAAGGTTATTGCTGAAGACAGGGTTCTGGATGCTGATTATGCTTCTGCCAATTCCCGACCGTTTTTCTGTACTTTCGGTGTAGGCTTCGATGCCGAAGTCACGGAGAAGTTCAATTCACGCCCCGGAAGAGGCTTGAAGAATTATATCATCACTACTTTAGAGGAATATTCGCGCTATCACCCGGACACGTACACGATCATCGCCAATGGGACACGCATCACTGAGAAGGCACTTATAATTGCGGTCTGCAACGCTTCGCAATATGGCAATAATGCCTATATCGCCCCGCAGGCTTCCATCAAGGACGGAATGCTGGATGTGACTGTGGTCCATAATGGCTCCGTGCTGGAAAATGCAATGGCAGCTATCGGGATGCTATCAGGAATGATCGGACATTCTGAATTCGCCACTACCACCTTCCGCGCACAAACCCTCAAAATTATACGCAATCATGAGGGTGCCGTCCATTTTGACGGCGAACCGGCGAATCTCTCCAAAATCATTGAAATAAAATGTTATCCGGGCAAACTCCGATTATTTTCGACCTCCATGAAGTCCAAGCTGCGGCCGCTAATGGCTCCTGAAATCCCTTTCCTCTCCCCTATGGCGCTGACTTTCCGCGATCTTTCCTATAAAATTCAGAATATAATCAGGAAAATTGAAAATTAACTATTCCTCTTCTAACTTTTTATTGATTTTTATTGAATCCTACCCGTTAAATTATTATCTCTTGGAGCTGACCTCGGTCTTCCAGCCTAATCGTGACATAAATTCTATAGCATACTCGTCGAACCAGCTTGCTCTGTATACAAAATATCGCTGGAGTATAAAATTCCATCCCCACGACACGACTAAGGATACAAACAATCGGGCGGCGGCAAAATAGCCGTCGTGCTTGAAACCTATCGTCTCAAGCCAGTCCCAATCACGGATGACGTAGAAAAGCAATTCTGTGCCAAAGGAATTAAGAAGCAGACTCCCGATCCAGACAAGTGCATATTTCACGATTATCGCACGCCAGTCAAGCCCGGCGGCATGGAACGTGAAGCGATAGTTGATGATGCAGTTTACGACACCCCCGGCGACCGCTCCTATAGCCGTCGACAGCCATGCACTGAGATTCACCCATGCAAAAAAGACGAAACTCACGGCAAAATCAGTCCAGCCCGATGCCTGCGACGATACGCCGCTCCTCAGGAACGTGAAAATAAAGTTGTCGTTATGAAGTATTTGATCGCCGACTTTCTTGCCGACTTTTTTAATTTTCATGATGTCGGGTCTTGTCAATCCCCCTTTTTCCACTCCTTTATCGTGCAAATATAATCACTTTTTTTCGCAACTCAACACTTTTTGACATTTATATCAATACTTTCTCCCCGTTTTATAGTAATTTTGTAGTCCGATGATTAATATATTCACTCTTTCTAATGGTCTGAGAGCTGCCGTAAAGACAGCTCCGGAAAGTCATGTATCATACATCGGCGTCGCAATCAACGCCGGTAGCCGCGATGAACCTGCCGACCGTCAGGGCCTCGCTCATTTTGTGGAGCACACCATTTTTAAGGGAACCTCCACTCGCCGCTCCTGGCATATCTCCAATCGTATGGAGAGTGTCGGAGGGGAACTTAATGCCTATACTTCTAAGGAGGAAACTCTTATCTATACTAATGCCCCGGCAGGAATGCCTGAACGTGCGCTGGAACTTCTCGCCGATATTATTGCCGATTCCCGATTCCCGGCTAAAGAGCTGGAGATGGAGCGTGAGGTGGTGAAGGATGAAATTAATTCTTATCTGGATTCCCCCGCTGACTCTATTTTCGATGAGTTCGAGGAAGCTGCATACGCCGGTTCGGCGCTCGCTCATAATATCCTCGGCTCCCCTGAAAGTGTCGATTCTCTGACTTCGGAGGATTGCCGACGTTTTATCGACAGGTATTATACACCCGGCAACATGGTGGTCTATGTTGCCGACCCTTCCTCTCCGGAGAAGATTCTGCGTCTTCTTGAGAAATATTTCGGAAGCCTGCATTTCCCGACTTCTCCTTCTAATCGCCTCGCTCCTCCCCCTACCGCCGGATTCGATATCGTCAGCGACAGAAAGGGGCATCAGGCTCACACAATAGTAGGGCGCCGGATTTTCGGCAGAAATGACTCCCGCCGCTTCCCGCTTTTCCTGCTTAACAACTACCTGGGAGGTCCTTGCATGAACTCCCGACTAAACCGGGAATTGCGTGAGAAACGCGGATTGGTCTATACGGTCGATTCCAATGTGGCTCTCCTCTCGGATGCGGGTCTTATGCAGATTTATTTCGGGTGTGACGCTGCGGATGTCAATAAGTGTCTGGGAATAATCAGACGCGAACTCCTTAAGCTTGCCGATTCGACTCTCTCGCATCGCGCTTTCGAGGCAATAGTCAATCAGTATTGCGGGCAGCTCCTCGTCAGCTCTGACAATAAGGAAAATATGTCAATGTCTATGGCAAAGAGCCTGATGTATTATGGCGAGATTCATGATATTGAGACCATGACGAGTCGATTGCGTGAGGTCACTCCGGCTCAACTGCGCGACGTGGCTGAAATGCTGGTCAATTCTCCCCTCTGCCGCCTTACAATCCATTAACCCCTCTCTTCTCGTTATTAACGCCAGATATGCTTACTTATGAAGATTGATAATATTAATCTCGGCGATCGCCCGGTGATGCTCGCTCCAATGGAGGATGTCACTGATGAGTCTTTCCGCCTAATATGCCGCGAACAAGGAGCGGCTATGGTCTACACTGAATTTGTTTCCGCCGAGGCTCTGATCCGCGACATCAAGTCTACGACCCGCAAACTCAAGGTGCTTCCGCAGGAACGCCCGGTCGCTATCCAGATATATGGCAGGGATGCCGAGGCGATGGTAGCCGCGGCAAGAATCGTTGAGGAAGCGCAGCCGGATATTCTGGATATTAATTTCGGATGTCCGGTGAAGAAAGTGGCTCACAAGGGTGCCGGCGCCGGAATGCTGCGCGATATACCCAAACTTCTGGATATCACCCGGCAGGTAGTCAAGGCTGTGAGTATCCCGGTCACAGTCAAGACGCGACTGGGATGGGACGCTGAAAATAAAATCATAACTGATCTCGGACCTGCGCTGCAGGACTGCGGAATCAAGGCTCTTACGGTCCACGGCAGAACCCGCGCCCAGATGTATAACGGAGATGCCGATTGGACTCTCATAGGGAAACTTAAGGAGGATCCGCGTATGGAAATTCCCATAATCGGAAATGGCGATATCACTACCCCTCAACAGGCGGCGGATGCTTTTGAGAAATATCATGTAGATGGAATAATGATCGGAAGGGCAGCTTTCGGACAACCCTGGCTTTTCCGCGAAGTGCGTGAGTTCCTCGATACCGGAAGTGTAACTCCGACTCCTCTGGATCAGAAGTTCGCTCTGCTGGAAAGGCAGATTCATGAAAGTGTGGAGCGCATCGATGAATATCGCGGAATCCTGCATATTCGCCGTCATCTCGCTTCTTCTCCGCTATTCAAGGGGATTCCTGATTTCCGCCAGACCCGCATACAGATGCTTCGCGCAACTAAACTTTCCGAATTACTTGATATTATTTCGGCAACTCGCGAAACACTCGCAAAGAATTCTGCGTTATCTTTATAAATAAAGAAATTCCACTATACTATGACGACTAAATTTTTCATATTACGCACTCCCCTCCTCTCTCTCCTCGTAATGACATTAGTCATCACAGGATTCTTTAATGCCGCAGCTGCAGATAAGATTGAAACTTATAGTTTTCCTACAAAGCAGTTCACTTCCCTGCGTATTCAGGATAATGTCAACGTGTTCTATAATACCTCCCCGGATTCAATCGCGAAAATCACATATAATGCCCCCAAGGATTTTGAGGATGCATTTATCTTCACTAACAATGACGGGACTCTGACAATTCAGGTCACTACGGAGGATGTCGGAAAGACTGATCTGCCGACAATACATGTCTACTCGAATCGCTTGGAAAAAGTGGCGAATTACTCGGATTTCAACGTCACTGTCGAGCATACGGGTGATGTAAAGAACTTCGAGGCTTCTCTTATTGGAAATGGCATGATTAATCTTAATCTTATTAAGGCTGACCATGTCGAAGCTAAATCGACTGCCGGACGCGGCACTATCATCATGCAGGGTGAATGTCAGGATGCTATTTTCAGAATCACCGGCACAGGCACAATCAATGCCGAGAATCTTTTTGCAAAGAAACTCGTCTGCAAGATATTCGGGGGAGGAGCGATATATTGTCCGAATCTTGAATCTTTAGTGGTCAAAGGACTCGGCTCAACGAGAGTTCTCTATCCCGGCAACCCCGTCATTAAACATCGCGGAGGAGGAAAATTGATTCCTCTCGACTAATTTCAGGCTAATCTACTTTTATGCCACCTTTAAAACTTCAGACTGCCCGAACATTGAAATGGAATACGATAGATCGATTGCTGACGCAATTGATCTATGCCCTCGTCGGAGTCGTACTCGCGAATATCCTTTCCCGTAAGGAGTTCGGTCTTGTCGGAGTTCTGCTGATTTTTCAGGCTTTCGCCACTATCCTCGTTGATTCCGGCTTCGGAGCTGCCTTATTGCGCGAAAAGAATCCCACTCAAAAGGATTATTCGACAGTGTTCTGGTTTAACACCATCGTCAGCCTGCTTCTTTATGCCTTACTCTTTCTTGGAGCTCCCTTGATTGCTCGTATTTTTCAGAATCAGCAGGAGCTGATTCCGTTATCGAAAGTGATGTTTCTCAGCTTCGTTATCAATGGATTGGCAATAGTGCAAGTCAACCGACTCATGAAGGAGATGAACGTGAAGATGATAGCCGTCAGCAACACTATCGCTCTTATCGCCGGAGGAATAGCCGGAATCTGGTCGGCTTTGGAAGGTTACGGAGCATGGGCGCTCGTCTGGCAGACTGTCGTTATGGCTTTCGTGAAGACCGGCATACTCTGGCTTACTTCGGATTGGCATCCTGCATGGGTATTCAGCCGCCGGTCGCTCAGAAAAGTGCGCGCTGTCGGGATGAGTGTGCTTTCTTCTTCTATGCTTAACACTATTTCGCTTAATGTTTATAATTTCGTAATCGGTATTTTTTATCCTCCCGCAGTGCTTGGCGTCTATACCCAGGCTGACAAGTGGGCTAAGATGGGGTCTGCTTCAATCTCTCAGATTCTGACGGGGAGTTTCGTGCCGCTGCTATCGAAAGTGCAGGATTCAAAATCGGACTTCGATCGCTATCTTGAAAAGACACTGCGCTTTACGAGCTTCATCCTCCTCCCCTCGATGATACTGCTCGTGCTCATCGCCGAACCCCTCTTCCATCTTCTTTTCGCTGATAAATGGGATGCGGCAATACCTCTTTTTCAGATTCTTTCCGCAAGAGGAATTTTTATTGTCTATATAAGTCTTTTTTCTAATTATCTGCTTGCCATGGGGATGGCACGGTCTATCTTCCGGAGTGAGTTTATTAAGGACGCTATGATTTTTCTGGCAATTGCTGCCACAGTGTTTTTCCATAATCTCACCCTCCTTATCATCGGTCAGGGGGTAGCCTCTGTGCTGACGTGGATAATCCTGATTCCTGTCACGTCAAAACCTCTCCGACTCTCTGTCGGTGCGCTCTTGCGCCCCGTTCTCCCCTTCCTCCTCCTTACAGTGCTGATGGCAGCGGCAACTATTCTTATCTCGGCAATTCTCCCCGCTCCAAACTCTTTTATACCTTCAATCCGTCTCTCCGCCGGACTTGACCTCTTCATCCGCTCTTTTATAGCGTGCATCACTTATATTGCAGCCGCCCGCATCATCCGGCTTCCGGAACTTGATGAGGCTGCAGGCTATCTGTTCGGGCGATTCCGTAAGAAAGCGTGAGCTGCTATATCAGCGATTTTTAATCTACACTTCAAAACCTTAGAATATTATGATACAGGAAATCAAAGACTTCAATAAGCGTTTCGTCGAGGAGCGGCGATTCGAACAATATGTGACGAGCAAATTCCCTGATAAGAAGATTGCTATCGTCACCTGCATGGATACGCGCCTTATCGAACTTCTCCCTGCCGCTCTGGGTCTGAAGAACGGCGATGTGAAGATTATCAAAAATGCCGGAGCAACTATTGTGAATCCATTCGACTCCACCATGCGTTCCCTTCTGGTAGCTGTCTATGAATTGGGGGTGAATGAAATTATGGTAATCGGACACACCGGGTGTGGGGTGCAGGGCATGGATGCCAACGAAATGCTCCATCTGATGCGCGAACGTGGCGTCCCTCAAGAGCACATCACTCTTATGGAACATTGCGGCATAAACCTCAAGGAATGGCTACATGGTTTTGATGACACTGACGCTGCCGTACGCGAGACAGTCGATCTCATTGCCCGCCATCCTCTTATGCCTCCGACCGGCGTTAACGTGCAAGGCTTCGTCATGGATTCCTACACCGGCGAACTCCATTCCCTTGATTAAATCAATCATTATAAAATATCGCCTGCACTCCAATAGTTTTGTTTAACTCTTGGAGTGCAGGCGATATTTTATTTGATTGTTAAGTAAGTAATGAAAATTAATGTGTATATATTACTTACTTATGGCTTCTGCCTATATCATTTCCGCAGGATTTTCTATTAGAATAGGTTCTCTCCCTAACAGCTTAAAGAGATCCTTATTCGAAATAGCGATGAATCCGCAGGCATCCCCGTCGGTCAGCACTATCTTATCTCGCGCTGCCACATCCTTATCCATTACGAATGTCACATCCTTTGCCTCCTCGCGCAAGAGTCCGAAGGGTGTAGCAGCCCCATGGGGCGTGCCGAGTATTTCCATCATCAATCCCTCATCTGCGAAGGAAACACGGGGAATTCCAAGCGACGCTCCGAATTCCTTGGTGATAAAAGGTTTGCGGGCATGAGTTACATAAAGCCAGAATTTATTTTTCTGGCGATTAGTCAACAAAATCGTCTTCACAGTCTCAATTCCGAAAGCCTTATCAATATTCAGGCAATCATCCATAGATATTCCCGGATCGCTTTCAATGCGGGTATAATCAACACCAGCCTTCTCCAGCTCACCATAAATCAACTTCTGCGTCTCCGACTTAAACTCAGCCGGTGCGCCGCTCAAAATTTCACTCGTATAAAATCCCATTTCCTATAATCTTATAATCTATTAAATTTCTTGGTTTGCCTCCGATTCTTCTTCATATATGCGCTCTAACTTCTCTTGCAGCAGAGAAGAATTGTCGATTATCTGTCGCAGGGCTTCCAGACGCGATTCATTTTCGCTGCCGGGCATCCATATTTTAAGATATCCCCCTCTGCCATATTTCGCTTTCAAATGATCTAAGGCACGTTGAAATTGCCGTGGCTTATCCAGCTCCGGATAGTTACGAAGCCCATACTGGATTGTGCGTCGAAGAATCGTATCGCAGTCTATGAAGCGGTCGGCTTCCGCTACAATCAACCCATAGTCATTGCGCGGACGACTCCCTTTCGACGCCCGATGATCTTCCACCGCCTCTCCCATAATCCTTATCTGAGATTCGCTGAATCTCGATTTCAAAAATTCATCTGATTCAAGAATCTTCCGAGAATCGATATGATGATTCTCCCTCCCGTTGATAAGTCCGAGATCATGAAACGCAGCTACAACGTATGCCATATCCCTGTCTATCCCCGGATTCAGGTCAGCAAGACGTAGACTCTGATTAATCACCATCTCCACATGATCTGCCTGATGAGCTTTATCAAATGCCTCATAACGCGGAATAATCTGCTCCTCTACATATCTCCGAATCTCGGGGCTTACTATATTTTTACGCATCTGTCCGGGTGTCTGTTTATATTTCTTTTTGAATAACCGATTAAAATATGCTACATTTGAATATCCTACATCGTATGCTATGGAGGCGATCGTGCGATCTGTGTCAAGGAGCAGCTCTGAGGCTTTACGCAGGCGAACGCTATTGAGCAACTCCGTGAAACTCATTCCGGCATAACGGCGCATGAATGTGCAGAACGCAGATTTATTCATTCCAACATGCAGAGCCACCTCTTCAAGCGATATATTCCTTGCATAGTTACACCTGCAATAGACCCGGATTTTCTCATAGCGACGCTCTATCTTGTCGGCATGGTCAATGCTTCCGGCAGACACACACGTGTCAGTCAGAGATAGGGCCCTAAGTAACTCAAGAAATATCGGGAGTCTCCCCGTCGCCGTCAGATTCCTCATCTCTGTCAGCAGGGATCTTATCCGGAGAAGGGACTCACCTGTGTAGCTGATTGCTTCCCGCTGCTCCATGATAGTCGTTATCACATCCTCATACTCCGGAAAGAGGGTGCCTATCCGCATCAGCATCTTCGATTCAAAAAAGACACTTATATTGGCAATGTTACCCTCTTTATCGGTGTGTGCAGGATCAAACATCCAGACATGCGGAATATCAGGAGGAATAAGGACCACCTCTCCCTCCTCCATCTCCACACGGCAATCCCCGATTTCCCGCTCCCCTTTTCCGAGAAGGATATAGGATAACTCCCATTGGGGATGAGAGTCTTTCCCGACCTGACGCTCGGGAGGGACGCATACATCATCATATTTAAATGAAGCGGAATTCACAATGCAAATATAGTGCAATTATTTTAAATTTTAGGCAAACAATGTGTAATATTTCAGGCGTAATTTTGCAGCGAAGTAAGTAAATTTGCAGAATATACTGACCCTATAAACGATTATCCGAAATATGACTTCTCCCTACTATCCCCTATCCTCCAAACCGAGATTTGAAATACTCGACGGGCTGCGCGGAGTCGCGGCTATCATAGTCGTGGCATTCCACCTCTTTGAGACTTATTCTTCATCTCCACGCGATCAGATTCTCAATCACGGTTATCTCGCCGTCGATTTCTTTTTCGTCCTTTCGGGATTCGTAATCGGCTACGCATACGACGACCGCTGGCATCGGATGACGACCTGGGATTTCTTTAAACGCCGACTGATTCGCCTGCAACCGATGGTCGTGCTCGGCACTCTTATCGGCGCGTTCTGGTTTTATTTCGGGGCAGCCCCGGGTTTTGAACTCGTGATGCAGACTCCATGGTGGAAACTATTTCTGATAATGATTCTCGGCTGCATTATGTTTCCGACTCCCCCTTCAATGGATATCCGGGGTTGGCAGGAGATTAATTCTCTAAATGGCGCTCAGTGGTCGTTGATGTGGGAATATGTGGCTAATATCCTTTACGCGCTGCTGGTCAGAAGATTCGGAAAAGTCCTTCTTGCAGTCTTCGTAGTCCTGTCTGCCTTCCTTACTATCGACCTCGCTCTGAATCTTGATGTCACCGGACTTCTGACTTTGCGCGAGTATGCGAAATACACAATGATCGGCGGATTCGGATTGACCCCGGACCAGATATATATCGGTATCTGCCGCCTCCTCTATCCTTTCTTTGGCGGACTTCTGCTATATCGGATGAGCAAGTGGAGAATCAATATCAAAAGCGGAGGGATGACATGGTGTTCTCTCGCTGTAGCCGCGACTCTCGTGATACCCTGCATCGGGGACGAAACGCATCAATGGATGAATGGTGTTTACTGCGCATTCGTAATTCTGCTGGTTTATCCGGCAATTGTGGCAGCCGGAGCCGGGAGCGAATTGAAAGGGACACACACGACTGCCATCTGCAAATTCCTCGGCGAGATTTCATATCCTCTCTATATCACCCATTACCCGATGATCTACGTCCAGATGAATTGGGCTGCACAACACGCCGACGCACCGTTAGGCACACATATCTGGGTGGCTGTCAGCATATTCATCGCCTCCATCGCCATTGCATACGCGAGTGTAAAAGTCTACGACATTCCCGTCCGCAAATGGCTCTCTCAGAAGTTTCTCCATTAAGAATTGAATGAGAAAGAGACATCTTTTGCCCGCGAAGTTACGCCCGATCAATCTATAAATACGCGCGTCACCATATGCTTACGACGCATCAAAAGTGTTCCAACGACCTCCGGCGCGCTGTCCCAGTCTGCTCCGGTTTTTCCAGGTAAACTTTAACAGACATTAAATATAATCGAATGAAAAAAAATGTGGCGACCTCATCCAAAATCGCTGTTAGGTCACCACCTCCAATAGTTAAATCACTAAAAGATAGTGACGAAATATTAGACTCTACTTGATGTTTACACTCATTGAAAATCCCTTGCCGACATTTGCACCCGGGAAATTCGCTTGAATCCATTGCGCCTGCTTGGATTTACTTCCCATCAATTGAGAATAATATCCGGTTTCGGAGGGGGAACATTCAATAACACGAGTGAACGGTTTCGGACCATTCAACTGATAAACCCCTTTAATTGTTATGGTTGCTATTCTTTTCACTTCAGTGGTCTCGTTACATTTTGTCAGCCTCCTCCTTGGTGATACATAACTCCCGGAATGATACTCATCATAGCTTTCAATATCATCAAGTTCGTCTTTCATTACATCATAGCGATATGATGTAGACGGGAAAAATATACTATTGTCTGCTGGATGGCTTATGTATATTTCACCTTTTTCAAATTTGTTATCAGGAAGTATAACTCCCTCCGGAACTGATCTCAGTAATGTAAGTGAGGAATCCATAGGGTAAACACAGTTGGCATCCGGATTAATCGTCAGAAATCTCTCTCCCCTTTGTTTAACAAAATGATTCTCTCGGGTATGATAATACTGATCAGATTCATCCAGTGCATCAGATTCTTTTATTATCCATTTATTTCCACATTTATCGCATTCAAACTTATAATAAGCATCCCAATTCATTATAGTTGATGCCGAATCAATAATGGCCTTGCCTACACCTTGAATTAATGACGTAGGCGATATTATTTGTTTTTTAAATTCTCAATTCCATCTGTTACTTTGTTCACTGTATTTATTCCAGCGCTGGAAAAGGAATTTGTAGTACCATAGCAATATTCACCACATACGGGACATCTACAATTCATATAAATATTATCCTATTATTCCAATTAGCTTATAAATGTCTGCCGACCCTCCCGAATTGCCCATGACCGGGGCTTCTGCGATGCGGTCTGTGAGTGCAAAGTTAGTTAAATTTTCAATGTCTGCAAATAGATATCTAACTATGAGGACTCTAATTCACATTAAATTCTCCGAAAGAGCTGGAAATACAATCTTTCGGAGATAGAATTAATCTTTTAGCCCCATGCGACGTTGCTTAGCTTTCTGCTCATCGCGGTAGCGGTGAATGGCTTCGTCAATGCTGAGGTCGGGATGACGGCTCAACCATCGTTTGAATGCTTCCCAAAAGGCACTGATTTCAGGCAAATTACGCAGGAAGGACTAAATAAAGTACAATATCAAATTAATGAAAAGACCGCGAAAAAAAATAAATTTTTCAACCCCCAAAATTGAGTTCTTTCGAAGAATCTGTTAATTTTGCACTTGCCAGTTGACTCTACATATTTTACACATATTCCGGAAATTTTGTAATTTAAAAAAATTATTATATTTGCAGCTTGAGATAAACTGCAATTGCGCATTCTGCGTTAGATAAGCATAAGGACATAAGCCCATGACGAATTACGACAGCAAGAAACTCACAGAGTTAGTTCTGTTTATACTTGGCAAGACTGGTGGTGT
>JAAVBC010000023.1 GCA_014803765.1 Bacteroides sp. | reverse complement strand
TTTTTCGCCCTCCGCAAGTCTTTTCAGAAAAAAAGTTGATTTTTATCGCATTTTTCTTCGCAAGTGTTTGTATATTAGTGAAATCAAAATTTGTAAAATTGTGTTAACGAAAGTTAATGAGATTTTCGGGAGTGAACTTTTATAACTCAACTTTGTTGAACAGGACTTATTTTTCCTGATTTTTTTGGCGAATTTTATAGGAGGGGATAGAATTTTATAGGAGAAAATTGGAGAAAATAGGAGATTATGGAGAATAAAAAAGCCTCGGACGGGAATCCGAAGCTTAATGCTTTGCTCTAAAATACCATTGAGGCGGTCAAACCGATGTTGTCTTGCCCTACGATTGGAGCCATTGAGAATTCGTGTTGACGTGCCCAGGGGCGCGTAAATATATATGCGCTGCCCGCTCCTATCGCGGCGCCCGCAAGACAATCCCACCAGTAATGCTTCTTACCGGCTATGCGTCCGGCAGCCGTAAATGCGGCGAGAGCATAAGCCGGTGCACCGAATTTCCATCCGTACCTTCTTTGCAGGAATGCCGCGGTCGCAAATGCCGTCGCACTATGCATCGAAGGAAATGAATTATAATTTGAATGATCCGGGCGTTGCTCGCGAACCGAGAGCTTCAATATATAGGTCGCTCCGCCGGCTACTACGGCTGTCAGCGCCGCTTCCTTCAATCCCTCCCAGTCTTTTGCAATCAAGACTCCGGCTAATGTGGCGACAGGGAGTGCCAATGCCGTGATATCACTTGCAGTAGAAATCCCTTTCTGGAATGACGTGCGTTCAAGCGGCGGATTGGAATAATCCGACGGGACATACACCTGCGCCATTGATTCCGAGACGGGCAGAGATGCAAACAATATTATTATAAGTGCGTAAAGTTTATTCATTATGTGATTATATCAATCATCTTGATGTGATTATAACAATCATCTTGAATAAAAAGATATTTGAATATCAATAAAAGAGTCGTAGAAATTTTGGCAGAAAGATAATGAGTCCGGCTGCGACTGCTGCAAATACGAAAATCAATACTGCCCCTGCGGCTATATCTTTAGCTTTTCCTATCAATGGATCGAAATCGGGGGATATTTTATCAGCCAAGGCTTCAATCGCGGTATTAAAGGCTTCTGCCATGAGGACTCCCCCGATACATAAAGCTACTACACACCATTCCCAGTCCGACAGTCCGAGCCACACCCCGCATATTATGACTATAGCAGTCACGCAAGCATGAATACACGCATTAGGCTGGGAAAAAAGGGCGGCTATACCCTTGAAGGCATAGCCGAAAGATTTTACCCTTTTATTAATATTCCAATCAGATTTATTCATACAATAATATAACCAATATAACCAATATCAGTAATCATAACTGAGTGAGAGATCATCTACCCATAGACATGTGCCGGCTCCCCCGGTGAAATAATCACCGTATTTTGAGGCAGCACAAGTAATCTGGAGATAACGCGGTATTCTTGAGGTCGAACGATATTTGAGTTCTATTTCAAATTCCATCCAACCATTAGTGTCGGAGCCTCGAATTATCTCTCCGTAAGCTATTACCTCCGGGGAGTTCGGGTTGAAAAGCTGACGATTCTTGGGATTGGTTCGAATCTGATACGGAGCGGTCCAGTCCGTCATTGCAATATATATATGACATGAGTCCGGGCGATTCAACAGATTCTGATAATCAGCATTGGCATAATTGATCGGTTCGGAATGGAATTTCATATATCCTCTCAGTTTTGTCGGACGCAGATTCCATTCTCTTCCAAAATCGAGTATTCCATTAGTACCATCTACTTTTGCGAACTTACCCGTATAGATTGAGCCTGCCGCGAGTTTTCCGATTCCGGCTATACCGACAAAGCGAGTTTCAAGCTGCGCACTCTTGCCGGAAGTGCCCGCCGGGACATCATCGCTCGGCACGACATTACTCTGACCCAGAGTAGCGGCGCCCGTATTACCCGTATCCCAGAACTGCACGCCTCCTTCATTCCAGGGACACCATATTCTGCCGTTCTGCCACCATTGGTCGAAACTTCCATCCGGGAGCACTTCAGTAGATTGAGTGGTCACTGTAATTTCATTGCCTATATCCTTACCTGACACCGACCGCACGACATATTCTGTCAGAGGAGTCAGATGAGGAATACAAACAGAGAATGCACCTTGAGTCTGATTTACACTCTCCGGATCGACATCTATCCAATCCTCTGCATCCTTCTGCTTGTACTGGAACGAATTTCTGACATCTGCCGGACCATTGCCATAAGCCCATATAACCTGCGACCACGCATCGACCGAAGTAGTCTGCACGACGAGTTCCGTTTTCTCAACATATATGGTCCAATCCTCAGTGCGCTCAAAACAAGTGACTGCCACACGCAACGGACTTGACAGATTTATTTTGCCCGGTTTGAGATCGGGCACCATCGTCGTGATACCCTCAGGACCAAGCTTAATAGCAGTAAGATTCAGGTCAGAGAGGTCAGCCGTCTCCGGAACCCTTACAAGCACTCGCCGCCCCACTACGTCGATTGCCGTCTCACCTATCTGCCCTTCTATATCGAGATAGCGCAGTATTTCCTGTTCCGCCGTAATAAGCCATGGATAATCCTGATATAGCGAGAGAGTCACGACTTTAGGAGTTGACAGATCATACGTCCCCTCCAGAAGATTAGGATCCGCTTTTGCTCCTTCAGTAATTTCGAAGCGGGTGAACTCGACATTTCTGATATCTACAGTCTCTTCAAGAAATATCGTCGCTTTATAATTAAGGCTGTCGAGGCGGGCGGGCTGGCTCTCCCCTTCCGCAGCCAACTGAAGAATAAACTGAGGTATCCGAGGATAAGGGAGATCATTGTGGATGCATCCTGCCATGCCAACTGCCAACAACAGAGATATCAGCAAGCTCGAAAAATATACTCTCTTAAATGAAGAGAGCTTTTTAATACATTTTCTTACCATATTCATTTCTTACTTATCAGATATGGATGCCTATACCAAATGCGAGATTGAAAAGATTTATACGGAAATTGGCTCCGGACGTGAAGCGATTGCCCGACGGCACATCATTTTCTGTCTGCTTCTCATGCCGGATATTAAATCCGAAAACACCGAAAGAGACATTAAATGACACATTTTCCATGATGAACACACAGACTCCCGGAGAGAATGTCAGGGCAGCCTGCATATTGGTCGTGTGGGTCCGGCGTATAATACCATCCGACGGTCGGTCAAAATCGCTGTTACCTGAGGAGAACGACAATTCCACCTCATTAAAAACGCCGAAGCGTCCTCTTCTGCCCAGACCCATATACTGCTGCATATAGACCGCTGCTGAATAAGACTCACTTCTATAGCCGATATCATGCAGATTAAAATTCATATCCTCATCAATGTCAACTTTAAAGGAGTCAATTTTCCCGACAGTGCGCTGATAAGACATTCTAACGCCGACAGAGAGATTGCTGCGGATAAAATATCCGAGATACGGACGGATGCTGAAGGCATGCGCATTCAGATCGACATCATTTATCAGATCCAGCATGCTGAGGTCATCGGTAGAGAATTCCGCATAAGAAGCAGTCAGTCCGAAATGCCAGGTCCCTTTCGGGATAAAGAGGAAATTGAACAGACCTCTGTCATATCGTCCGAGATTTCGCTGTTTCAGCACCATCGGCAGAGTATCTCCACGGAACACTACCTTTTCATCCGGATCAAGCTTGAAGGGATCATCGACTACTCTTGAATGTCCCTTAAGAAGAGTCTTAACTTCGGTCGTCAATGAATCAGGAATCCAGATTAATTTTCCTCCCTCTTTGGGTGCAGAGGAGAGAGTGTCGGTCAGTTCATCGGGTATGGAATCCACAGGGAGAAAAATCGTCTCGGTCCGTGTGGTAGTCACAGTGCGAGTGACACTCTTCACCCCCTTCATTTTCTCATCATCCTGCGATGCGGAAGTGTTTGCAGCAGCCTTATTGAAGAATGCCGCACACAAAGCGATACTTAAAAAAGTCCACAGGCGTAAATTACAATTCTTCATAATCATAAATAAAATGCTGCTCCAAACGAGATGGAGAAAAGATTGATTCTAAAATTAGCGGAGCGCGAATTGCGTCGCGATATATAGATTTGGTCGCGCACTGACTTAGTGTCAGTATACGAGAATCCGAGCACGCCTATATTCACTTCCAACGCAGAATAATTACTGAGGAATACACAGAGTCCCGGTGTCAAGCCTACGCTGAGCTTAAAATTACGTTCATACGTGCCGGTCAGATCCTCACCCTTCCCCTGCATCAGTTTTGATTGTCCGCCTCCGAGAGTCAGCTGCACCTCATTGAAAAAACCAAACCTCTTTGACCTGCCGATCGAATAATAATTTCGGAAAAGTCCGGAGACAGAGTAATTGTGGGAAAGATTATAGAGGTTTTCTACATTGTAACCCGTCTCGGAATCGAGAGTTATGTCAGCCGATTCAAGCTTGGTCAGGGAGCGGGAATATGTGAAGCGTCCGCCTCCTGCCATATCATTCTTGAAGGCGAACATCAACATCGGAGAAATCTTGAAGCTATACGTATCACCCGAAATTCCCTCAACTATGAAAAACTGATACTTATTCTGATTTGTCTGGCTATAATTCACGGACAGACCGGTGATCCATTGTCCTTTCGGGACGAAAACCACCGATTCCAGTTCGCGCTCAAACGATTCCTGCGCCCGACATTCAGCCGAGCCTACAATCATCGCTGTCAGCAATGCGAGCGCCGTCGTCATCCGCTTTATTATGAATCTGCAATTCATTTCTTATCGGGTTAGATATTCAATTGATTACAAAATTAGGTAAAATTTTGCAAAAATACCTATAAAAGAGGGCGGAAAGAAGGTTTATGGTCTACCATTCTTTCCGCCCTCATTTCATATTTGCCCCGAGCGGGCAAGTGGCATCACTTATTCATAAATCAGTTCGAAGTCATCGACATACATTGTCGACCCCTCACCTCCATCGAAATAGTCGCCATAATAAGACGCAGTGCAGACTATCACGAGATACAGAGGTTTATTCGTACGCGCACGATCATTATATTCAATCGGAATCTCGATTTCCTGAAGCTGTCCGTCAGGACCAAAGTTCTCCTTGAAAATCTTGTCGCCGTAAGCGAGCACAGTCGGAGCATCCGCCTTGAAAAGACTGAACTCAGGCTTTGAGGGATCAGTGTAGCGAGTGTCGATATGTACTTTTTCAGTAGTCAGCGCGACATAAATCTGACCCATATCCAAATCACCCTGCTTGAGCTTACCACCCTTGCAACCATTCTTATCTGCTACCTGCGGACGATAATTCACATGCACTTTAAGCTTTGACGGATGACTTGAATCATATTCTCTGCCGAAGTAAATTTCTCCATTAGTGCCGTTAGTCTTATAATATTCTCCGGCGAAGAGATTACCTGCTGCAAACTTACCCGCACCAAACAGACCGACGAACTGAGAACGCAGTTTAGCGGACTGAGAGCCGGAATGAAGCATGTCAGTCGAACCCTGTGTCAGAGTCACACTCATTGTTGCCGAACCGTGATTACCTGAATCCCAGAACGTGCGTTCTCCACCTGCACCCGGAAGAAGCACCTTGCTGTTAGCTGAATAATTCGACCATTCCTCCATGCTTGCATTCGGAATAACGAAGATGCCCTCAGTCGTGAAATACTTTGATTCCGAAGCGAACTCATCAGCCACTGCCTGATACTCATAGCGTGTACCGGGCTTCAGACCTGTAGCCTTCACCGTAAATGCGACTCCTGCGGAACGCACAGCCTGAGCGGGAGTCAGACGGCGTCCGGACGCTGCCTGAACCGCACTCTCCGATGCCGGAAGGAATGTCCATTCCGATGTGCCCGATTCGCGATAACGGATACCCGCATTCAGAGCTTCGCCATCGACAATCGCTCCTCTAAGTGTTGCCGAACGGCTGCCGATTGCCATCATATTCTGCGGATCAATAGCATCTTCGATTGTGACAGGATCTTCAATTACGACCGCACCCTCGCCGACAGCTATTCTGACAGACTGATTTCTGGTCTTGCCATAGGTGTCCGTTACACTGAAGATGAGTTCATATTCATTGTCACGTTCAGCAAGATTATTCAGAAGCGCCTTTGTTAAGGTAACATAACTGAGAGTCATATTTTTATCAGCATCATGCGACTCATCACGCAGCAGACCTGCCTCGCGGATTTCATCGAGCACATCCGAAGTGCAGAGCTTCATGTCGATGCTCTCCGCCGGCAATCCGAACGCTGCATAGTCGGCGGAAGAAACTACAAAATTGCGGATTCCTCCGAACGCATTCACCTTAAGAATCTTATCGCTGAAGGCGCCTGCATTTCCGATAATCTGGCGATCAAGTTCAAAACCGACACCCTTGATGGAAGGGATACTGAAGATTTCAACTTCATCCTCCACTAATATCTCGGAATCATCCACTACGATTGTCACGAAGCTGCCACCCTCCGCCTCAAATTCGGGATGATATTCGAAATTGAGGACATATTCATGTGCACGCTCCACGTTCTGAATTGTCTCCTCGCGCGAGAATGACTTGCCCTCGGAGTTAGTGCCTGTAATAGTGACCTTAATATCAGTATCAGCGTTGGGCATCATGAAATATCCCTTGGCATAAGAATAGTTTTCGGGAGTGAAATCCAGAGAGCCACGTGTATTCTCCACCTTCACATTAAAATCCTTGAGAAGGTCAAGATCCACCTTGTCCGGATTGATGGAGACCACTACATTGGCAATCTTACAATTCACGACCACCTGATTCATTCCCGCCGCCACATCAAAGGGTTGATAGCCGCGGAAAAATTTCTTATCAAAAGACGCTGTCACGGAATCGCCGGTCCAAGCCTCAGCCACATAGTGACCTGACTTCAGAGTGATCTGCTCCGGCACATTCTCAAGACCCTGATACTTATGAAGCAGACCCTTTTCTCCGGAAATATACACAACGCAGTTGGCAGAAAGATCCGCAGGATCATTCTCGGCGCGGGTGACGTCGGAATTGATTACGAGCTTCATTCTCAACTGCCCCTCCCCTTCAGACTTGAAGGGATCATCGAGCGCACATGACTGCAGAGCCATTCCGCCCATCAGACATCCGGCTGCGATGCCAAATAATTTAAATATCTTTTTCATGTCTGTGCAGTCAATTAATTAGTGTGAAGTTTAACTGAAATTATCTGAGTGCCGTTAGCATCGGTGACAGTGAGTTTAAACTCATGAGTTCCTTCACCCAAGGCGCCGAGCAACGCAAGGAAGCCCGTGATATTAAATTCCGCACTTGTCTTTCCTCCGATGCTGACCGGGAATCCCATCTGATCAAGAGTTTCTTCATATTGACCCGGATTGATGAGATCAAGATGATCAGTCAGTCCTACGCCGACGAGTTCCTCGGGAGTCAAGGTGTTGGAAATGATATCCACCGTGAATACCTTGAATCCACCCTCAGCCTCTGACTCCACCTTCCATGCGCAGTAGAGATGATCTGTCGCTTCATTCACATTGTTCAGATCGAGCTTATCAAATCCTGCAAACTCACCGGCAGGCTCAAGAGCAGTGGCTGTCGGCAGAGTCTTTCCGGGATCGGGCACATTTGTTCCCGGATCCGGATTTTCAGGCTCACCCTCCACCGGACGTAGATCATCCTTAAGGATTTCATCCTCCTCGGGATCGAGAGTGACATTCATATCGACAATCTCAACTGAAGCATCGACAGTCAGACCTACATTTACATTTCCGGGATCCTCCTCGCCGGCATCATGCAGGCGGAAAGTCACACTATAATGCGAACCGGGCTGAACATTGTCGTAACCCTTGGATTCCACAACCGGATAACCCTCCACATCTCCGGAGAAAGTAGCCGTAAGCGTAGAAGAGTTTTCGATGTATGCGAAATAACCGGAACGCTCCATATCGGAAGCAGTGTATTCCAGTGTGCCGCTCTCACCCACTTTGACAGTCACTTTAGCATCGGGGTTCATCGCAGCCACCAATTTAGAGTCGAATTTAATCGACACCCGGACATTGGCAAGACGCGCTACGATCGGCTCAACATCATCTGTAATCTTATCCGCTACGACAATAAACTGCGTCTCGCCCTTGAAATAGGGAGCCTCCCAAGCCTGGGGAGCGTTTTCGCCGTAAGAAGCGAAGGCAGTGTATGCGCCGGCAGGAAGAGTCACGACCTCCGGCATAGCTGAGTAGAGATAAGAGATATAAGGAGTAGACTCACCTTCGCGGATGAAATCAACAGTGAAATCATCAGCAGTTGGCACAGCTGCGCGTGTACGCGCATAAAGCACCGGCACACCCTCTGCATTATTCAGTTCGAGAGCCAGCGCGCTTTTCAGCACCTTTCCTGTGCCCTCCAGCTCATCCGGACCGAACGGTTCCTCCTTCGAACAGGAGCTGAAAGCTGCTGCCAGAGCGATTGAAAGGGATATATTAATATATTTATTCATGATTTGAGACTCGATTAATAGTTAAGTTTCACGTTATCGATTCTAAGCACAGAACCCGTAGCGACAGCATGATAATTATTGTCACCGAGATTCTTATTGCCGAAATTAAATGAGCCGAAACCTTCGGAAAGTTCGCTGCCCTGCGGAATATGAACGGGAGCGCTGCCATTTGAAGAGCGGAAGCCTACCTTAATTTTAGCTGCCTTCTTTCCGAAAGGATATCCTGCCAAGGAAATGCTGACCCCTTTCATTGAAGCGGAGCTCTCCAAAACAGCAATGCCCGATGCTATTACTGCCCCTGATGCGTCAAGCACCGATACCTCAGCTTCCGCATTATCATTCCCTTCCGGAGCGTATGCATAATCAAAGCTAAGAGATGTGGGGCGACTACCGAATTCCACACCGTCATTGCGTGATTCACTGCCATTGAATTCATAAGAACCCAGGAAGAGCTCTCCGGCAGCAAAATTAGTGAACGTGGGGACATTCGTGTTATACCAATATGTCTTTCCAAATCCAGTAGGCATCCCGGCAGGCTTCACTCCATTATGATCATAAGCGACATTGCGGAGTACTACCTCACCACCCTCTGCATAAGTGGAAGGAACCTGGAACCATGTATTCTTCGCTCCGGGACAATCAAACCAGCAGGTCTTCGCATTGATAGTAGCCCATCCGTCTGCCTCATCGCGAACTATGTTGGATGTAGCCTGATAAGCCACCGTGTAGCTGTACTTACCTCCCACTTCCACATTGCTCTGATTGATTGCATTGTGAGTTGCAGAGAAATCGCCGTTTGTAAGAGCTGTCAGAGCCTCAGTCGTAAAGCTCCGTTTCTTATCCGAAGGAGTGTTTACGAGATCATGAGCAAGAGTATAAGATGTAGTCGGATTCAATCCATTGAGTGTGATGATGCCTGACTCCGGATTTCTGTTCATATCGCTCTCCTTGACGTTCTGACCGTTAAGAGTCAGACGGAGAGAATTAGTGACAACAGCCAATTCCGAGGGATTGACAGGAAGCACCTTCACACGAGCATAAGTGCCAAACGCATCCACATCAATTTCATATTCAGGGATTGAAACCTCAACATTCACCTGAGCCTTTTCCTTACCGCCGAAATAGACCTTTACCGGAATAACCTCATGAGCAGTGTCGGGAAGTTTTACAGTGAAAATATAATTCTTGGACTCAAATGAGCGGGTAAGAGCTGATTCCTGCACGCTCAGAACCTCGCAATCCTGATAGACACCTGCACGGTTAAGCGCTTTAAAAGTGATATTCTTTTCAGGTTCGAGCCCATTATATGCCACTTCAATCGCAGCCTCCCCAACGCCGAGAATAGCACTGCCATCAGCAGCCGACAACTCTACGGGCACATTAGTGAAATTCACTGTCAGGGGTTTGCTCACGCGGGTGAACGCATCTTTCACGACGAGCGATACACTTGCCTTCCCCTCCGGGAGATGACCCGCGAAGTTTGTCAGGTCAACGTATGCCAGCGACTGCGGATTCTTATATAGTCCAAGCACTTTTATGCCGAGCGCGCTGATCTGTTCCTGCTGAGCGGGAGTAGCTTTCACGAGATCAATCTCATTGCCGAATGCCGGAGTGAAATTATCTCCTGCGACAGTCAGAATCGCCGAAGTGATTCCGCCCCGGGCAATAACATTAAAACGCACTGTATCCTTAAGAGGATTTCCTTCAAGCGCCTCAAGCACCGCTCCATCTGTGAAGCCTTCCGCATTCACTGCAGGAGCCGGAGATGAGAAGAGTTCTTCGGTAAGGTCGATAGTGACATCCTCCGTGACGAGTGAGTCATCGAACACAATCTGCAGCTGATTGTCGCCTTGCGGACCGCGGTTGACATCAAATGTGATATGATAGTGATGGCGTGCCTCAGCGGGGAAAGAAGCCGGCTGGAGCGTCACGCTCTTTCCACTCGGATTTGTGACATCTATCGTAAGGCTTACCTCACCCGGAGCAATGAATGCCGGGCGCGTTTCATCCGAAGCGAACTCAATGTAGGAATGTCCTTCTGAATGGACGGTCGGAGTGTAAGAGAGGAAATAATCCTTGAATGCATCAGTGTACTCGATGCTGACCATTGTATTAGCAAGTGATGCCGTCAATTCGACGTCAGTCTGACGAGCCTCAAGAACAGTGATTTCGGTGCTTCCGCTGAAGAAGGGTTTTTCAAATCCTTCCTCTTCCATACTGCCATAGAAAGCGGTGAGCGTATAACTGCCGGTAGGGAAAGATGACTGAGAATTGAAATCAGTCAAAGTGTTCCATTTTTTCAGCTCTTCTGTGGCAATATTTTCCAATGAGACCGAAAAATCGGCGGCATCAGGAGCTTCGAGCTGAGGAGCCCCCGAACGAAGCAACGGCACTGCATCCCGAACATCCACTGAAGTCTGAAGCTTCAGCGAAATGCCTCCTTCTCCTTCCGATCCCCTCCAGGGATTATCCTCGCTGCAGGCTGCAAAGCCGAGACATGCAAGGGAAAGGAGAAGCATTTGATTACTTACCTTCATAATGTTATGTTGTTAATTAGTTAGATTTTTCAGATAAACGTTAGCTTTTCCCGGGAATTATCCAAAGGATTTTCTTCCCCAAAAACGATGCAAAGTTAAAAGAATATCCCCAATATACATAAAAATTTGGCAATATCGCCCACAATTGTGGAAATATCACCAAAATTCACTGCATTTTAAATGTAAAAATTTGCCAAATTGGCACATTTACACCCTTATTTATCCATCGCGCCCGGAGGGATGTAAAGCCCCCTTACCTCCTCTTTCTGAAGAACGACTGCATGATAGCGACCGCCTCGGCTGCAAGCACTCCTTCTCTCAGCTCTGTGCGCGGATGAAACGCATCCGCGGGATTTTTATACACGGTGCGATAACCGCGTTTGGGATCAGAGGCTCCGAAGACCACTCTGCCGATCTGAGCCCAACGCAGCGCGGCGGCACACATCGGACACGGTTCCAGAGTGACGTAAAGCGTACACTCCGGAAGATACTTCCCGTTCAGATGCTCGGAAGCCGAGGTGATCGCCTGCATCTCGGCGTGTGCGGTGACATCCCGCAGACGCTCCGTAAGATTATGGGTACGCGCTATCACTTTGCCGTTGCATACAACGACAGCCCCGACAGGCACTTCCCCCTCCTCCGCAGCTATCTCAGCTTCCTGCAGCGCCATCAGCATATATCGCTCATCGCGCTCTTCATCAGTCTCATTCAGCATACGTTCCTATTTTTAATGCGACGTCAGCCATCAGCCAGCGTGGCGTTGAGGTGGCGCCGCAAATCCCTATTGAAGTTGCGCCCTTAAGCCATTCGGGATTAAGTTCCTTCACTTCCGAAATCAGATGAGTCGAAGGATTAACGGACAGACATTCCGAATAAAGCACTTTTCCATTACTGCTCTTGGCGCCGCTGACGAAGATTACGACATCATGCGTCGCCGCAAAATCACGAATCTTATCCATCCGGTTGGCAACCTGCCGGCATATAGTATCAAACCATTGGAAGTCGCCGCGCTCCTCATCAGGTATCATCTCGCGCCGCTTATTTATCTCCTCCACCATCTCGCGGAAGCCGGAGAGCGACTTAGTCGTCTGGGAATAAAGGCGTATATCTTTCCGGAAATCAATTATATCGAGATCGCTCACTTCAGTGATAACAATCGCTTTCCCGGCAGTCTGACCGACAAGCCCGTTGACCTCCGCATGCCCGGGCTTGCCATAAATCAGTATCAGCGGATCTTCGCGTCCCTCCTCCCCTTCGGCTGCGGATGCCTTTATACGGCGTTGCAACTGAAGGACTACAGGACACGTCGCATCAATAATCTCAATTCCGTTACGCTTTGCCGTCTCATACGTCGACGGGGGTTCGCCGTGAGCCCTCAGGAGAACTTTCACTCCGTGGAGGTTCTCCAGATCTGCATGGGTTATAGTGACCAATCCCTTTTTGCGCAAACGTTCCACCTCAGCAGCATTATGGACTATGTCGCCCAGACAATATAGAGTCCCCGACTCTTCGAGCGCCTCTTCAGCCTTGCGTATTGCAGTGACAACCCCGAAGCAGAAACCGGAATCTGAATCAATCTCAATTCTGCGTTCCATTACTCGCCCGCTATTCTTTTGAAATTATCCAGCAGCCATGCCATCTGTTCCTCACGAGTCATCTCGTCATTATTGAGCAGAAGCGCATCCTCTGCCTTACGAAGTGGCGACTCCTTTCGCGTTGTGTCAATTCGATCGCGTTCACATACATTATACAACACTTCTTCATAATTCACCTCTTCCCCTTTGGCTTTAAGCTCATCCACTCTTCTCTGCGCGCGCACTTCAGGAGAGGCATCGACGAATACTTTCATCTCCGCATCGGGAAATACGGTAGTGCCGATATCCCTTCCGTCCATCACGATTCCTTTATCTACGCCATAGCTCTGCTGAAGTGCTGTCAGACGCCGGCGCACTTCGGGAATCACCGAGACGGGGCTGACCATGTCAGAGACTTCCATCAATCGGATTTCGCGTTCCACATCCTCTCCGTTCAGCATCGTATGTTGGGTGCCATCGGCAGCGAGTGAGAAACTCACATTAATCTCCGGGAGCGCCTTGACGAGCGCTTCCACATCCACCCCTTTTTCAGGTGAGGCAAGTCCATGACGCAAAGCGTAAAGCGTCACTGCGCGATACATAGCGCCGCTATCGACGTAAAGATAACCGATCTCACGTGCCAACTGACGTGCCATAGTACTCTTTCCCGAAGATGAATATCCATCTATCGCCACTATTATCTTCTTCATCTCCATGAAGTTTTTTTCTTCTTTCTAAATGTTTTTACGTTTGTATGATTTCTTTACATTCACACTCTGCCGCAACCTTATTTTTTAGCAGTTGTTTTATGCTCTACGACCCTTTCGGCAGTAGTCTTCGTCGCGCGTTTCTTCCTTACGGGTTCCGGGCGTTTCATCCGCAAGACCTGAGCAGTTCGCGCCGGAAGATACATCTTGAGCCATCCCTTTCCGGCAGGTGTGTAGAGAGGATCGGGCATCGTGAAGTGGCTGACGGAATCATCCACCAATCCATAGCCCCCGAATTCCTTGGAATCCGAATCCAGCACGACCTCATACTCTCCTGCCGGAGCAAGGAATCCATAATCGCTGATGGATTTGTTTGGGCTCCAGTTAAACACAAAGATAAGATCTCCACGACGGAAAGCCAGGATCTGGTCGTCATCCTTCTCCCAGAGTTTCTCTACCGGAAGGTTCTCAAAGCCGAACTGCCTGCTGACAAGTTCAATCATTGCATTGTCGAAGCGATTGAGATACTTATACTTCAAATCTTCACGATCCACGAGATCCCACTGACGACGCGCATATTTATAGCTCCAGCCGTTGCCCTCGCGCGGGAAGTCAATCCATTCCGGATGTCCGAACTCATTCCCCATGAAGTTCAGATAGCCGCCATTGATAGTGGCAAGCGTGACAAGGCGTATCATCTTATGAAGGGCGACTCCGCGCTCCACCATGAAATTATTGTCACCATCCATCATGTGCCAATACATCTCCTTGTCTATGAGTCGGAAAATTATAGTTTTATCGCCGACGAGCGCCTGGTCGTGACTCTCGCAGTAGCTGATTGTCTTCTCATCTGCGCGGCGGTTGGTCAGCTCCCAGAAAATAGAGGTCGGATGCCAGTCTTCATCCTTTTTCTCCTTTATCATCTTAATCCAATAATCCGGCACACCCATCGCCATTCGATAGTCGAATCCCATGCCGCCGTCGGCAAACTTGACTGCCAGTCCGGGCATACCGCTCATTTCCTCCGCGATAGTGACAGCGTAAGGATTGACCTCATGAATCAGGATATTAGCAAGTGTCAGATATGTCAACGCATTCGGATCTTCATTGCCGTCGTAATAATCGCCATAGCCCCCGAACGCTTTGCCCAGACCATGATCATAATATAACATTGATGTCACTCCATCAAAGCGGAAGCCATCGAATTTATATTCTTCCAGCCAGAATTTGCAATTGGAAAGGAGAAAATGCAACACACTGTCCTTCCCATAGTCAAAGAGCAGGGAATCCCAGGCGGGATGTTCGCGCCGACCATCCCCGTAGAAATAGAGGTCGTAGGATCCGTCAAGTCTGCCAAGCCCCTCCACTTCATTCTTTACGGCGTGGGAATGGACTATATCCATAATCACAGCGATTCCCAGCGAATGGGCATCATCTATCAGACGCTTAAGGTCATCAGGAGTGCCGAAGCGCGAGGAGGCGGCATAAAAGCTGCTTACGTGATAGCCGAACGAACCATAATAGGGATGCTCCTGAATCGCCATAATCTGAATAGCGTTATAGCCATCCTTGGCAATGCGCGGAAGAGTCTTTGTGCGGAACTCCTCATAGCTCCCCACTTTCTCCTCATTCTGTGCCATGCCGATATGACATTCATATATCAGAAGCGGTTCGACATCCGGGCGGAAATTCTTTACCTTAAATTTATAGGGGTGCTTGGGAGCATAGACCTGCGCGGAGAATATCTTAGTCTGTTCATCCTGAACCACGCGGGTAGCATACGCCGGTATTCGCTCGCCGCTTCCTCCGTCCCACTCCACAAACATTTTGAAAAGATCGCCGTCATGAAGCGCATCCTCCGGAAGTTCCACTTCCCAGACTCCGGCAGCATTTTTATTGAGGGAGTATTCCGGAGTGGGAGTCCAATCGTTGAAAGTGCCGATAAGGGTAATCCCTGTGGCATTCGGCGCGTATTCGCGAAACACCCATCCACCCTTCGGCAGATGATGAAGCCCATAATATTTATAGGCATTAGCAAATTCCACAAGACTTCCTCCGGTATGGGATGTGAGCTGATGAAGTTTTCGGACTACATCTTCGTGACGCCCTTCTATAGCCGGAGCATAAGGCTCAAGCCAGGGGTCGTTTCTTAATATATTCAGTTGTTTAGCCATGAAGAGAGTTTTTCTTTCGGGTTATTCTTCTTCGTATTTTATCTTCTTGTCTGCTGCAGAAATATGCGCAGACCCGGGCAAATGACAATATTTTTCATTGCCCCACTCTGCAAATATAACAAATTATTCTTGGCAATTATGTAGAATGGCATTATTTTTGCCAATAAATTATCACCCGACAATTATTTTTCTCTCTGAAAATGTCGGGGTTCAACCCTTTAATGAATTCTCAACCCTTTAATGAATTAAAGTATGTTTTCAGGAATAGTAGAAGATGCCGCAAAAGTAGTCGACCTACGCGCAGACAAGGAAAATCTCCATATCACTCTTGAGTGTCCCTTTGCCGATGAACTTCATATCGATCAAAGTGTGGCTCATAACGGAGTGTGCCTCACAGTCGTAGAACTCCTTCCCGGCAATCGCTACACAGTGACCGCCATACGCGAGACTCTCGACCGCTCAAACCTGGGCGACCTCAAGATAGGCGACCTCGTAAATCTCGAACGCTCAATGAAGATTGACGGCAGACTCGACGGACATATAGTCCAGGGGCACGTAGACTGCACGGCAGAATGCATTGGCAAGGAGGATGCCGACGGCTCGACATATTTCAAATTCCAATATCCCTTTTCTCCGGAGTTGGCTGCCAAAGGATATGTCACTGTCGAAAAGGGTTCAGTAACTGTGAATGGAGTGAGCCTGACGGTGTGCGATTCAGAGAAAGACTCTTTCCGTGTTGCAATTATCCCCTATACATTTGAGCACACCAATTTCTGCCGCATTGAACCCGGCACAAAGGTGAATCTCGAATTCGACATCATCGGAAAATATATTGCACGCATCTCCGGACTCATCAAGGAGTAAAGACGCTTTCCTCGACAACGTAAAAAAGAATCAGGTCGCTTACTATAGCAAGCGCCCTGATTTCTTTTTACGTTATCTGATTATTATTATCTGATTCTTATATAGCCGATATTACTTTCCGAAGATGTTTTTCAGAGCATTGCTTACAGAAGTTTTATCGGGATTTGCTTTCGTAGGCTCTGAGGTTGAAGTCTCCGGTTCAGCTGCAGCCGGTTCGGATTCGGTAGCTGAGGATGAGGACGAGGAGCTGCCTCCGAGAATCTTGCCAAGGGCATCTTTTACGCTTGAAGCGCCGGCGGATGAAGAACTCTGCGGTTTGGTCGATTCAACCTCTCCGGTCTTCGACATCTTGAAACCCACACACATTCCGTCATAGGAATCAAGAACGCTTGCCGCTGTCTTTGCCATGCTGATGCCGGTCACTGAAGCGACTCCGGAAAGCAAAGATTTAAGCTTTGTGGCATCAAACATCACATCCATATTCTTGCCAGACTTCTGGACGTAAGTCTTCACTTTACCTAACGAAATCTTGCCGAATGCCTTGAAATTAAATGTAAAGGTGCCATCGCCGTTACTTTCCAATGTGCCTGACATGGAGAATTTCTTAGCTTTAAGACTAAATGTGCCGTCATCCTTCACTGTCAGCACGGCTCCGTCGAGACCTACCTTCTCGTAGTAGGGGTTGAGCTTGCTTTCTACAACTCCGGCAGCCGCCAGACCACCTGCTTTTTTCAGGAAATTATCACCCTGGAAGCTAACTGCTGAACCCTGACTGGTCCATTCCCCGGCAATATCATCCACACTAAGATCCGACTTAGTGAAAACTCCTTCAACCACGTTACCCAATGTGCTCCCCAGAGTTCCTCCCAGAAGATCCGAAAGAGACTGAGCATACGCATTGCCCGAACCCAAAACTGCGAATACGGCAAGAGCAAAAGCTCCAACCGACTTTTTCAACTGACTTTTCATATTATTTATTTTTCATTATTATCATATTCCTCCAATTTCTGATACTTTTTCAAGCATTAGACACCATCTTAGTTTATAACGTTTAAAATTCTTAAAAGATTTTTATGGGATTTATAAATATTTTTTGTTAAATTTGCGTTGGTTGAAGAATATGGTTTGAACTGCCATATTTCTTACGACATATTTCAAACTAACTAACTCTCCAAACTTCATGTTCGAAAACAAAATCAAAGGATGCATTTTCGGTTATGCCATAGGGGATGCTCTCGGGCTGGGCACTGAATTTATGACTCGTCAGGAGGCAAAAGTGCGTTATCCCGACGGGTTACGCGAATACAAGCAGATAATTCGCGATGCCCACAGAAGTCAATGGCGTAAGGGTGACTACACGGCTGACACCCGCTTCATTGAAATCCTCGCTGAAAGCATGATTGAGAAATCAGACATCGATCACCTCGATTACGCGCGAAGACTCAAGGAATGGTATGAGACATCAACTGATTTCGATTGTGGTCCGCATCTGCGACTAATAATTCAAGACCCGGATTTCGCAAAGGATCCAATCGCTACAGCACAGCGGATTTACACCGGCAGAGGACACGATGATGCCCATAATGAAGCTCTCGGGCGGGCACTCTTGCTGGGTCTCTGGCCGAATTTCAAGGAAGAACACGTCATTCAAAATTGCAAGATGACGCATCCTAATTCGCGATGTGTCACGTCTGCTGTCGTGATAGGAGTTATGGCTCACGAATTATTATGGTATCGTCGTGAAGCCAAATTCGACCTATTGATGGGGATTGCCAAACGCCTTGACGAAACTGTCATACCCTATCTGGAGACCGCTCGTTCAGGTTCTCTTGCTGATTTCAGCCTTGATGACGAGGAAACGTTCTGGTATTCGCGCAAGGCCATGGGGGCTGCTTTATGGACTTTATGGCATCACGATAATCCTGAGACCGCGCTCTACAACATCATCGAATATGCAGGGGACGCCGACACTAATGCCGCCCTTGCTCTCGGACTTCTCGGGCTTAAATACGGCTACAATCATCTGCCTCAAAACCTTGTTGAAACCCTTCTTGAAAAAGATAAACTGAATAACCTCTCCGACCGACTGATTTCCACTCTCAAAAAATCAGATAAACACAAGGATACTGATGAATAAAGCATGGATCGAAGCCATGAGACTTCGGACTCTCCCGGTCAGCATAGCGGGAGTAATAGCCGGAATTGCTTGTGGAATTTTTAAAGGCGCCTTTAATCCGGGCGCCTCTCTTTGCTGTATGCTCTTCGCCCTGCTCGCGCAAATCGCATCCAACTTCGCTAACGAATATTTCGATTTCCGAAACGGACTCGACAGGAAAGGGCGCGAAGGATTCCGGCGCGGAGTGACGGAGGGTGATATTAAGCCTCATGCCATGAAGTTGGCAGTCTTCGCGACCCTCCTGCTGGCTGCAATCCCGGGATGTACCCTTATAATCTGGGGTGGATGGTGGCTTCTTCCCGTCGGGATTGTAATAGCTTTATTCGCTCTTGCTTACAGCACGGGGCCATATCCCCTTTCTCATCATGGGCTCGGGGATGTCGCCGTCATTATATTCTTCGGATTAATCCCTGTAATGCTTACTGCCTGGCTTCAGGGGCTCGATGTCGGGTCGCTCCCTCTCGCCGGATTCGTCGGATTAGGAGTCGGATTGCTCGCAGCGAATGTCCTGATAGTAAACAATTACAGAGACATGGACGATGACAGCGCCGTCGGCAAGCGGACTACAGTCGTAATCTTCGGGAGAGAGCGTATGGCTCACGTCTATTTCATCTTCTCCATCCTTGGATTGATTCTTCTTTGTGCTCCCGCTTCCGGCAGCTCTCCCTGGCTACTTCTCCCCCTTCTATTCCTGCCTAAAGCAGCATCAAACCAAAGGAAACTCCGGACTTCTTCCGGAGCCGCTCTTAATCCACTCTTAAAATCCACCTCCCTCCTCCTCTTTTTCGCATCCCTCCTCCTGCTTGCTGAAAGCATCGCAGATATTATTATTTTTTAAGTGACTATTATTTTTTAAGCGACAACTACTTAAAATGAATAATCCACTCCTCCTCTCTAATCCTTAAGAATGGAAAATAACAACCGACAATATAAATCCGGACAATTCAAATCCGGCAAATCCCAACCGGTCGACCCGACCGGAAAACTCCCTCCCCGCGACACTGATCTGGAGGAGGTCGTGCTCGGCGCACTCATGCTTGAGAAAGACGCCTACATGAATGTCTGCGATATTCTGACGCCCGACAGTTTCTATGACCCCGTCAATCAGAAAATCTACGAAGCCATCACCAATCTGGGTCTCAATCAGCGACCCATCGATATGGTGACGGTCACTGACCAGCTGCGCAAGAACGGCACTCTCAAAGATGTCGGAGGAGCGCCCCATCTTGCCGAACTCACATCGCGCGTCTATTCGGCAGCCAACATTGAGTTTCACGCCAAGATTATCGCACAGAAATATCTCGCGCGCCGATTGATAACTTTCGCTTCGGAAATCGAGACAAGCGCCTTCGATGAAAGCAACGATGTAGAGCAACTTCTGCAGATGGCTGAAGGAAATCTTTTCGATATTTCCCAGAATCAGCTAAAGCGAGAAGTCACGCAGATGGACCCCGTCCTCAATCTCGCTCTCGAACAGATTCAGATTGCCGCAAACTCGCAGACCGGACTCTCCGGACTCCAGACCGGCTATCGCGATCTTGACAAGATGACCTCAGGCTGGCAGAGTTCCGACCTTATAATTATTGCCGCACGTCCGGCAATGGGCAAGACTGCATTCGTCCTCTCTATGGCAAAAAATATGTCGGTCGACTTTAATATTCCCGTTGCTATCTTCACTCTTGAGATGGCGAATGTGCAGCTTATCAAGCGTATGATATCCAATATTGCCGACCTTGAGGGTGAAAAAATCAAGAGCGGCCAATTATCCAACGAAGAGTGGGACAGACTCAACAATACTCTTCGCGGAGTCTACGGAGCGCCCCTCTACCTCGATGAGACTCCGGGCTTATCTATTACGGAGCTGCGAACTAAAGCGCGCCGACTCGTGCGCGAACGCGGCGTGCAGCTCATAATGATCGACTATCTCCAGCTGATGAATGCCACAGGCATGAAACTCGGCTCGCGTGAGCAGGAGGTCAGCACAATTTCACGCTCTCTTAAAGGACTCGCCAAGGAACTCAATATTCCCATTATCGCCCTTTCGCAGCTTAACCGCTCGACTGAGACACGCGAAGACAAACGCCCCGTGCTTTCCGACCTGCGTGAATCCGGCGCCATCGAGCAGGATGCCGATATCGTCTGCTTTATTCATCGCCCGGAATATTACACAAAATCTACGGAAGATGCTCAGGGCAATGATATTCGCGGCGTAGCCGAACTCATTGTCGCGAAGCATCGTTCGGGCGCTGTAGGAGATGTAAAACTCCGGTTTGTTAAGCAATTCGCAAGGTTTGAAAACTGGGAAGAAGGTCATCAGCTCGTACAGCAGGCATTGAAAAATGCCCCGATAGGTTCGAAGATGAATGAAAGTATCCGCCGCGAACAGGAAAAAGCTTCCGGCGCAGGATCTCCGTTTGATGACCCGGCAGCCTCCACCAATTTCCATTTCGCCCCCTCGGATATGAATAATCCCATGCCCGATCTCTCCCCTGACGCCGGCGAATCCCCACTCCCCTTCTGACAACAAAAGAAATATTAACTTTCAGGAAAACTGAAAAAATCCGATTTCTTTTGAACCATAATCTTTAAAAATTCGTTAAGATATCAAAACAGGAATTAAGCTGTCAGGGAAACATCCCGATCGCGGAATCCTTAAAATCGAACGAAAAAAAATAAAACTATAAAAAACATAAGCGTTATGGACTCAAACAAAGAAAAGGATTATCAGACTCCTGATCAAATAGCAGAAAGTATGCTTGCAAAAGGTAAAAACAAAAAGAGAAATGACACAGCGAAGACAAATCGTCTTTGGATCTGGCTTGGAATCATTGTCCTGATCATCATCCTCGTCTACTGGCTCTTCGTCATCGGCACAGGTGAAGATCTCATCGGATACTTCAATGGCTGATTCCGGCAAGGGTCACAACGTCAAGGACCCTTATCTTGGATAAAGAAATAAAAAATGCGCCTGAGAAATCAGACGCATTTTTTATATATTAAGGCTTATTTCTAAGCCCGACTCATTCATTAGCTTACTTGCTTGCGATAGAGTCGGAAACTGTCAGTGAATAACGACCTTTTGCGCGGCGACGTGCCAACACCTTGCGGCCATCTTTAGTAGCCATTCTCTCGCGGAAGCCATGCTTGTTGACTCTGCGACGGTTGGAGGGTTGATAAGTTCTTTTCATTTCTTATAAAGCTTTATATTATTTTCTATAGTTCTTTATATTGCACACGGTGAAGAACCGCGTTCGGAGTGCAAAATTATAAAATCATTTCATTTCTGCCAAAAATATTGGTGTATTTTTTTCAATCACCTATTAAATTCCTTCGATTTTTTCGCTATTTAATAGGATTTTATTAATTTTGCGGTGATTTCGGGAGAATCAACAGACATTGATACTGTTTCAGCTGATTTAATTCCGGAAGCAAGCTCCCCCTCTTCTTCTCCCTGCATAAGGCATCCGATTATGGTTGGCGATGAGGGAAGCGAGGAGACAGCGCAAAATAATAGATAAAAACTTATAAATTTAACTTAGCATAGAATAAATCGTTATGATGAACGCTCAAGACATCAAGAACGGCACTTGCATCCGCCTCGACGGCCGTCTCTATTTCTGCATTGAATTCCTCCATGTAAAACCCGGTAAGGGCAATACATTCATGCGCACAAAACTGAAAGACGTTGTCGACGGAAGAGTGCTCGAGCGCCGCTTCAACATCGGCGAAAAGCTCGAGGATGTACGCGTTGAACGCCGTCCCTACCAGTTCCTCTATACAGATGGCGGCGACGACATCTTCATGAATCAGGAGACATTCGATCAGGTACCCATCTCCAAGGATCTCGTGACCGGCTCCGCTTTCATGAAGGAAGGTGACATCGTGGAAGTTGTCAGCGACTCCAGCACCAACACAGTCCTCTACGCAGAAATGCCGATGAAGACTATCCTCAAGGTGACTTATACTGAACCCGGCATCAAGGGCGACACTGCAACCAACACTCTCAAACCCGCTACGGTTGAGACAGGTGCAACAGTCAGAGTACCCCTCTTCGTCAACGAAGGCGAACTCATCGAGGTTGACACTCGCGACGGTTCTTACGTTAGCCGCGTTAAGGCTTAATCCGTTATCTTCTGATAACACTGATTCACGCATAATCAGAATCACATGAAATTCTCACTCATAGTCCCGGTCTACAATCGCCCCGATGAGGTGGCAGATCTTCTGAAAAGCCTTGCCGAGCAAGAAGATCGCGGCTTTGAGCTCGTAATCGTAGAAGACGGAAGCACCGTTCCCTGCCTCGCTCAGGCAGAACGGTATGCTTCCGTCTTTCCTATTCAATATTTCGCGAAATCCAATGAAGGACGCAGCATAGCCCGAAATTATGGAATGGAGAAGGCTTCCGGCGATTACTTCGTGTTCGTTGACTCCGACTGCATCCTTCCCCCTGACTATTTCAAGAATCTTCGATACGAACTCTCCCGGTCTTACACCGATTTCTTCGGAGGTCCGGACGCTGCACACTCCTCCTTCACTGACACTCAGAAAGCCATAAATTTCGCCATGACCTCTTTTCTTACGACAGGAGGAATACGCGGAGGTAAGGTGAGTATGGAGAAATTTGTGCCCCGCACATTCAACATGGGGTTCTCACGCCGCGTCTGGGAGAAAGTAGGAGGATTCCGGGAAATGTTTTCGGAAGACATAGATATGTCAACCCGGATCAGACAGGCAGGATTCAGTCCTCAGCTTTTCCGTGACGTTCGCGTATTTCATAAGCGCCGCGGGAATCTGGCTAAGTTCTGGCGTCAGGTGCATGTCTTCGGAATGTCGCGCATCACTCTGCAGCTTCTCTATCCGGGTTCGATGAAACTTGTGCACTGGATGCCTGCCGTATTCACACTCGGATGCGCTCTGCTGATAATTCTCGGGATTCTATTGTCGCCCCTCTTCCTGATTCCCCTCGCAATCTATCTGCTCGCACTCTGGATTTCAGCCATCTTTGCGACCCGCAGTCTTAAAGTCGGCTCCCTTGCTGTAGCAGCTTCTTTGGTGCAACTCCTCGGATATGGCACAGGATTCATTCGCGCCTATGTATGGAAAATTCTGCTGCGTCATGGAAGGGATGAAGAACAGGAAATAAGAATGAGAAAAGGGAAATAAGATGATTGAGAATGGATATTTGGAGGATGTGGTGGAGGCGGAAGAATCAATCCCTGCATTGACAGTAAAGGAATTCGATCCTTGCGACCGCCCGCGTGAGAAAGCCGAACGATTCGGCTATCACTCCCTTTCCACTTCCGAACTTCTTGCCCTGATTCTACGCACAGGAACTCACGGCTGTCCGATCACACAGATCTGCTCCAACCTGCTCGAAGCCAATAGCAATTCGCTCCATCTGCTGATGCGACGCTCCGTAAAGGAAATTCAGATGACCCCGGGAATGGGACCCGTTAAAGCCGGGCAGGTCAAAGCCATAATGGAGCTTGCCAAAAGATATTTCGAAGAGGAATCTCAGACAGATTCCGACCGCTTCATAATCCGGCAATCCAAGGACATTTATAATCTCATGCGATGCAAACTGAGCAATGAGAATAAGGAGCAGATATGGATTCTGACCCTTAACAGGCGCAATCAGGTAATTGGAAAATATCAAATCACGTGCGGCTCATCCTGCGCTTCGTTATTCGATCTGAACGCCGCCCTGAAGGTAGCCATTCTTGATGAAGCCAACGGATTGATAATGCTCCACAATCACCCTTCCGGCAATACTCAACCCTCTCCGCAGGACGACACGATAACTCGCAGCCTGAAAAACGGCACGGCTGCCATAGATGTCCGGCTGCTCGACCATCTTATCATCACCTATAAAGGATACTATTCTTACTCCGACGAAGGACGTCTCTGATATTGTCGGCATTGCTCCCGACTCTATCCACTACTGTCGCCGGATCTATCCGCTCCTTGCTGTTGACACCCATTATATATTTATAAAAAAGAATCCGACGGCAGCGATCATTGATAATATCCGCGGGAAGCTCTCCCCTCTCGGCAGCTTTTATCATTTCATTTATCTCACGCTCGGTGTTTGTCGGCGCTATCACTATATCTGCCCCTGCCAGAACAGCCTGATACCCCTTTACCCCCATCGCGCCCTCCATATTCAGGGCATCCGTAAGTATCAACCCCCGAAAACCCAACTGCTCACGCAGAAGTGTATTCATTATCCGTGACGACGCCACTGCCGGGCGCAATTCCGGATCCAGCGCCGCAACCGAAAGGTGACCGACCATTATCCCCGACAATCCCTCTTCGGCATACCTGCGGAAGGGATAGAGGTCGATGCTGTCAAGCACATTTCGCGGACTCCTGATTATTCCCAATCGCTTATGACTGTCTGCGCTGCTGGAACCATGACCCGGAAAATGCTTCGCCACGCTTATCACATTCCCATCCTCCACGCCACGCGCATAAGCCAATGCAAGATCAGCCACTCTCTTGGGATCACTCCCTAACGAACGCTTACGCATCAATCCGTGACTACCCTCCCCGGGCACAATATCCATCACCGGGCCTAACACCATATTTATTCCCGCCTCCCTGCATTCCCTGCTTATCTCGCGTCCGAATTCATATAGGAGCTGATCATCTTCCAATCTGCCGAGTTCGAGACTCCACGGAAATTCGGGAGCATCCGGGAATCTCATCCTGAGCCCATTCTCCGCATCAACTCCAAGAAAATATCCGGCTCCGGGTAGCGTACGCAATGTGTCAGCGATAGCCGCCACACTTTGCAGATCCCCTTTTAAAAGCACAAGTCCTCCCACATGAAGCTCCCGGGCGTATCTCATCATAAGCCCCATGTCCTCTTCCCCTGATTTTGAGTAGACGGCGGGCATGAACATCATCCCCACCTTCTCTTCTACCGACATCTGATTCAGAATAGAGTCCGCATAATCCAATGCCGCCCCTGTCAGGTCAGCTTCCCCCTCCATTACCCTGACACTCAACGTGTCTTCTATGACAGCAGTTGAATCCCCCGCTCCGCTACCTGCCGAACAGCTGCAAAGGGCGAAGAACATCGTGCCGACTATCGCCGGCAACCATATTCCTGCCACCCTGCCGAAGGTAATGTTATTTCCCCTCTTCATTTGCTATCGAACGAGGATATTTTACGAAGCGCGCACGCGGATCCCCTTCAACCGGCAGTCCATAACGTGTCAGCTGACCGATATAGCGCATGATCGGAGCCGCCGACTCCAGAGTATCACGCCAAAGAATCTCTCCGTTTGCCAGACTCACAAAATCATCATTGCCCCATGCCAGATAGTCAATAGTAGACATTAAGTAATCCTTCTCCGGATCCATCTCCTCATTATTGAGAAGGACATAGAGCAGATTCCCTTCCGGATCGCTGACAACCCGGATCTCATCACTTATCGCTTCCCCACCCTTTCGGGCTGCCACTCGCATGGCTTCAATAAAATCTTTTCCCTTTATGCGTGTCAGCACTACATGATTGGAGAATGGGAAGGTAGCAAGAATCTTCCCTTCTGTCACATCTCCAGCGGAGAGATTATGGCGAATACCTCCGACATTCATCATGCCGAAATCCACTCGCGGCAGTTCCACTCCGGCAGCTCTGAGGGAGTCTGCCTTGACATCGCCATACCATTTTGCGAAATCCCCCGCCCAATTGACATATCTCCCTGTACGCGCATTCGCATCCATATATTCCGGAGCGTATCCGATCACGTGTTCATCAGCCTCCTTGAGTTTCGCTTTATAGGGAGCGATGAATTCCACCATTTTTTTATCAAACGAAGATTCAGGAAAACGATCGGTCACCGGAATTAGTTTATTGTCGAAATCAGCTGCCGACTCCTTGCCAAGTTTATCAAGGTCTATCTTAATATAGCCGAGATATTTACCATAGCGACCTGTCTGACAGACCAGCACCGGACGCCCTTCGGCATTATTGACAATCGCGGGAGTCGCCACCTCAGTGGTGCCCGGAGTGATAATCGTGTGCGAATGCCCGCCAATTATAATATCTATAACCTTGGACGCTGCCGCAAGTTCATAGTCAATCGTCTTGTCGTTCTCTTTTATTGCACCGATATGAGTCACTGCGACTACTATGTCACACCCCTTCTTATCCTTAAGGAATTCAGCTGTCTGATTAGCGACGGGGATAACCTCCTTAAATTTCAGCCCCTTATAATTATCTGCCGCGATTATGCTCGAAGGGTCGATATTCAACCCTATAAACCCGACCTTCTTTCCCCCTACCTTTTTGAGGACGTATGGTTCAAACACTCCTTCGAGGGGTGTGCCGGTAAAGTCGTAGTTGGCAGAGAGCTTCGCCGCCTTCACATTATCCATCATCTTCCGAAGCGCTTCCATGCCGTTGTCGAACTCATGGTTGCCAAGTATTTGGACATCATATCCCATCATATTCATCAGAGGTTCCTCAACTTCCCCTTTGAAGAAATTGAAATAGAGTGTCCCTTGCACTGCATCCCCTGCATCAACAAGCAATACATTTTTCTCAGCCTTTCTCACTGAGTCGATAATTGCCTTGCGCTGAAGAACACCTCCCATGCCGTCAGATGCAGGATCAATCATGGAGTGAGTGTCGTTAGTATGCAGAATCACGAGTTTCTCAGCCGATGCTGTCAGCAGACTTCCCATGCCTACCGCCATTCCTAAAGCAAGGCGTGCGGCAGTGTATATTATCTGTTTCATTACTTATATGTTTTGCTCTATGATTTTCTTAATTACTTCTTGCAAAGATATAAAAAATCAGTCAGAGAGCAATCTCTCTGACTGATAATTATAAGAATTGATAAATAATCGTTGCCGGAAGGGACTTATTTTGTGATAAGGTTCTCGCCCGTCATCTCAGCCGGAGGATTAAGACCCATCAGACCGAGCAATGAGGGAGCTACATCAGCAAGCTTGCCATTCTTTAAAGTGGCATTCTTATCAGAGCCGACATAGATGAAGGGGACGGGATTCAACGAGTGAGCCGTATTGGGGGTTCCGTCCTCGTTGATCGCGTGATCCGCATTGCCGTGGTCGGCGATGATGATGCTCTCATAGCCATGGGCAAGTGCGGCTGTGATAACTTTTTCAACACACTTGTCAAGAGTCTCCACAGCCTTCTGGATTGCGGGATACACACCGGTGTGACCGACCATATCGCCGTTTGCGAAGTTGACCACAATGAAATCGAATTTCTCGGAATCGATTGCTGCTACGAGTTTATCGGTTACCTCAGGAGCCGACATCTCGGGCTGGAGATCGTAGGTCGCTACTTTCGGGGACGCTACGAGGATTCTCTCCTCTCCCTCAAAGGGTGCTTCTCTGCCGCCGTTGAAGAAGAATGTCACATGAGCATATTTCTCTGTTTCCGCGATGTGAAGCTGTGTTTTTTTATTCTGTGAAAGGAACTCGGCGAGAGTCTCCTGCACGTCACTCTTCGGAAAAATGATGTGGACTCCTTTGAATGAATCATCATAGGGAGTCATGCAATAATACTGCAGGTCGGGAATCGGATTCATGCCGTCCTCGCTGTGCTGAGTAAGAACTGTAGTAAGCTCTTTCGCACGGTCGTTGCGATAGTTGAAGAAAATGACTACGTGACCCGCGCCGATTCTGCCGTCGACAGTGTCGTTGACAATAGGTTTGAGGAACTCATCAGTCACACCCTCTTCATAGCTCTTCTCGACAGCTGCCACTACATCGGAAGTCTGCTCGCCCTCGCCATAGACGAGGAGATTGTAGGCTTCTTTAAGGCGCTCCCAGCGATGGTCGCGGTCCATTGCATAGTAACGTCCGATTACAGACGCGATCTTGCCTGCCGACTTTTCGCAGTGTTCTTTAACCTCCTTCAGGAAGCCTGCGCCTGACTTCGGGTCTGTGTCGCGACCATCCATGAAGCAATGGATATATGCTTTCTCAAGTCCGTATGCCTTGGCAGTGTCGCAAAGGGCATAAAGATGATCGAGTGAAGAATGCACACCGCCTGTGCTGGTCAGACCCATAAAGTGGATAGGCACATTGTGTTCTTTTGCATAAGTGAAGGCACTTTTGATTTCGGGATTCTCAGCAAAAGAGCCGTCGGCAATAGCGCGATTGATTTTCACGAGATCCTGATACACGACTCTGCCGGCGCCGATATTCAGATGACCTACTTCAGAGTTACCCATCTGTCCGTCGGGAAGACCCACATATTCTCCGCTTGCCTGAAGCTCTGAATGAGGATATTCCGCTACGAGTGAATCCATAAAAGGAGTGGGGGTGTTGAAGATGGCGTCATCTTTTTTGTGATCCCCGATGCCATAACCGTCGAGGATAATCAATAATGCTTTTTTAGACATATCTATATATGTTTGAGTTATTTTTTATCAGTGAAAGGAATCTGCTATAATCGCAATGATTCTGCAAAGATAACAAATTTTCCTCTATTTCGGTTAAATTTCCCGCAGATTAAGACAGAGGAATTTCCAGTCATGGTAATTCTTGTATTATAGATACAGAGAACTCTTTGCAAGAGCGGTTTTCGGGTCGGGTCGCGCAGAGCGAGAAACGACTGTAACGCTCGTAAATGTCAAGACCGCGTCCGAGGTTAATGGTCCAACCGTTATCAAGGACTATGCTGCGGTCGTGAACTGCATCGAAGTACCACGAAAATTCGATACCACGCGGCGCCAAGTCCTCTTGTAGGTCTTGGAAGAAGTCGATTACTGTAGCCGCCTGTTCATCGTCCGTGGTCTGCGTATGCAGTTCTATTGTCAGTTCTTCGGCGTGCATACTGGAGTCTTGAATGGCTTGAATAAGCTCTATGAAGTTTGAAACCTGATGTGGAAGTCTTATAAAGGGGTCGGTAACGACAACTTTCTTGGCGGTTTTGAAATAATCGCCGAGCATAGACTTCCACGACACGCCTTTCTGATTCATGCGGATGTTGATTTGCTTGGAAGCAAGAGTCTGAATACGCGGACGTGACCGACGTTCGGTAGCCTCGTCTGCGCTGGCAGGAGCAGTATCCGATTGCGCGGGAACGGCATCAGTCACTTCCGTTTCGGTAATTACATGCTCCACTGGATTCTCAACTCGTTCGAGAGTTTCGACAACATGAGTCTCGCCGGTCTTAACGTTGACATACTGAAACTTTGCAGGTTCTGCCTTGAAAGTTTCATCAATTATATATAGTTGGTCTTTCACTCTCTTTCGCGATTCTGCAGCGAAATCAATTATCTCAAATGCTTCTTCGGTGGTATATCGCCCATCGGGATAGAGAAGTTTTATCATGCCGGAGAAGGTCTTGCGGATCGCGAGGTGATCGCGTTCCGACAAAGAGCCGTCGAACAAGGCATATTCTTTCAGTTCTCCGGAGTAATCACGAGAACGTAGTTCGTGGAGAATGGCGGCGATATAGTCGGTAATAAGACCGTAGTCGGTAGTGAAGCTATCCTTTTTGAGCATCTTTATTTCCCATCCGGGATTGTAAAGATGTATTCGGTCTAGGAAGGCGCCCTTGATGAAAGCCGTCGGGATGGACTCAAAAAGGTGGGTGTTCTTCAGCATATAAGGCACCGTATGCTTCGTATTGCCCACGAAAGCCATTGAAGCCGAAGCTTCGTGAGTGGCTTTACCACGATTGAACGACTTATTAGCAAGGTAGTTCTGCATGGTGTCGATGAGAACGGCATCGGCAGACTTGCCCTTTTGCTGTTCGTATTCGTCCCATGCCACGACATCCCAATAACCTACAAGGCCGAGGATTTCCTTGTTGCCCGAAATTTTTGAGAAAAGTCGGGCAGATGTAACGTCCCCGCCACTGACGAGCACACCGTAAGGCGAAAGTTCCTGAAAGACGTGGCTCTTGCCGGTGCCCTTCGGGCCGAGTTCCATAAAGTTGAAATTGTTTTCAACATGTGGAAGGAGACGTGCAAGCACGATGAACTTCTCGCGGCGATTGAGTTTATCGGGGTTAAGTCCAACGGTCTGAACGAGAAAATCAATCCATTCGTCTGTGGTGAACCTGGAGCGTTGCTCAATGTAGTCATCAATGTTGATGTTGGAGATTTGAATAGGTTTCAGCGATTCAATCTCCCATCTCACCTTTATATCCTCACCTGAAAGGTAGTTGATGGAGACAATTGACCAGACTCCGTTGCCCGACAAAAGCTTCGGATTTCGCTTCACCCATTCGGAGCCGATAGGAATACGACTCAGATTGAGGTTGGCGAAGTCAGCCTCGTATTGGTCAGCCTTATCGTTAAGCTGAACAGAAATCTTGTCAATGATACGGTAACGTCCGGCTTCCTTGATTTTACCTTTGACTTCCTCAGATGCGGCACGATGAACGTAATTGTTCTGAATGACTGTCTTGACTTTTTCGAGACCGGCAGCTATCATTTCTTCATCATCGCTTGCGCAGTATTGGCCGAGAAGATATTCGAGGACATAAGTAGGCACCGGAAGGTTACCTTTGACAAGGAAAGCGAGGTCTTTTCGTACCACCTTTCCCATGAATGAATCGAGTATTTTATGCGAGAGTTCAGACATGTATATTAAAATTCGTCACGTTCAATCAGCGTATTGTCAGTGACTGTGGCTTTGATTAAAGGATTGAGATTGTCAGACACATCATAGACACGGAGCTGCAGGAGCCCCGAGCCTGTGTTAAGCAGAGTGAGGTCAACATCGTAGATTCGGGCGGCGGCGTTATCGGCGTTGGTGCTTGACAATGTAATTGTCTTCTCCGTGGAGACAACAGTCTCACCGTGATAGATAGCACAACGCACGGTGCGCTCCTTGATGCTTTCCGATACGGCCTCGTCCTGAAAGAGCTGAACTTTCAGACGACTTGAAACAACGGAGTGATTTTTACCGAGAAGCGTTACACCTGTGGGCACCTTTCGGTTGACCTTGGGCGAATAAGTATGAAGCACCGGGATAATGACCTCTTGGAGAGAAGCACCGCCATGAGCGAAGTTGTAGTCTCCACCGCGAACTTTGATGCGGTTGGTTCCTTCGGGAACGGCAACGAGCGCATTGGCAGACATATCCGAAACATTGTCAAGCGGGAACTTGACAATGCCGGGCACACTTTCCTCGGACTGCGTGATATAGTAGCGGCTTTTCTTTTCGAGAGCTTCATCGTTCACGTCGAGCTTGTCCTTATCCTCGAAAACCATATCATTATAGAGGAAGCCGTGATCTGAGGTAAGGTAGATGTGAGCCACATTACCATGATCATGAATCTTGGCAATCACTTTGGCGAGGTCAGCTACCGCCTCGGAGCAGGTGTTGACTACTCGGCGTGGATTGCTGCCGTGGCCCTCATGGTCAATGGCATCATAGAAAAGCACAGCAAGTCGCAGACCTGTGAATATTGGGCGCAGCGACTCTTTGGAGCCATTGAGCACGGTGTCGAAGTCAATGACCCGTGCCCCATCAATATGTTCAGCAAGATGAGCCTCACGGGTCGGTGTATCGTCAAGAATTTTATGGTCGACCGACAAGGTCAGATCCATAAATTCGAGGGAGTCGTGAGGAAGCAGAGCCGACTTGCAGTATTTCGTTTCGGTCGGTAGCATCGCGAGACCGGGCGAAAGTTCGGCAGTATAGCGTTTGCCGTCCTTTGCAAGTCGCTCCACAAGTTCCTTCGCTATTTCATAGCGGAGCGCATCGCAGATGATTATAGCCTGTTTTACGGTCGAGTCATAGACCGACTTAAAGAAATTCTGTTGGGGTAAAGCGTGAGTGATATCGGCGAAGCCGTTGCCACGCTCTTTGAGGCATCGCACCCACTCGGTGTTGATTTTGTTAGCGATGCGGGCATACTCGCGGTCGAGATTATGTTTCGAGGCTTCCAGAGCCGAGAAGCATCCGAGAGAATCATCGACAACGTGGTATTTCTGAATTGACTGACGATAGTACAGGTCAAACAGATAGAGGTCGCCGATATATCGGTCGATATACTCATCGGGTGAATTGAAGACTACGGAGCCGACGCGATTCAGTTTCTCATAGAAAGAAGCGACCGCCAGGGCGTATTCAAACGCCTGGTGTATCGGCGACGTTTCCTCCACCTTTGAGCGTAACGAAGTGATAAGGCTGATGGCTTTATCAGCATCCGACGAGAGGTAATTATTGGCTATGGCAGTAAGCATAGCGTCTGCCATAGCCGGAGAGACTACATAATAGTCCGCACCGACTCCGTAGGTGGCGAGCAGACTTTCCTCTCTGATGTCAGCCGATAACTTTTCATACGCCTTGTAGAAAAGTTCGCGCTGCTGTCGGGACAAGAGCCGGGCGGTCTCAACGAGTTTGTTGAGACGTTCGATGCGCAGTGAATCTGATACTTTAAGACGAATGTAACTGTCAGAGGTGTTTGCCGACAGAAGCTGAACTATGGAGTTATACTTCATAGCTTCGGCAAACTCTTTCCAACGGTTGGTCGGCTTCATCGGCTGAATAGTCAGGTCGAAGTAGCCGGAGATTATATTGTTAAAGTAAGCCTGAACGTCTCTGTTGCGACTGAGCGAGGCGTATAACGCTTCGGCTTTCTTGGTGTATTCATCGGGAAATCCGTCCCGGATTATCAGCTTTAAGATGATTTCCTCCCATGAAAGCATCTTGGACTCGCCCATATAACCCGACACGAGACCGCGCATGATTCTGTCTTCGGTGAATTCCGAAGCAGAGAAGTAAGGCCGCAGAATTTTTGCGAACTTCTCGCGGTCGAATTCGTCGACATGGTTCTTGATGAGAGTGGCGAATGTGTCAGGAATGCCGTAGTGCTGCATGAACTGTTCGTAGCCCTCGCTTCGATACTCGGCATTAGCAGCGAGCAGCCCAGCCAAGGGGAAGGTCTCGATGCTGCCGGGGTCTGACGGACTGAGTCGATTGCAAACGAGAATAATATTTTCGTCTTTCCAATCGTGCTCGATGGCGTATTTTACGCCGAGCCACGACAGGCCGTCGAACACTACAAGGCGGAAGCCGTCGCGCCACTCAATAGCTTCAAGCTCGGAAGTGAAAGTCTGAGCCACGTCGTTGTCGAAAACGAACAAGACGTGAAGCCGAGGGTCGCGCTCAAAATATGCGTATATCTTTTTTTCTAATTCTATCATAAATTTACTTAATCGACAGACCATTTGTTACCACCATAGCAGTACTTAGCAATGAACTTGGTACATCTGAGCTTGGTGCATCTGAGCTTGGTACATTTTGTACATAGTTTCATTTTAATAAGTTAATGCATTAATAAAAATATAGTTAGAAACAAGGGGTGATCAAAAACGCGCAAAAAAACGCGCAAAAAACGCGCAAAAAAACGCGCAAAAAACGCGCAAAAAACGCGTTAACGGCTTAGTTCGTTAACCCCGATGTCAGTTATGTGCCATACTTTACCTTTCCCATCTATTTGGATTAGACCATCAGCACTTATTGCTCTTAATAAATGCGCTATATAAGTGATTTTTTGCTTTTGGGTCATATTGTCGGGTAAGCTTTTTTCAAGAACATCGAAGGCGTCTTTACGTTTAAAGCCTGTATTGCCTGAATTTTTAGCTAACTGAAGAATTAATTTAATCTGAGTTTTCTTTTCTAAGCCGGTCTCTTTAGTATAATGACTTACCTGATTCGCCTTCTGTGCAACAGATAATGCAATATTATATCGAGGGAATCGTCCTTCTATCAGCTTCTTTTCTCGCAGGATCTTTGCCGCTTCTTTTGTTATAGGCACATGCCTACGGATATTGTCAAGCCATAGACATTCCATCAAACTTAAGTTGGGATCGCTTCGGAGTAAATCTGAATATGCATCATCTGATGAGATTCCATAAATTGTCAGGCTTACCATCTTATCATGTTCTTTGATGTCATATTCCGGCATTGGAAAAAATCGTCTGCGTTGTTCCTTAAACATTTTAGGAATACCACGGCCAACTTTATCAATCATGTTGAAATTCACCATACCTCTACATAGACAGCGGTTTCTATACTTATTCTGTGGTCCCTTTTGATTGAGAACATGCTCTATTGTCTTAGGAATAAAATCCCCGGCGTTACTATAATAAAGGTAGTTGTCGTTTTCTACAACTGTTATTCTTTGTCCTAATGAATAATCTTGGTGGGCAATGCAGTTATTCAATGCCTCACGAATAGAATAACTCTCGTATTGAGTCATAGTATCAGGAAAGAGGGTACCTCCCGGAAGTTCCCTCATGGTCTTATTTCGAATTTTATCAAAAATTTTATCGACCGTTAAGATATATGGTATTGTGAAATGCTCATAATCGATAACCTCATCCTCTCCATCTTTCCATACCCAAGTAATTTCGGGATTTGCCGGATGAATTTTCTGAGCCGACATAGGACTCCCAAGCAAAAGAATTGCTGCACGAGTGAGCATGCCCTCTCTCATCATTTCGCTGTGGGAAAGAAATTCCTCTAAAGTCCAACTATCAACTTCCTCAGAAGAAATTCTGGATGAATTTACCTTTTTAAACATTATCCTTGCCTTTGCAACCGCAAGCTCATCTAAGTCTTTTGTTGTTGCAGATGGCACAAGGACTGCACTCCAATCCGGTAACGGGGCTTGAAATCGGATTGCATCTTGTTTTTCTTGATTCATCTTAACACGGCTTTCCCCGTCACGTGCCCAAGCAATTTTATCCCATCGCACAATTATATTTCGAGGTGCAGCAGGAATTTCAAAGAGTAAGATTCGTTTACCCTCTATTGTAATTTCATATATTTCGCGGAAAGTTATACCATCAGTCGTTTTCTGAGCAATCTTATATTTTAATTCATTCAACAACTTTTCTGAATTTCGATATCTTGTGCCGATGATACTATGATTTTGATCCCACACTCCAAAGACCATCCATGCGCATGGTTTACCTCGCAGATTAGCTTCATTGCTTAATGCTGAAAAATATTGTCCAAGTTCATCAAAGTCAAAGTTATTTTCGGCTTTTTTGAACTCTACGACTTCATTTTCATAATGAGCCCATAGGTCATTAAATATTTCTGAAGGATTTCTCATAAACTTGTGTTGTTATTTTAGTTTGGCGAGGACAGGGGCAAAGGTGGCGTAGTTTTTCACTACGCCGTCATCGAGGTCGATTTCGATTTGGCTGTCGGCGAACTCGTGGAGACGGAGCTGATAGTCGCGACATTCTTCAAGGTCGCTGCGCAGCTGTTTGAGCAGTTTGTTCTCCTTTGCAGAGAGCGAACTGCGGGCACTCAGTTCCGCTTCGCGTGCGGCGAGATGGTCGATGTAAGGCAGCAGGTAGTTGGTGCGTATATGCTCCGGAGTAAAACGGTTCATGCGGTGCATATACACAAGGCACTGGAACGCCGCGCGTTTCCCTTTCTGATTGGATGAGTACATCCAATAGATCGGTCGGTTCTGATACATCTTTTTGTGATCGCCGTAGAAGTCCGAACGGAAATAATCGACCACGTCCTTGCCGAGAGCGTCACGAACAAAGTTCATGTTCTCTGTAAGATATTCATTGCCGAGAGCCACACGAACAAACTCCGTGAAGCGGTTTGCGGCATTATCGTGGAAGGGTGAGTCTTCGCCCATCATCGGCACAATGCCGTCATCATCAATCCACCATTGTTCGCCTGTCTGAGGCACGACGTAGGGCGCATATTCATCGGCAGAAGGATTCGGGTGAGCAATGGCGAGACCGGGACGGTCAAGGCGGTAGCGACCCATCATGCAGCCCACGGCATAGCTGATGAACTGCTTGATGACAACATAGCGCTGCCACTCGATTTGCGGTGCTACGCCAACAGTGAGGGTTTCTCCCGATTCTGTTGTGAGAACACCTCCGGTTTCGAGTTCGATTGCGGCTTCATCAACGATTTTAATTTCACCCTGCTGAAGAATGGTCACATCATCAAGGGCTACATCCGGAGTCAGTTCATCCTGTAGTCCGTAGATGTCGATAAACTTGCGGTTTAGTTCTTCCTCGTTGTGATGGAGACGGTCGAACAGGCACTCCCATTTTTGGCAATATTGGTCGTATCGCCATTGGAGAGAACCGAGTTCCGGAGCTGCCGGGTCGATGCAGATTTGCTCTCCAGTTTTGCGACGGTGGCACTCAATCATCCAGTCGATATTGTCGCAATAGGTCTGACTTTCAACTGTAAGCAGTGGCGACATCTCAAAATCCCACGATGTTTCGTGTGCATCCCAATCCTCCTTGGAGATAGAAATACTATCTTCTATTAGTTCTAAAGCAGAAGTAACCTGTAGGTAAGGTATTTCTTCGATAACTCCAGTTTGAGCTGACCTGGGATTAAAAAAATCCATTATGTAATTTGTCACCTTGGAATTCATCAAGCCTACCATCATAATATTTTTTTCTTGGGAAACTATCATTGCAGTGGAGTCTCCAAATATTATGCCTGATTTATAATAACGGCACATAATACCGTTAGTAGAAATCATTCTGCTGAAACCTGCACATTCTTGAAAATAGAGGTTTTCATTCGGTATTATAGCTTTCCCTGTTGATTTAATTACTTGACCATTATTATACCATAAAACAACACCATCTAAATTCCCATACCATTTTCGAGATGGCCCACCATTTGAATAAGGGAACCACTTGAGTGGACATTCTTCTCGTAGATACTTCGGATCTTTAGAAATAGGTATTTCATCATATGAGACTTCAAACCAAGATCTGGTAAATCTCGGTACATCTCCGCATTGAAGGGTTCTTCGAACCGGTGCTAATTCTCCAATTGACTCTCGTTTAAGAGCCTCGATAAAATTATTATCTAACCAATATCCGAATCTTGAACCGGGGATCTTCTCGAACTTTTTTTGGTTTATTCCTGAATAAAGAATCCTTCGGTCTAGATTTTCTGTATCAATTTCTACTGGGTCAAGGAACATTAACTCCTTTGAATGACAATTATAACCATATATTAGCCTATAGTATGTTCCTGAATATTTAGGTTGGTCCTTTGTAATTACGAAAGCGGCATTTTGTACTACTTCGCCGGAAAGTTCATCAAAAGTTCGCGGTCCGAGATGAAGCAGAGAGTCAATTTGTTGATTCTCTATAATTATCTTTCTCAGCGATTCAAAGGAACTAAGAAACATCCACGACTGCATATTAATCATACCATATTTGCCATGTTCGCGAAGTCGGTCAATAGCAACATCCATAAACACAGCAAAGAGGTCTGCCTTTGAGTCAGGATATTCTTTTGCGGCGTATAATTTCAGTGTTACTTCTTTGCTGGTTGACATATAAGGCGGATTCATGCACAGTACAGCATACTTGTCGGTAAGGGCAAGGATGACACGGAAGCCGTCTACGAGTGACGCAAATTTGTCTGTATGCTTAGGCTCGGAATCGTAGGCGGTAACAGCACGCCGGAGATATTCACGACCCTCGCCGCAAATATCAAATTTCATAATAGATCCGAGTGTACCGGCATTCTCCATCAACTCAAAGGCATCTTTGATCTGCGATATGGATTCGTTATTGGGAAGTTCGAGCTGATAAGCACAGTTGAAATGACCATTCAGGTCAAGCCACGTGTATCGATCAACTTCCGGGAACGAATAGATGCGAGGTAGGCAATGACCGTCAGCGAAGGCACTATCGTGCTGACAGGCATTGAGAAGTAGAGCAAACTGCGAGAGTTGACGTGCACGAATATCAAGGTCAATACCTACCATATTTTTAGTAAAGATAGCTTCAATCGACTCGCGTGGCGAATAGAAATCATCTTCATAGAGTTGCATTAGCAGGTCGAACATCTCGTTGAGAATATGACCTGAGCCGCAAGAGAGGTCTGCACAGGTGAGTTCTTCAAGAGTAGCGTAGTGCAAGACTGCCTCTTGGGGCGTCGGTTCAGCCGGATTAACAAGGTACTTCCATTTTTCTGAGAAGAAGTGATCGTCAGGATGGTTGTCAAGATATATCCTCCCGAGAGTATTTTCGACCATATATTTCACAATCCAGTTAGGTGTGAAAATCTGGGTTGCGGCAGGAATTTCATCGCTGTCATAACCTCCTTTTTTGGCAAAAACCTCATCTTTCTTCTCGGAGATATAGAACTGATAGAGCCAGCCTATCAGTTCGGGTTTGCGGTAATCGTCAGGCACGATAAACTCACCGGCTTTATTGAGCAGGTCGATGAATCCATCCTCTGCAAGAATATCAGCCGGGAGAAGAAGCGCCGTGTAATCGGTAATGCCTCCGAAGCATTTGCTGATGATCGGATTATTTTCGCAGTATGCGCGAATAAGGAGCGAGAACTGCTCGAAAGAGAGACGTCCGTCGCCGATGATGGCTTCAAGCGAAGCACGTTCTTCATCGGAAAGCACAGGAGTCTTGCCCGCACGAGCATCGGTAACGATGCGCGGTATGCGGATTTCGGGATTCTCGTAGTCGAGCAATGCCGGGGCGAGGCTATTGTACTCAAGAATACGAATAGCCATCAACCGATTGAACCATGTATAGGCAGCTTCTTCCACCACCTCTTTTACGCCATGCGAAGCAATGCGGTCACGCAGGGCATTCCAACGAGCCACAAAGGGAGAGTCGTTAATGACCTGCCCATCGAAAATAGCGGAGTTGCCCGTTGCCACCGGCTCGACACGTACCGAGCCATCTTCATTAAAACCAACGGCTTTAAGACGATTGCGCACACCCTGCATGAGCAGGGTGCGGGCAACCGTGGCAAAGCGCTTCAATGAGTTAGTATTCATATCAGAGTACCTGTATTTCGTCGCCACTTTTGAGTTTGGCGAGCTGTTCAGTAAGTTGTTTGCGCAGACGATTGAGGTAGGTCTCTATGTCGTCGGCGTTTTTGATGTTGGAGAGTGAGGGGGTCTGAAGTCGGAGCGGTACAACCTTTGTTTCCGGCTTGGGCTCTATGTCTCCGCCATCCCCACCGGTCTTGATCTTGGGCCGATTGCGTCGGGCTACTTCGGTGTTGATTCGGGAGATTTCAGACGAGAACCAGTCGTTAGAGAGTTCGTTGGCTTGCAGAACCGCGATGTTCGACGAGATGGTGGCGCGAGTAATCGCTGCCCGAACGTTCGACACATATTCGACATCGTTAGCAGCGGCATGGGCGGCTATCTCGGCGTCCTGTGCAGTCAGCTTATCCTCGATTCGCTTGCGGAGAGCCTGACGCTCTTCTTCGAGGGCTTTGCCGAGGGTTTGCTTCATCTGCTTGTAGTGACGCATCTTGTCGATGGGCCACTTCTCGGTGATGATAGCCCTGAGTCCTTCCACATCAGCCATGCACGATGAAGGAAGATATTCCCAGTTGTCGCGGTTGTCGTTGACAAACTTTACAAATTCCTCGTAGGCTTTGAGCATAGTGGTATTGTCAGCGAACTGACGAACCTGCTTTGTCTCGTCCATCAGCTTCTTGGCCTTTGCCCGGTCGGCAGTTATGCGACGGAAGAATGGCTCATCGTCGCGGACTTGCAGCCATTCCCTGATAAGTTCAATCGACTCTACAAGCCAAACAGCGACGGGCGATGAACTGCCGCCGAGCTTATTGATGGCTTCCTGATCAATACCGATTTTGGTGTTGAGGATATCCTTCGCCCAGCTATGTATGTCGGCAGGATGCCCTGACGAGGGCGAACTTGCATCGCCGAAAATATCGTGCCAGGTATCAAGGAAATCATTTATGACGCTCTGCGGTATTTCCTTGGTAGCCTTGACCATGAACTTCGCCATATCGCGCAGCACATTGTTAGCAATGATATTGCGGTCGGGATTTTCGGCATTGTTGTAGGTAAATTCTCGGACGTTGCGGCGGACAAGCTCATTGACGAAGAAGATGGTTGTCTCTTGGCTCCAACCATAGGGAGCGGCACCAAATTCTTTGACAATGTCTTTGAGGTTGGCTTCACCGCCACGACGTTTCAGATAGTTCTCAATCTCCGTTTCGGGAGTGGAGAGAGTCTGATTGACACCGGTATATTCATCTTTCTGTGCCGGGCGCAGAATTTTGGATTTGAGGTCGGATTCGCTTCGGGGAACGGATGCGCCAACGGCGAGTTTGGCATAGGGATATACGTTCTGCAAGTGGCGGGCTACCGCTTCGTTATAGCGGTCTTTATCCTTGGTCGAAGAAGCAACGGCGAGTTGCTGATTAGACGAGATGACCTGTGCCGAATTAAAGAGCGCTTTCAACGCTTTCTGAATCTCCTTGTATTCGTCAGCTGCCATCTGACGGAACTTGTCGAGTGCTGCCTTGCGGGCGTCAGACGTGCTCTGACCATCGGGCGACTGGAGGAATTTGCGCACCTTGCAAATCCATGTGAGTTTATTGCGCAATTGCTCATATCCAGCTCCAGCCATAAAGAATGCGAGTCTGTTCTCCACATTTTTGAAAGCATACTCGTGAACAGTACCATCGTATTCGAGCACGAAGTCCACGGAAATATCGGCATTGGAAGTGAGGAATGTCTTCCCGTTGACAATGCCGCCGACTGAGAACTTCGACGAGCAGTAAGACTCACGGTTCTGCGGTGCAAGGTATTCCTTGAAGAAGTCAATCAGCAGATTCGCCATGAAGTCATTGTCGACATACTGATTGCCAATCTGGTCGGCTACACGTCGTTCTTCCTCGGTGAAGAATGTATAGAACTCAGTGTGACCGTCAGCGAGAGTGTCGCGACGAAGAATATTATTGTCGCACAGGTAGTCGATTACTCCCTGCACGTCGTTTTTGAGTTTCAGTTTGTTCTCGTCGACATCACGCATCAGAAGCGAAGTGACGTAATCGGCAGTTGCCGGGAACACCCGACGCTGCTGCTCGTCCATGTTACAAATCATAAAGAGCACATTAAGCACACGCTCCCCAAGTTCACGGTTGACGTTATAAGTCTCTATGACTTTATCTGCTGTTGCAATAGCCTTCTGCCCTTTGGTAGTAAGGGATCCACGGAACATTGCGTTATAGAACTGGTCGAAGGAAATAATGTTGCCAACCTCCTGATCCTTGGTGTCCTTGGCTACCGAATGGGTAATCTTGATGATGCTTCGCTCATTACCTTTAACCTCCTTATCCACGAAGTTAGCATCGACAAAAGCATCGAAAATGTTCATCATCAAAGTGAACTGATAAGGAACGAAAGGATAATAGGCAGCATATTCCTCCTTTGAGCGATAGGTGTTATAGCCTGTCGGGAGAAGTAACTGAGCGGTGATATTGCTGTGTATCTTATCAAAACGCTGTTCGAGAGCGATGGCGGCAGAGCCTTCCTTTTCGAGGATACGTTTCTGTGTGATGTATTCGGAGTTCGTGCCTTTGAGCGAGACCTTGACCTGAAAACGCCCCATGATTTTACCGTAATCGTCGGTTGTCTTGGAGATATGGCAGTCGCCAAGAATTTCGGAGAGGTCCTGTTGGGCGGTGCAGGCTATCCACACTTTGCCGTCGCAAGCCTCGTGCAGGTCGCTGACTATCTGCTGCAGTTGAAGCAGAAGTGCGCTCCGGTTGTCGATGAACTGTGAAATTTCATCGGCAAAGAACACGAGGCGGAAGTTGGCGGGCTTGGATGCCACAAAAGAGCGAAGCTCATTCATGAACGCTTCCACCGTGAGGGGAAAGTCATTCTTGACAATACGCTGGCGTATAACATCAATTGACAGACTCGGCATAACATCCTTGGCGACTTCGAGAACTGTGTCAAGTTCCGTATTGGCAAGTTCGGCGGCCATTTCTTTCCAGTTCCAGCCAAATTCGTCATCGAGTTTCTGCTTGAACTCGTCGAATTTGTCGTTTGTGTCAAGAGCCTTTTCAAGATATTGAGCCAAAGGAAGGTTGAATGTGTTGTAACCGCGGTGACGGTTCAACTCATGCCAGAACACCTCGGTAAATACCTTCTGCTGATTGGTGTTGGAATTGGCGACAGATCCGATGTTGAACAGAATGGTCTCGACCGACGCTGTGCGCAGCCAGTCAGTGAGAGCATTAACATCAGCGACAGTAACCTCGCATCTTGACTGCGGGTTCTGAAGCGGGTCGTGTTCCTTTACAGCCTCGGCGAGACGGGCAAGGGCGCGAGTGTTGTAATCGGGATGGAGGCAATAATCGAGGAATTTCAGGAAGTGAGACTTACCCGAACCGAAATAACCGTTAATCCAAATGCCGTTATGTGCTGTCTGTCGGTCGCGGATGGCAGAAAGCACATGGTAGATATTGTTTATGATTTCATCTGTGAAAACATACTCGTCAATTTCAACGCTGACTGTGTCAGCTTTGAAATCTGACGCATTGACCGCCGGATTGAACGGACGGTCAATTTCCTTGTCGTAAAGTTCGTATAAATATTTGAAGTCTGCCATAAAGTCGAAAGAGGTGTATTAATTTCGGAAGTCGAGAATGAGAGCCGCACGATATACATGTTGGTCGGCGAAACGGTCGAACAACTTGTAGGAGTTACCGTCAGGCTCGCCGGGATAGAACACGAATATCTTATATGCGTGGGTTTGGTTGTATTCTTCGTATTTATTGAGGAAAGTGGAGAGGCGAAGATATGGATATATGTTGCCGAACCCCGAAATAAAGACGTAAGGGGTCTTATTCTCGGTCTCGGCTTCTTTATGGGCAACAATCCGATCGCGAATATATTGAATGAATGTATCGCTTTGCGCTTGCTGAGTCAAGGAACGGGCAACCCCCTCGGAGTTTTCCTGATCCTTGGATTCTTTCTCGATAAGATATTTCAGATATGATGGATATTTCTTGCCGAAAGGTTTATTGTCGAGGTAATTGCAAAATTCCTCGAAGATATCGATGTGCAAGGCATTGACATAGTTATTGGGGCGAATCAGATTATCGCGGTACCATTGAATACGTTCGCGGGTTTCGTATTCCTTTGCCGGATCGTATGGGACTATGAAATAGTTATAGAACAGGTCTCCGTGAGGCGTGTCCTGAAAATCCGGTTTACAAAGGCGATCGTATAATTTATCTACAACAACCTCACTCATAACGTTATAGATTTAATAGTTTCGATACGATAATGTGGAATCAAAATAGCATCGAGGAACCACGGCTCACCGATGCGGACGAAGAACGACAAGTCTGCGTCGGAATATTCCGGTGGGCGAAGGTCGCCATCTTTATCAGAAATAAATCCGACCTTCCTCAGCACACTCAGAAATGCAGATGCGACTTTGTCGCGTGTGTTATTGCTCCAAGAGTCTACAAACTCGTCGTTGCAAGCAATGTCAGAAATTGCGGCAAGAAAGTCATTCTTTGATACTTTTTGGTTGAAGGAGTTCCACTTGTTGCGGACCACTTCAACCTGAAAATCAAAATAGAGTCTGTAGGCTTTCAACAAAACAAAAAACATTGCAAGTATCTGCATTTTGGGGGACAGAGTCAAATATGTTTCCCAAAATGATAATGGTACTGCCTTGAAGCGTCTGTTTAATTCCGATACCGCACGCTGCCGTGTTTTTAAAGAAGTGATTAAAAGGACTTCATTATTCTGTATTTCTTGTTTGAGAAGCGCATCAGAATCCTCAGACAAGAATAACGGAAGGGCTCTGGTCATTTCATCGACCATAAAACCACAGCCGGTCATTCCGGCTGTGTAAGGACTATTCTTTGAACTGACCCCAAAAAGTTAGACATAAAACTTTTGGAGGTCAGTTTAATTATGAAGCATACCCTTGAAGAAAAAATAAGTTATGTGAAGTTAGTGCTTGACGGCATACCACAAAGACA
>JAAVBC010000022.1 GCA_014803765.1 Bacteroides sp. | reverse complement strand
GGTCCATAGGCTCGAAGCCTGGGGGGTTGATAAGTTTATCCGATGGGGAGGTTGGTCTCCTTAATACAACAAAGGAACACACAACCTCGGTTTTTATACTGAGATCAAAAGTCCCTTTTTAGGACAATCTGATTTTTACATTGCAAATATAAAGGGGGTTGAAGCGCAAAGCGCTGATACCCTCGGAATTCAGGACCAATCAAAAGTCACCAACCTGCGGAGCGGGTTGCCTAACCGGGAAACTCAACGCCGATAAGCACTGAGTGTAGATGCCCCGGTGAGGCAACCCGCTCCGCAGGTTGGAGGATACTATACAGGTTACAAATCCGCCGGTATCAGCGCTTCACGCTTCAACCAGCGGTTAACGGTAAGGCAACCCGCTCCGCGGGTTGGTGGAGGACGGGAAGATGGAGAGTAGCTTGGAAAAGCACTCATGCGCCCGCTGCCATTGAGTTAGCATTCAGGGTGTTGGGGCGGACGCACGAGCAGTGCGTCCCTACATTTGCGGTTGTGAAATTTAGGGGGTCAGTCGCGGCGTTCTTTGCGGGCGGCGTCGATGCGGAGGAGGATGAATAGTAGGATGGTGAAACCCCAGAGCGAACTGCCGCCGTAGCTGAAGAAGGGGAGAGGTATACCTATCACCGGGCATAGTCCTAACACCATTCCCACATTAATCGAAAGGTGAAATATCAGGTAGCTTGCCACGCAGTAACCATACACTCGTCCAAACGGTGTGCGCTGTCGCTCTGAGATATGAATAATGCGCAGGATGAGAGCAAGGAACAATAGCAATACGATAGTCGAACCGATGAAGCCCTGTTCCTCTCCGATCGTGCAATAGATGAAGTCAGTGTGCTGCTCCGGCACATATTTCAGTTTTGTCTGTGTTCCGTTTAAGAATCCCTTTCCCGTCACACCCCCTGAACCTATTGCAATCTTCGATTGATTCACATTATATCCCGCACCTCTCAGATCTTCCACAATTCCTAACGTCACTTTGATTCTCTGACGCTGATGCGGCTGAAGAATATTCGTGAAAACATAGTCTACGGAAAAGAGAAACATTACTGATACAGCTGCAAACGCAATCGTGATGAGAAACTTCTCAATCCTATGCCTGAACATAGCTATGCTGACATAGATGCAACCCAAACCAAGAAGAGTCAGAAAGAAAGCTACGCCATTCACCACAATACCGAAAAGGGCAAGTACTGTCACAATCACTCCCGCTATAACGTATCCGAAAATCACATTGCGTGCAATGATGATATCCTTGCAATAGAATAGCAACATGCAGCAGAAGATCAGAATGATCAAAAGAAGAACCGTAAATTGCCCCATCGGAATGCCGAGAATCAGCGGGTCTGCAAATTTCACCGCCACCACGAAATAGACTACGGCACTCAATACAGAAAACAATACCAATCCACTCATACCTTCACGGTAAAGCACGAATATCAGAGATATGTAGACAAGAGCCGAACCGGTCTCTTTCTGTAATAGAATAAGAATGATCGGGAGAAATATAATCATTAAAGCCCTGAAATAATTAGAGAGCTTTTGATTAAGATTAAAATTATATGAATCAAAGAGTTTTGCGAGTGCAAGAGCAGTGGCGAATTTGCCGAATTCCGCCGGCTGCAGACTGACGGGTCCGAATACGAGCCATGATCGAGAGCCCTTGATGTCCGGAGCAAGAAATATTGTCGCTAACAGCAAAAGAAGCACTACTCCATAAATCGGATAAGCGTAAGTCTCATATATTCGATAATCAATCAGCAGGACAACGCATCCCAACAGGAGTCCGAGACCAGCCCATACAAACTGTTTTCCCGAGAACTCATTGAAATCAAAGATTGCGGCATTATCAAAGTCATAGCTTGCGGCATAAATACTGAAAATACCGCCTGCCACGAGGATTATGTATAATATAATGGTCATCCAGTCCAGACTACGGAACATGGAGACATTAGCCTCAGTGTTTCTTAACTCCACTTGTCACGATCGTATTAGAGTTCAACATTCTTTCTTCAATACCTTTGCGCGCCGGGCTAATCTCACCCTTGAGGTATTTCTCTATCATCAGCGAACCGATCGGCACACCATAAGCAGCGCCAAATCCGGCATTCTCCACATAAACAGCAATAGCTATCTTGGGATTGTCGTAGGGGGCGAACCCCATAAAGACAGAGTGGTCGCGACCATGAGGATTCTGAGCAGTGCCGGTCTTACCCGCCACTGCTATATCCGGAAGATTCGCTGTGCGGCAGGTGCCCCCGAGAACTGCCATTCTCATTCCCTCCGCTACTACCTGATAGTAATCCTTCCTGATATGGGGGGAGTGCCTTTCTTTATACTTCGGATCCAGCTTTTCTCCCTGAATTTCCTTCACGACGTGAGGTGTGTAGAAGAATCCCCGGTTGGCAATCGTTGCTCCGAGATTTGCAATCTGCAGGGGGGTAGCAAGCACCTCACCCTGTCCGATTGATATGGAGATAATCGAATTCGCACTCCAGTTCGCTCCTCGGAAAGAGCTGCTATAGAAATCCGAGTTCGGTATAAATCCGCGACTTTCACTCGGCAGGTCGATACCGAGTCGATAGCCATATCCCATCTCCACCATATAATTCTTCCACTTCTCCAACTGCTTATATGGGGTAGAGCCGCGTTTGTCAATCATATTCTTCAGTCCCCAGCAGAAGTATGCGTTGCAAGAAGTCTGCAAAGCCGGTTTTAAAGAGATAGGGGAGGCATGACCATGACAACCGACTCTCAGTTTATTGACATAGCCATGATGGCAAGGATACATCGTAGACGTAGTGACGACCCCTTCCTGCAGAAATATAAGACCCTGAGTCGGCTTGAAAGTGGAACCGGGAGGATAGGCAGCCTGAATGGATCGGTCGTAGAGAGGTTTCATGGGGTTTCTGACGAGTTCTGCATAATTCTTTCCTCGCTCTTTACCGACCAGCAGAGAGGGATCATAGTTAGGCGACGTCACGAGACACAAGATCTCACCGGTAGAAGGTTCGATAGCCACTATCGCACCAATCTTGCCAGCCATCAGTCGTTCGCCATATTCCTGCAGATCCATGTCAATCGAGAGTGTCAGATTCTTACCCGATTCAGGTGCGCGGTCGTGAATGCCATTTTCATATTTACCCTGGATTCTGCCGTGGGCATTCTTCATAAGGATCTCTTCACCTTTAACACCTCGGAGTACATTCTCATAACTCTTTTCAATACCAAGATCGCCCGTATAATCACCGGAACGATAATAATCGTCTCTCTCCACATCATTCGCATTTACTTCGCGAATATTGCCGAGGATGTTGGCACCTGCCGGGGAACTGTATTGGCGTATTGTGCGCTTCTGCACAAAAAAGCCCGGAAAAAGATAGAGTTTTTCCTGCAATCTGCCATAGTCCTGCTGCGAGAGATGAGAAATAAGTTTCTGAGGAGTATATGCCGAATAGCCGGGATTCCTTCTCGGGTCCTTCATATCAGCCCATTTCCGTTCAAGTTCCTCCTTTGTTATATTGAGAACTTCGCAGAGAGCAATAGTGTCGAATGATTTTCCGACATCCTTCGGGATCAGCATGACATCATAGGCAGGCTGATTGAAGACGAGCAGTCTGCCATTGCGGTCATACATGAGTCCGCGCGCAGGATATATCACGCGACGCAGAAATGCATTGCTTATGGCATTCTCTTTATATTTATCCTCCGCAACCTGCAGATTAAAGAGCCGGACAATATAGATACAGACGAGCAGCACTATAAATCCGCCTATTACATATTTTCGATTGCTGAGATTAAAATCTTTATTCAATTCTGATTATTTGCTTAATATATATCAAACTGAAAAATGCTTTGAGGTATTCCCGGAGCTTATCAGACTGTCGACACCATAAAGGATTCCGAAGGTCAATACAGAACTGGCAAGAGTCATGAGCAGAATCTCGAGAGGATTTGCAAAGTTGAAGAACTCTATGCAGAAATATATCAGACAGAAGAATCCACTCATGGAAATGAGATATTTGGAATAATTCTGCCAGCCTAAAGAATTGATCGACGGAATGATGTTTTTAGTCTTGTCATCGCGCGGCACGTAAGCGTAGAAAATCGGTTGCTTCATTCCGGCGAGAAGGATCGAAGCCAGAGAGTTGACTCCCGGAGTGTCGGAGAAGAGGTCGATGAAGAAGCCCAAAAGGAATGAGACCGTAAAGAGCCAGTTTTTCGACATCCCGACAGGAAGTCTGAGAATGAAATAGATATATATGAAAGGGACAGCCACATTGAAGAGCATGATATGATTACATATCAAGACCTGCAGTGCTATCAGCACCGGAAATAAAATAATCATTATCAATGTATTCCTATCCATATCTTTATTGATTCATCTTTGACCCGGATCGCGTCCCCTGCCATCTCAGCCCCGCATTATTCCTCTGCTTTGATATCAAAATTACTAAGTGAGTCCAGCTCCGCTTTGTAGACATCCTTGATGACTCTGACTGTAGAGAGTGCTTTGAAGTCGGAGGAAAGTTTAATTTTCAGAATGTAGAAATTATCATCTGACGCCTTTATGCGATTCATCACTCTTCCGACATTAATGCCATAGGGAAAAGTAGTGGAATAGCCGGAAGTTACGATTGTGTCTCCGATATGGAATTTCGCATGTCGGGGCACTTCCTCCATGTATGCAATCCCGGGATCGCCCCCTTTCCAGGTGAGCGAACCTATGTAGGGAGTATCCTTAAGCTTCACGGAAAAATGCTGAGTCTGATTCAGAAGAGAGATGACACGCGAAGTATGTGCTCCGGCTACATTGACGATTCCGACTATTCCGCTTTGGTCTACGACACCCATGCCGGGTTCGATTCCATCTTTTGCCCCTCGATTAATTGTAAAGTAATTTCGGGGGTGGCGGGTTGAGTTGTTGATTACGGAAGCGAGCACATAATCAAAGCGTTTTTCAGAACGAATCTCCACCGAGTCAGAAAGAGCAGCTTTGTATTCCGCGACTTCATTACGCAGATTGAGAATCTCATTTTCAAGAGCGGCATTCGATTCCTGAAGGCGATGATTAATCGACAGAAGATTAAAATAACCGGTCACAGTGGATGCCGCTCTGTAGACCCCCGCGCTCATTCCGTTCGCGCTCGAAAGAATGACTGAGGCTTTATAGTCATCCCTTCGGGTCAGGAGTATACAACTCAGAAGCACATAGAACGCGAAAACGAACCATGTGCTGTATCTGATAATGAAATTCAGGAGATTTCTCATTATTAGCGTAACTGCTACAGGCAAGCGTTTTGCCTGTAAACTTTGATTTACTTAATAAGGAATGAGAATCGGTTGATATTCTTTAGTGCCACTCCCGTGCCGCGTGCCACTGCGTGCAGAGGATCCTCGGGAATCTTAAACTCTATCTGGAAGCGATCCGTGAAACGCTTTGCAAGTCCTCGGAGCAATGCGCCGCCACCTGCGAGATAAATGCCGTTTCTTACTATATCGGCATAAAGCTCCGGGGGAGTCTGCTCAAGGGCTGCCAGAATGGCTGCTTCCATCTTGTTGATAGTCTTATCAATGCAATGTGAGATTTCCTGATGAGTCACCTTTACTTCCATAGGAAGGGAAGTCAGTTTGTTAGGACCCGTTACAATAAACGGTTCCGGCGCCTCGGAGGGATCAAGTTCCTCAAGAGCCGAGCCGACGTTGATCTTGATTTTTTCCGCCATTGTAGTACCCACTTTCAGATTGTGGACTCTCCCCATGTGATCCTGAATGTCGGCTGTCAGGTCATTACCGGCAAGGCGGATTGACTTATTGCTGACTATTCCTCCGAGTGAAATAACGGCAATCTCAGTGCTGCCTCCACCTATATCGACAATCATGTTGCCTTCCGGGGCTTCTACATCCAGCCCGATACCGAGAGCGGCAGCCATCGGTTCGTAGATCATGTAGACATCTCTGCCGCCTGCGTGTTCGCTGGAGTCGCGGACTGCGCGAACTTCGACATCAGTTGAACCTGAGGGAATGCAGACAACCATTCGTAGTGAAGGGGAGAACCAACGGCGTTTGGAGCTGACCATCTTCACGAGACCGCGAATCATCTGCTCCGCGGCATCGAAATCCGCAATCACACCATCGCGCAAGGGGCGGACAGTGCGGATCCCCGGAGATTCCTTACCCTCCATCTGGTGGGCGTGAGTGCCGACAGCTATAACTTTGTCGGTCTTGTTCTGGATAGCCACTACCGATGGCTCATCCACGACTATTTTATCGTTATGAATGATAATGGAATTGGCGGTGCCAAGGTCCATTGCTATTTCCTGTGTAAAAGAAAAGAGTCCCATATCTAACTGAGATTGTAATTGTTAACTCTATTATTCATCCGCTTGCGAAAGTCAGCATTCGATATATAATAACAAGCGCATCGATTTCACAAGCGAATCTGTTGCTTACAGACTACAAAGTTAATAATTTCTTGCCAATTAAAATAATCATAATCAAATTTTTCTGACTAAAGTTTGGCAGGCAATCTTAAAAACATATATTCATACAGTTGTTAGGGGTAATTACTTGCATTAAAAAAGAGGATTGTGCAGCAGATTGCACAATCCTCTCGTATATGTTACTTAGTCCTGTCGTGGGATTCAGAAGTAGGTCTGAAGAGCGTATTCGATGCTGTCAAGGACGTTAGCGAGGTCGGGATCATCAGCGTTGAGAGCCTTCGCACGCTGGCAGATATCGTTGGCAGTGTCAAAATAACCTGTTTTTACAGCCAGTTTGCCTGTTGTGTCATTAGGTTCGAGTTCATTGAGCTTGTGAGTGCCCATAGTGTAGAACTTCTTTGCAGCATTCTTGAGAGTCTCGAAATCGCAGTCAGCGATTGCAACAGCTTTCTGATAAGCTGCCAAAGATGCTTCATCATCACCCTTGCGGTCCTGAATGAAACCCTCCAGTCCATAAAGATTCGAATTCTCGGGATTCTCTGCAATAAGTGCGTTCACCTTATCGAGAGCCGCAGCATAATTCTCTTCCTGAACGTAAGTGTTCACGAGGTTATTGAGGAAGATAGGTTCAGCGAGACCGAACTTGTTGTAGCCTGCTTCTGCAATCTCCATAATAGCTGCCTGAGCAGGTTCCTGCATTGTAGTGTCGTTCTGAGCAAGATTCTGCCAGCATGCAATTTCATACATATAGGCTTTTGAATCATCAGAGCCGAGAAGGCGAGCCTTTTTGAATGCCTCGGCTGCTTTCTTCACTTGGTTGCCGCTGTAAGCGGAAATGCCGGCGTTAAAGTAAGCCTGAGCGCGGTCGGCAGGGAGAATTTTAGGTGCTTTAGATCCCATAAACGCTGCCTCGGGAAGTTCTGCATAAATGTTGAAACCTTCGTAAGCCTCAGGGTAATACTTGCCTGCGTTATACATGGAGCTGCCGGCTGTGAAATAATCGGTAGCGTGACCCGCAAGAATATTCACGATATTTTTTGCAAACTTTGGTTTAATCTCACCCTTTTCATTCGGGACAGAGTCATAGGGGAGAGCCATCATGAAGTACTTATAACCATTGAGGAGCTCCTGCGCCATTGCCATGGGATCAGCAGAAGGATCATCGGGTTTGATCATACCGTTTGTGAGCCCTTTGTCGTAGTTGTCGAATTCAATCTTGCCCGCAATGAAGTATGTGTTTGCATCCTGAGATGTGGTAGGATCCTCCATAGCCTGCTTGATAAGGTTGCGCGCCTCTTCAATCTTGTCGAACTTGCCTGACAGTTTCTTGGCATTGTCGACATTAATTTTCTGTGCGCTCATGCTGCCGACTGCAGTAAGACAAAGCGCCATCGCAAAAATCTTTTTCATCGATTAGAGTATTTGAGGGTTATTAATTTTCATTACTTAATTAGTTATCTTCCGGCATCACCTCGTCGATTCCCTCCTCGGCGATATCTTCGGCGAGAAGATCAATTTCCTGAGATTCTATCTCGGAAGCGATTGTGTCTATCGTCTCCTGATTTTCAGCTTTAATTTCAGCTGCATTATCATTAGAAAGTTCTTCAAGATCTTGATCCACTTCCTGTTCGGGATCGGAAGCAACCTTGCAGACAGATGCGATAGTGTCGCCGCGTTTGGAGAGGTCGATGAGTTTGACACCCTGTGTCGCTCTGCCCATAACTCTCACATCTTTCACTGCGAGGCGCAGAGTTATGCCGCTCTGATTGATGATGACAAGGTCGTTGTCATCATTTACGCTCTTTATCGCTACGAGATCACCCGTCTTATCTGTGATTGCAATGGTCTTCACACCCTTGCCGCCGCGATTAGTGATTCGATAATCGTCGATATCAGAACGCTTGCCATAGCCGTTGGCAGAAACCACCATAATTGAGTCCTGACTATCAATCTTCATGGTGATCATGCCGATAACCTCATCTTTATCCGAGCCGAGAGTCATACCTATAACACCCATTGAATCTCTGCCGACAGATCTTACGGTCGATTCATGGAAGCGGATAGCTTTACCCTCTCTGTTTGCAAGGATAATTTCAGAGTTGCCATCTGTCAGTGCTACCTGGAGGAGTTCATCCTCTTCGCGAATCTTGATAGCCTTCTTGCCGTTAGCATTGATTCTGCCATACTCACTCAGGGGAGTTTTCTTCACCATACCCTTCTTCGTTGCGAACACGAGGTTATGACTGTTGAGATAATCTTCATCGGCAGTGCTCTTGATAGTGATGAAGGCGTTGACTGAATCTTCCGATGATATGCTGAGTAGATTCTGAATCGCACGTCCCTTTGAATTCTTCGCACCCTCGGGAATTTCGAATACTCTCAGACGATAGCAAAGACCCTTTTCGGTGAAGAATATGATCTGGTCGTGGTTGGATGCAGGATATATATACTCAATGAAATCCTCCGAGCGAGTGTCGCTGCCCTTTGCTCCGAGTCCTCCGCGATTCTGGGCGCGGAAGTCAGAGAGGGGAGTGCGCTTTATATATCCCAGGTGGCTGACAGTGATGATCATCTCATCATTGGGATAGAAATCCGCTGCGTTGAAATCGCCGACTGCAAGATTTATCTTGGTGCGACGCTCATCGCCATATTTGTCTCGAATTTCTATAATCTCATCCTTCATTACCTGTCGGCAGACGTCATCATTATTAAGAATGTCGTTGAGGTGCTGAATGAGTTTCATCAATTCGTCATACTCATGCTTCAGTTTCTCCATCTCCAGTCCGGTCAGCTGACGCAGGCGCATTTCAACTATTGCGCGGGTCTGGATTTCATCAAGTTCGAATCTTTCTGCAAGAGTGTTGCGAGCCTCCTCAGTGGTGCGCGAACCGCGGATAATCGCGATTACCTCATCGATGTTGTCGACTGCAATCATCAAGCCTCTCAGAATGTGGGCTCTTTCCTCGGCTTTGCGCAGTTCATATCGAGTGCGGCGGATCACTACCTCATGGCGATGCTCTACGAAATTGCCGATAAGGTCTCTGAGGTTCAGAGTCTTCGGTCTGCCATTGACAAGAGCGACATTGTTTACGCTGAAAGAGGTCTGCAATTGCGTCATCTTGTAGAGCTTATTAAGGATAACGCTTGCGTTGGCATCTCTCTTAATATCAATAGCAATATGCATGATGCCTCGTGCGGAAGTATCGGTAATATCAGAAATACCTTCTATTTTCTTCTCTTCCACAAGGTCGGCGATGCTCTTTACGAGTTCATTCTTAATGACACCGTGAGGAATCTCGGATATGACGATAACGTCATGATTTCCATCAGTCTCTATTTCGCATTTTGCGCGAATCAGGATTCTGCCTCTGCCGGTCTCGTAGGCATCACGGACACCCTGCATGCCGAGAATTTCGCCGCCGGTCGGGAAGTCGGGAGCCTTGATATACTGCATCAGACCTTCGACGTCAATCTCCGGGTTGTCGATATATGCCAGACAGGCGTTAAGAGATTCCGTAAGGTTGTGAGGGGGCATATTGGTTGCCATGCCGACGGCAATACCTGAAGCTCCATTGACGAGCAGATTCGGTATGCGGGCAGGAAGCACAGCAGGTTCGCGGAGTGTATTATCGAAGTTGGGGACGAAATCCACAGTCTCCTTATCAAGGTCTGCAAGCATCTCCTCACCCATTCTGGCGAGTTTTACCTCCGTGTAACGCATTGCTGCCGGGGAGTCGCCGTCGATCGAACCGAAGTTACCTTGTCCGAATACGAGGGGATAACGGAGAGACCAGTCCTGGGCGAGTCTCACCATTGTCATATAGATGGAAGAGTCACCGTGAGGGTGATACTTACCCATTACTTCACCTACAATACGTGCTGATTTCTTTGTCTCGCCCGAGAAGAAGTTGTTGAGCTCGTTCATGCCAAACAGCACACGGCGATGGACCGGCTTAAAACCATCTCTTACATCAGGCAGCGCGCGGGACACAATCACCGACATTGAATAGTCGATGTAGGCGCTTTTCATTTCCGTATCAATATTGATAGGAATAATTTTATCGTCTCCTTGCATGTCTTAATTAATATTGATTCAGCGGGAAAACCTTAGGACTCCCTACCTATGACGCGACTATCATTTTATTCGGGTTTCGAGCTGATTCTTATAGCCGAATGAGTCACTTTCTGATAGCCGCATATCCACTACAAAGGTAACAAAAAATGCCGGATTCGCCAAGAACGAATCCGACATTTTTTACTATTTTTGCGTAAATTACTTACTTAATTCAATGACTTCGCAATCCTTGAACTCTTTGCCGTCAATGACTAATTTCACAATCGTGCGTTTCTGCTGCCAGCCCTGGAGTCCGGCAGCTCCCGGATTGATATGAAGCAGACCTAATTCTTTATCATACATTATACGCAGAATGTGGGAATGACCATCGACCATCATGTCGATCTTCTCATCCTTAAGAAGCTTCTTCATTCCGGGCGACCATCTTCCGGGATAACCCCCGATATGAGTCATCAGAACCCTGATATTCTCTATCTTAAATATCTCAAGTTCGCGGCATCTGCGCGAGGTCTCACCATGATCGACATTCCCTTTGACAGCCCTCACTTTCGGTCCGATCTCCTCAAGATGGTCCAGCATCGTAGCGTCTCCTATATCTCCGCAATGCCATATTTCGTCGCAGTCGGTGAAATATTTGCAGAATCTGTCGTCCCAATGACTATGCGTATCGCTTAGAATGCCGATTTTCTTCATTATTCCTCAGATGCTCCCTGCCCGGCTTCCTGCTCAGGCTCTTGTTTTTCCTCTTCAGGAGTGTCAAGCGGGGTGTATATAATCTCAAGTTTGTCTGCGCCGTCAGTGTAGGAAGCAAGAATCTCCCCGCCTATCTGACCCTCGGCATTCAGTTTCAGCATCAGTTCGGCAAGTTCATCTTCCAGATATTTCTGGATCGCCCGTTTGAGCGGACGTGCTCCAAAGTTGCGGTCGTAGCCCTTTTCGGCGATGAACTTCTTGGCTTCTTCCGATACATTCAGTCTATAGCCGAGTTTCGCCACTCTGCTATAGAAGTCCTTAAGCTCATTATCGATAATCTTGAAGAGCGCATCCTGATCGAGTTGATCGAACATAATGATGTCGTCGACACGATTAAGGAATTCGGGGGAGAACGCACGATTCAGCGCTTTTGTAATCACTCCCTGCGCTTGCTCCTTGACATTATCGGCAGTCTGGAAACCGACTCCTGTGCCGAAATCCTTGAGCTGTCGGGAACCAACATTACTTGTCAGAATAATGATAGTGTTCTTGAAGTCAATCTTTCTGCCGAGTGAATCAGTGAGGCGTCCTTCATCCATTACCTGAAGAAGGAGATTGAACACATCCGGATGTGCTTTCTCGATTTCATCAAGGAGCACAACGGAATAAGGACGGCGACGGACCTTCTCTGTGAGCTGACCACCCTCTTCGTAGCCTACATATCCCGGAGGAGCTCCGACGAGGCGTGACACTGTGAACTTCTCCATGTATTCACTCATATCCATACGGATCAGTGCATCGGGGGAGTCAAACAGATATTCAGCTATCTTTTTAGCGAGATATGTCTTGCCGACGCCGGTAGGACCGAGGAACATGAATGTTCCGATCGGTTTGTTAGGATCTTTAAGACCGATTCTGTTTCGCTGGATAGCTTTCACAATTTTCTTGATTGCATCATCCTGCCCGATAACGGAACCCTCCAACTGTTTGCCCATCTCCAGAAGGCGTGTCCCTTCTGCCTGAGCAATGCGCTGAGTGGGGACGCCGGTCATCATCGCCACGACCTCCTCGACTTTTTCTTCATCTACAGTCTGACGTTCTTCGGAGAGCTTCTTCTCCCATTCGGATTTTGCTTTCGCGAGTTCAGCTTTCTGCTGACTTTCGAGCTTACGCAGCGATGCCGCCTTCTCGAAATCTTCCGAATGAGCTGCTTCAAGTTTCAGGCGAGTAGTCTCCTCGATGCTCCCTTCAAGATCTTCAATCTCTTTGGGCACAACTATATTAGTGATATGTACACGCGAACCTGCCTCATCGAGCGCGTCAAGTGCCTTATCAGGGAAATTTCTGTCGCTTATATAGCGTTCGGTAAGTGCAACGCAGGCGCGAAGAGCATCCTCAGTGTAGTTCACGTTATGATGCGCCTCATATTTTTCCTTCACATTGTGAAGAATCTCAAGAGTTTCCTCCGGAGTGGTAGGTTCGACCATTACCTTCTGGAATCGGCGTTCGAGCGCACCGTCTTTCTCTATGTTCTGACGATATTCATCCAAAGTCGTAGCACCGATGCATTGGATTTCTCCGCGCGCAAGAGCCGGCTTAAGCATATTGGCAGCATCCATCGAGCCGGGAGCGCCTCCGGCGCCGACGATAGTATGAATTTCATCGATAAAGAGAATTATGTCAGGATTCTTCGAAAGTTCATCAAGCACAGCCTTGATTCTCTCCTCGAACTGACCGCGATATTTAGTGCCTGCCACCATTCCTGCCATATCCAACGCTATAACTCGTTTGTTAAACAGGATACGCGACACCTTCTTCTGTACGATTCTGAGAGCAAGCCCCTCGACAATGGCAGATTTACCGACACCCGGTTCGCCGATAAGCACCGGATTATTCTTCTTTCTGCGTGAAAGAATCTGAGCGAGACGCTCGATTTCGTTCTCTCTTCCGACAACCGGATCCAGTCTTCCTTCGGCTGCTGCGGCAGTCATGTCATGACCGAATTTGTCAAGAGCCGGTGTGCCGGATTTTGTGTCTGTCTTTCCGTTCTTGGCTGAGGCAGCCTTTTTATTGAACAAAGCTTCCTCCTCATCTTCATCATCGTCCATATCCGACATAGCCGACGGTTTTTCACCTTCCGGACCATTCGGACCGACATTCTGTATAGAAATGTCGAAGTTGAGGTATTCCTCTTTCATATTCTTGAGGAAATCACTATCCATGCTTCTTGAGTCATGCATAAGGGCAAGGATTATGTGCTCTCCTCCGATAACGGGCGCTTTCATCTTGCGAGCTTCGGAAGTGGCAAGTTGAAGATGACGGATTGCCGAAAGAGTAATTTTGAATTGCTGTTCAAAAAGAGTAGTCACCTCTTCGGAAGAGGAGGATGTACGCAGATAATCGCTGAGTTCCTCAATCATCCGGGAAATAGGGACGTTAAGCTGGCTCAGAATCTTAAATGCGTAACCATCGCGATTGCGAAGTGCTGCCAAAACAAAGTGCTCGCTACGGATAGCTGGTGCATTGAACTCGGCAGCGATTTCGTTCGCTTTATTGAGCATTGGTAGAAATTGCTTAGAAAAGTCGTTTTTCATACATTGATGTTTATTTGTATGGAATATGTGCAAATAATATGCCAAAAAAGGAGAGGGCAGTTGTTTGCCCTCTCCTTTATAACGTTTTTTAAGCTTTCTTTGTTGCAAATGTAAAGTTCTTTTACTTCCTCGCAATGGTTAGAACAAGAGTGCTATCCTATAAGTAATGAAAGCGAGGACCCATGCTATTGATGTATTGTAAAGCGCCGAGAAAAGGGCATACTTCCAATTTTCAGTTTCGCGGGCAATCGCAGCCAGAGTGGCTATGCACGGGAAGTATAACAATACGAATACCAAGAACGAGATCGCTTTTGCAGGAGTGAACGGAGGTTCTCCTGTCAGTTTTGACGGCGTGACAAGTCGCTCTGAAATCAGATCGGCATCATCTTCTCCTACATAAAGGACTCCCATTGTGCTGACCACAACCTCCTTGGCGGCGGCTCCGGCAAGAATAGAAACAGTGGTTTTCCACCCATATTCCATCGGACGAACTACCGGCTCTACAAACTTGCCGATGTTTCCGAGAATTGAATGTTCCTGCTGATACTGATGAGTGACGAGATCCTGAATCTGCTCCGTGTCGGCGGAATTTCGTATTTCTTCAGGCATTTCCATTACAGCGTCTTCATAATATTTTTCCGGCACTTCGGAGAAATCGCATTGCGGGAAGTATGAGAGAGCCCAGATAATAATGGAAGCGACTAAGATTATACCACCCATCTTGTTAAGGTATTGTTTTGCCTTGGACCACATTCCGCGCATCAAAGCTTTCCCGGTCGGAATTCGGTAGGGCGGCAATTCCATGACAAATGGCGTCTCATCCGTCTTCAGCCAGAATTTTCTCATCAGTTTTGCTGTAAGGACAGCTATAATGATACCTAAAAGATAGAGACAAAAGAATACCAATCCGCCATGTTTCGGGAAAAAGCACCCGGCAAGCAGAACATATATCGGGATTCTTGCCGAGCAACTGATGAAGGGGTTGATAAGGATAGTGATCAGGCGGCTGCTCTGACTCTCAATGATGCGGGTTGACATAATCGCAGGGACATTGCATCCGAATCCCATTACCAACGGGATAAATGATTTTCCATGCAGTCCCATCTTGTGCATCATCTTATCCATTATAAAAGCAACTCGAGCCATATATCCCGAATCTTCCATCAAAGAGATAAAAAAGTAGAGGATAAGGATGTTGGGGAGGAATACGATAACGCCGCCAACTCCTCCAATCACACCATCGAGCACCAGGTCTTTAAGCGGACCCTCAGGCATATAATTGCCGATTAAATTAGAAATCCATGACACGAGCTGCTCGATCCATTCCATTGGATAAGAACCGATCTGGAAAGTTGCCCAGAACATTACAAACATCACCAATAGGAAAATCGGAAAACCGAAAACCTTGCTCGTGACGATGGCATCAATGATTTTTGTGGTCTTTTCATCATGAAGGGTATCCCCCTCGAGTGTTTCTGCAAGAGCCCCCTGAATGAATCCGTACTTGTCGGCGGCTATGGCAGCATTGATATCTTCATTGAGTTCAGACCGGATTTTGGAAGCAGCTTTCTCTCGCGCTTCCTTTATCTGATCATAAGACTCTGCTTCTTTCAGTATGCTTTCTGCTTCCGGATCCCCTTCAAGCATCTTAATCGCGAGATAACGGGGGGAGAAATGATGGGATATCGTCGGATCTCCCTTAATGATATCTTTAATTTCATTCACACCCTCCTCAATATCCGGACGCATCTTGACGTGAATATGTCTTACGTCTTTCTGCCGCATCTCATATACGTCGATGATCGTGTCAAGGAGTTTATTGACATTCCATCCTGTCGAAGCTTTTGTCGGGACAATAGGCACTCCGAGCATCTTGCCGAGCTGTTCATAATCCAGCACCGCTTTACTCTTTTCGAGCTCGTCGTACATGTTGAGGTCAATCACCATCGAACGATTCATATCGATCAGTTCGGTCGTAAGATAGAGATTTCTCTCAAGATTCGATGCCACGACAACATTGACAATCACATCGGGTGTCTCGTTATGCAGATAACGCATGACATAAAGCTCTTCCGGAGAATAAGCTGACAGGGAATATGTGCCGGGAAGATCCACGACATTAAATTTATATCCCTTATATTTCATCGTGCCGGCTTTTGCGCCGACAGTCACTCCTGCATAGTTGCCTACATGCTCATGAGCGCCTGAGACAATATTGAAGAGGGAGGTCTTTCCGCAGTTGGGATTACCTATCAAGGCGATATTGATAATCTTATCCTTTCTGAAATCTTCAGAATCTGAAGTGGAATCATGGAGTCCGGTGTTGCAGGACTTGACTTTTTCAGCGTGGCGCTCCCATTCTTCCAAGGTCTCTATCTCGATCAGGTTAGCTTCCGCCCTTCTCAAGCTGACTTCATAATCCATCAGTTTGTACTTAATAGGATCCTGAAGGGGGGCGTTGAGCACCATCTCCACTTCACGACCCTTTACAAACCCCATCTCCATCACTCGCTTCCTGAAAGCGCCGTGACCGAGAATCTTCGTTACGATTCCTTTCGTTCCCGGAGTTAAGTCTGAGAGTCTCATAGTTTTTGAGTTATTATTTCCGACAATATATATCTGTATATATCTGTGTATTCTAATTATATTGCAAAATTAAGAAAAAATCTTTAATTAGAATTATTCTAAATAAGAAAAGTTTAATTTAGTGGTGAATGTATCAAAAAAAATAGGCTGCCGGAGCAGCCTATTTCTATTAATTGGAGAATGATTATTCAACGATATAAGAAACTCGGTATAGTCTCATTATTTTATTGAGTCCGATACGGGAGTATCGGGTGTCGTCTTATTTGCCGGAGTCTTCAGATATTTGTCGAGGAAGTCGAAGAATACGCGCTGCCAGAGCACTGCGTTCTGAGGTTTGATAACCCAGTGGTTTTCATCCGGGAACACGAGCATCTCACACTCCAGACCTCTCATTTTGGCTGCATTGAAAGCCATCATTCCTTGTGAGGCAAGGATTCTGTAGTCCTTTTCTCCGACTGTTACGAGAATCGGAGCAGTCCATTTATCCACAAAGAGATGAGGTGAGTTAGCGTACGTGCGCTGAGCGACAGCGTTACTCTTATCCCAATATGGTCCGCCGAGGTCGAAGTCCGCGAAGAACATCTCTTCAGTTTCCAGATACTGTGCCTCAATGTTAAATATGCCGGCATGTGCAATCAGTGCGGCAAAGCGTCCTTCATGATGACCTGCGAGCCAATAGACGGAGAAACCGCCGTAGCTTGCGCCGATAGCTCCGATATGATCCTTATCTACATAGGGTTGAGCAGCCAGATAATCTGCAGCTGAGAGATAATCCTTCATGTTCTGACCGCCGTAATCGCCGGAAATCTGACGATTCCATTCCTCGCCGAAGCCGGGAGTTCCGCGTCTGTTGGGTGCGATGATCGCATATCCGTTGGCTGCCATAATACGGAAGTTCCAACGATAGCTCCAGAACTGGCTCACCGCCTGCTGCGGACCACCCTGACAATAAAGGATACCGGGATATTTCTTAGCCGGATCGAAGTTTGCAGGCAGAATAATCCATGCAGTCATCTCCTTGCCGTCGGTAGTCGGCACCATGTGCTTTTCAACCTTGACTTCTGCGAGTTGGTCGAGGATATCCTTATTGACATTAGTTATTTCTGTCACATCCTTACCGTTCACGGCAATAATCTCATCAGGCTGAAGCATATTCTGACGCATTGCGAGAATAGAATTGCCGGCGAGGGGAGTAACCGAGTGATAATCCCAATAGCCATCGGTCAGCTGTTCGATTTTTCCATCAGGCATTGACATTCTGAAGATCGGTTCAGTGCCTTCGTAGTATCCTGCGAAGACGATGCTCTTGCCGTCCGGAGCCCATGCTATTTCCTCGGGCCAATATTTCCATTCGGCAGTCATATCTTTCATTTCCCCGGAAGCCATGTCCATCACCATGAGGCGCTTTTTGTCTGACTCATATTTGGGTGTTGCCATTGAGAGCCATGCGAGCTGCTTGCCGTCGGGTGAGAACTTCGGGTCTGTGTCATAACCCTCCATTCCCTCGGTCAGATTCTTGGTTGTCTTCGCCGCAATGTCGTAAAGATAGAGGTTGGAATCAGTAGAGAACGCATAATCCTTTCCGGCAAGTTTGCGGGAAACATAGATAAGCTGCTTGCTGTCGGGAGAGAATTCAAATGCCTCTGCACCTCCGAAAGGACGCATAGGACACTCAAAAGGTTCCCCTTCCATAATGTCAACGAAATTATCAGCCGACTTGCCATTGAAGTCGCCGATAAAGGGATGGGGAATCTCTTCTACCCATTCGTCCCAATGTTTATACATAAGATCATTGATGACTCTACCTGTAGTGTTGGGAAGCCCTTCGTAGAGCTTCGGATCTTTCTCCCAGGGTTTCACAGTGGATGCCACTACAATTTTACTCTCATCGGGTGAGAATTTAAAACATTCGACTCCGTTTTCAAGTGAAGTCATCTGCACTAAATCTCCGCCATCAGGGTTAATGGAGAACACCTGCGGCGCATTATTACCCTCATCCATTGTAATGAATGCAATGCGCTCGCCGTTGGCATACCAGCAAAGACTGTTTTCGGAAGAAGCTGTCTTCGTAAGGCGGCGAATGTCGGTCCCATCGGCATTCATGATGTAGATTTCGGCATTACTCTTGTTAGCTTCGATGCTTTCATAAGCAAGAGTAAAAGCGATAGTCTTTCCATCAGGAGATGGGGCATACTCGCGTATACGACCGAGAGCTTCAAGCACTTCCGGTGTCAGCATGCCGTTTTCGATTTTAACGTCAGGTCGTTCGATGATAAGTTCATTTTCCGAATTTCCTGACATGCAGGAACTCGCCAGACCTGAAAGCATAAATAAACTCATTGGAATCAAGATTTTATTCATGTGTCTTCGTAATTAGATTTAAGAATATGATAGTTGATTTTTCTGTTATTCTGATTTTAACGATTTTGTCGTCAGAGGGTATGAAAGCGAGCACTTATCTTTTATTTCTTCGATTATTACTCTTTGAGGAGGCATCCTTGTTTCTGCCGGAATTGGAGGATGGATATTTCTTCATCGGTTCTCTTCGATAAGTGTTATATCCGGCTACCCCACCGGGATATAACTGCTTTATCAGATCCTGACGATGCAGGTGATGAAGAGTTCTGATAATCTGTTCCCGACCCTCAGGTTTATACCAGAAAAAGAATTGCCTCTGAGCCGCCTTTTCCTTTTCAGTCTTAGGTGTATATATCTTTTTGCCGGTGTAAGGATGGACACCGGTATAGTAAATCTCCGTCGCAACTGTCATAGGAGTCGGGGTAAAATCCTGCACCTGCTCAAGATGGAAATCCAGACCCTTGGTAATGACTGCCAATTCTGCCATATCTTCTTCCTGACATCCCGGATGAGAGGAAATAAAGTAAGGTATAAGCTGTTGATTCAAACCCTCTTCTCTATTTACCTTGTCGAATATTGTTTTGAATCTTCGGAAAAGTTCGAAGGATGGTTTGCGCATTATGTCAAGAACTCGGTCGGAGGTATGTTCAGGTGCCACCTTGAGTCTGCCGCTGACGTGATTGGCAATCAGTTCGTGAAGGTATCTGCGATTTGTCTCATTTACTTTCTGATCCTCAGAATGAGCCATTGCAAGATCATATCTTACTCCGCTGCCGACAAATGATTTCTTTACGGCAGGGATTTTATCGACCGCCTTATATATCTCGAGAAGAGCGGAATGATCCGTATTCAGATTCGGACAGACATTGGGATGAAGACATGATGGACGCACGCATTTGCTGCATTTAGTCTGATCCTTTCCCTTCATGCCGAACATATTAGCAGAAGGACCTCCCAAATCTGAAATATAACCCTTGAAGTCGTCCATACAGGTGACTTGCTTCACTTCACGCAATATGGATTCCTTTGAACGCGAGGCTATAAACTTTCCCTGATGGGCAGAGATTGTGCAGAACGCGCAACCGCCGAAGCAACCGCGATGCATGTTCACCGAATGGCGGATCATATTGTAAGCCGGAATCTCCTTCCCTTTATAACGGGGATGGGGATAGCGTGTGTAGGGGAGATCGAAAGAGGCGTCAATTTCTTCAGGAGTCATTTGCGGGAGCATGGGATTGATACATATCATCCGTCCGCGTGTAGACTGCCACATACGGGAACCGTGCATTCTGTTAGATTCTATCTCAACAGATTTGAAGTTAGCCGCCTGCTTGGATTTATCCTTTTGGCATTCTTCGAATGAAGCAAGTATAATATCTTTATTTGGATCAGGGGTGTCGGATGAAAAAAAGACAGTCTGCTTGACATCCTTTATATCATTGATTTTTTCTCCTGCCGCAAGTCTGTCAGCTAACTCCACGATTGTGCGTTCTCCCATACCGTAGACAATCATATCCAGCTTGGAATCAGCAAGGATCGAAGGGCGAAGTCTGTCGCTCCAATAATCATAGTGAGAAACGCGCCGCAGGGAGCACTCGATTCCTCCTCCGATTACAGGCACGTCCGGATACAACTTCTTTAATATCTCGGAATATACTATCGAGGGATAATCCGGTCGAGCTCCATGTCTTCCTCCGGGAGTGTAGGCATCATCATGGCGCATACGTCTGGCGGCAGTGTAGTGATTCACCATCGAGTCCATCGCACCTGGTGAAACTCCGAAGAAAAGGCGCGGCTTGCCGAGTTTCTTAAAATCGCGCAGGTCGTCTCTCCAGTTGGGTTGCGGCACAATAGCCACCTTATAGCCATGGGCCTGGAGAACTCTGCCGATTACGGCAGCTCCGAAAGAGGGGTGATCGACGTATGCGTCGCCTGAGAAAAGGATTATGTCCGCCTGATCCCAGCCGAGTTTATCCATCTCCTCGCGGGAGGTGGGAAGATACAGAGATTTATCAAAGCGGGCGTGATCCATTCGGTTACTTATTATTATAATGAGTCATTGCGAAAGCCAATCCGCTGAGAGCGTAAGCCTTGATGGCATCATCCGCAACAGCGATACGTTCAGGGAGCTGAGCGCGCTCCTCTTCGGGAAATTTCCCGAGCACGTAGTCTATCTGACCTCCGCGCGGGAAATCCTGACCGATGCCGAAACGCAGTCGGGAATATTTCTGAGTACCAAGTTCTGAAGCTATATTTTTCAATCCGTTATGTCCGGCGTCACTCCCTCCGCTGCGAAGGCGGATCGCCCCGAATGGGAGGGCAAGATCATCAACCACCACAAGGAGATTTTCAAGGGGTAATTTCTCCTTGTTCATCCAATATCTGACGGCTACCCCTGAAAGATTCATAAATGTGGATGGCTTCAGAAGGAGCAGCTCCACATTCTTTACCTTCACTTTTGCCATATCTCCATATCGGCAAGAAGTGAAAGATACCCCCGCCTTTTCAGCGAGCGCATCCACAATCATAAAACCTATGTTATGGCGAGTGCCGACATACTCAGGTCCGATATTTCCGAGACCTGTGATTAAATATCTGTTCATAGATTCTTTACTTTCCGGTGTGTGATAGTCAGACTTTATTAATCCGCTGAGCAGAGATTTCAACTTCCACATCTGATTGGATACTTTGAGTTTATTTTCCGCAAAGGCGCATAAACTCATCTCTGAGTCCGGGATCGACCTCAAACTTTCCGCAATAATCAAATGTGACAGTCGAGGAATCCTGTTTCTCGACTCCGCGCATCTTCATGCAGAGATGTTCGGCATCGCAGCTGACGATAATTCCTTCATTCGGGAGAGCTTCGTTGAGCAGAGAGCAGACCTGAGCCGTGAGGCGTTCCTGCACCTGCAATCTTCTTGCGAAATTATCCACTATTCTTGCCAACTTGGAGAGACCTATCATTTTTCCTTTTGGAATATAGCCGATAGATACTTTTCCGAAGAAGGGGAGGATATGGTGTTCGCACATGCTATAGAACTCGATATCCTTGACAATCACCATTCTTGAACCGGCATGTTCAAAGATTGCCTGCGAAGCAATTGTCATGGGATCGATGCGATAACCCATAGTAATGTCGAGAAGTGCCTTGGCAGCTCTCATGGGGGTCTTGATCAGCCCCTCGCGATCCGGGTCTTCTCCAATCAATTTCAGAATTTCGCGATAATGATATGCGATTTTCTCTGTCAGTTCCGGGTCATGGTTATATTTCTGAGACATAAGACTACTTAATTACGACTATCTGACATTTTACGACTCTCATTTCGTTGGCAAAACTCGGAAAAGAACTTCTGAGTTCCGCGAGAGCCTCATTGGCTTCCGATTGCGAACGGAAATTTCCGACGCGTGTATACCAGTTGGGGGAGGAGGAGAATGTATAGACTTGTCCGCGATATTTCGGGAAGCGGGTGCTTATTGCCGCGCCGCGGGCTTTGGCTCTTGCTTCAAGAGAATGTTGATTGCGTCCGTCGGCAAATACCTGAATTCGGTAGCCTGACATTTTGTTGATGCCCGGGCGGATATGGGGGCGTTGCGCTCCGTTGTTGGTCTTTTTGTGAGAGGTAGGAGTTTTGAGTATATTTTCGATGAGAGCGTTGGAGATTACAATCTCCACTTTTCCATCGGAATCTTCCATGATGCGCTCGATAGGATTCGGGATGGAATCTTCATTCTGATGCTCGGCGGGATTATTCGCCGGGGACTGAGCAAAGATATGACTTCCCGAAGTAAGGAGAGTCAATACGAGAAGAATGAGATATTTTTCAAAATTCCTTTTCATGCTTATGAATGTAATATTCGGAAACATCGGGAAAATCTATTGCTTATCCCGATATTTCCGAAATATATTTATCAGAAAGTGTATTCCCGAAACTCAATTAGTTGAAAGCTTCGATGATACCCATAAATGACTCAGCATCAAGAGCAGCGCCACCGATCAGACCGCCGTCAACATCAGGCTTTGCAAAGAGTTCCTTAGCGTTGCCGGGTTTGCAGCTGCCGCCGTAGAGGATAGAAGTATTGTCGGCGATTTCCTTGCCGTACTTGTTCTCGATGACCTTGCGGATGTGAGCGTGCATATCTTCAGCCTGGTCAGCTGTAGCAGTTTTGCCGGTGCCGATTGCCCATACGGGTTCGTATGCGATGACAATCTTGGAAAAATCTTCGGGAGAGAGTGAGAAGAGAGCCTCAACCTGAGACGCTACGACATCATTGTATGTGCCGTTTTCTCTCTCTTCAAGCACTTCGCCTACGCAGAAGATGGGAGTCAGACCGTGTTCGAGTGCCTTCTGTGTCTTTGCGAGCAGTTGCTCGTTGTTTTCGCCGAAGTACTGGCGGCGCTCGCTGTGACCGAGAATAACATGGGTAGCACCTGTGCTCTTCACCATAGCGGCAGAGATTTCACCGGTGTAGGCACCTTTCTCATGTTCTGAACAGTTCTCAGCACCCAGACCGATGAGTTCCGGATCGATAACTGCATTAACAGATGTCAGATGAGTGAAAGGAACGCAGATGACTACGTCGCAATTCTTCTCCTTGCCCTGAAGGAGTGAGTTGATCTGATCAGCAAGCTCCACACCCTCTTCGAGAGTCGTGTTCATTTTCCAGTTGCCTGCAACAATATTTTTTCTCATAACTTAAGATATTGTAGAATTTTTTATAAAATCCAAATTTCGGGAAAGAATCCCAATTCCAACAAGCAAAGATAGTCATTTTTCTTCAATCTGCCAAATATAAAAGTTAGGACAACCTTGTAATTTGGGGATAAGTAAGTAATGAAAATTAAACGATATTATGAAAGTAAGCAATAATAGCATATCTTGTGTAATAAAACTTCATCTTTTTGGCTAATTTCCAATTGTCAGTCAGTCAGATACTAAAGTATCTTCCTTTCTTCCGCATGGAAATTATCTCAAAAATCTTTAAGTTTTATATACACATTAATTTTCATTACTT
>JAAVBC010000021.1 GCA_014803765.1 Bacteroides sp. | reverse complement strand
ATCTTTTTGGCTAATTTCCAATTGTCAGTCAGTCAGATACTAAAGTATCTTCCTTTCTTCCGCATGGAAATTATCTCAAAAATCTTTAAGTTTTATATACACATTAATTTTCATTACTTACTTAATTATAGGCTTATAATTAATCAACAATCGCCGTTTGATATCATAAGAATCAAACGGCGATAGCAAATTTAGTAAAATTTTGCGATTGATTGTGCAATTTCCATCATTTTCTCAGGGGAAGGATTGGAAATTTTCTTCGCGAAGTCCATGTCACCCTCGTTTTGCAGGGGAATCAGATGGATATGGGCGTGGGGCACTTCCAGACCGAGCACTGCCATACCTACTTTTCGACAGGGGATAGCCTTTTTGATTGCTTCCGCGACTTTCTTGGTGAAAATCATCATTTCTCCGAGTTCTTCATCATCAATATCGAAGAGATAATCAGTCTCTTTCTTCGGCACAACCAATGTGTGTCCCCAGTTGACGGGGTTGATGTCGAGAAATGCGAAAAAGCGATCGTTTTCAGCCACTTTATAGCAGGGAATCTCCCCGGCTATGATTTTTGAGAAGATTGTCATGAATAGGCAGATTAAGCAGTTTTAGATTTCAATCTTCAGGATTTCGAATGTCATTTCTCCTGCCGGCACCTTGCAAGTGACCTTGTCGCCTACCTTATGTCCCATCAGCGCGGCTGCGATGGGGGTTGTGGAGCCGAGCTTGTTCTCACGGAAGTTGGCTTCGTTTTCAGTGACGATCGTGTAAGTGACCACCATTCCGTTGCCGAGATTCTTGATTGTCACTTTGTTCAGCAACTGCACTTCTTCAGTGTTAAGCTGAGAGTCATCGATTATGCGTGCATTAGCCACGAGTTCTTTCAGCTTGGCGATTTTCATCTCAAGGAGACCCTGAGCTTCCTTAGCTGCATCATATTCGGCATTCTCGGAGAGGTCGCCCTTGTCGCGTGCCTCTGCGATAGCTGCCTTGATAGCGGGACGTTGAGCCTCAAGCTCAGCGAGTTCCTGCATTTTCTTGTCGTATCCTTCTTGTGTTAAATAGCTTGCCATGGTGATAAAAATTTTTTGGAAAAGAGTAAAAAAGAAAGGAACCCCTTTCAGAAAGGAGTGCCTCTGAATATATGTTATCGGAGGCGGGGAAATAATACCTCGCCTCCGACACTGCAAAGTTAATAAAATAATTCAACTTTCGCAAGAGCATCCGATACTTTCACTAAAACGAATCCCGGCTCGTTCATTTAAGATGTAGCAGGTCTGCTACTGTTTCTATCTGCGAGATGCTTTAGTTGGAGTAGAGGAAGCGTTTGATGGAGCGTTTTGGGGTCTTTTCGAATTCGTTGGGCATCAGGATTATTTTCGAGATGCGTTCGTAAGGAGCTACCAGTTTATTGAGCTCTTCACGTATCTTTTCCATCGGTTGATCAAGTTCGGCACCCTGCAGACCCATGCGATCCAATTGCTCATAGTCCGGATAGACGAGAGCCACGAGCTTATTATCGCGCATCACTACTAATGATTCAGCCACGTAAGGCATGTTATTCAACTTTGCTTCAATCTCCTCGGGGTAGATATTCTGCCCGGATGCGGAGAGAAGCATGGTCTTCGAGCGTCCGCGCAGATAGAGGGTGCCATCGGCAGAGCGGGTGCCGACATCGCCTGTCTTGAGCCAGCCGTTGTCGCTCAGTACGAGTTCTGTAGCCTCCGGATTCTTATAATAACCCTTCATCACATTCGACCCCTTCACACATATTTCTCCCGGTATATTCTCCGGATCCGAACTCATCACCATGCTCTCCATCGTAGGAAGAGTCTGACCGGACGAACCGACTTTAAATTTTTTCCAGGGAGTGTAGGAAATCAGCGGTCCGCATTCCGTCATTCCGTAACCGACGGAGAAGGGGAATTTAATCTTATGAAGGAACTCCTCGACCTCATGATTCAACGGAGCCCCACCGACAATTACTTCCTCAAACTCTCCGCCAAAAGCTTCGATAAGTTTCTTGCGTATCTTGGCATAGACCACCTTGTCGAGGAAAGGCACGGCGAGAGTCCATCGGGCTGCGCCCTTGGAAATCATAGGAAGAATCTGATTTTTGTAGATCTTTTCCAGAATCAGCGGTACGCAGATGACGAGGTTCGGCTTAACTTCCGAAAGCGCTTTCAGCAGCACACGCGGCGACGGGGTCTTCCCAAGCAGGGTAATATGCGACCCGACAGCCAATGGGGTCAGCATATCGAAGGCGCAGCCGTAGGCATGGGCAAGCGGAAGAAAAGCCAATGCGCGGGATGAGCGGAAATGAAGTTCACTGTGCTTGCCGAAGCAGACGTTGCCGGCAAGGTTCTCGCCGGTCAGCATGACTCCCTTTGAAAATCCGGTTGTGCCGCTCGTATAGTTTATTTCCACTAATTCAGAATTATCCCTATCGGCAAACTTGAGGTCGCGTGATGTGAATCCCCCCGGGTATTCCCTTCGAAACCGTCGGGCTGCCAGCTTGGCATCCTTGCGGATTTCCACATTCTCGCGCTCCATGAACACCTCTAATTTCTCAGTGTTCAGCACAGCCTTGACTTTCAGAAGCGCATCCGGATTAATGTGTTCCCACATCTGCGGACTTACAAAAAAGAGTTCCGCTTCCGAATGATTGACAATGTGGGTGACATCGACGGGGTTGAACTCGGAAAGAATCGGCACAATGACCGCGCCATAGGTGACGACCGACATATAGATCTTCACCCACTCCATTGAATCTTTACCGCACAGAGCGATTTTCATACCCGGGCGCACACCAATGTGGCGGAAGAAAATATGAGTCTTGATTATTTCAGTAGCCACTTCGCCATAAGTTTGAGTTCTGCCGCTGACATAATCCGTCAGAGCGGGAAGATCCCAGTTTTCGATGAAGCTGCGTTCATAAATCTTGATAAAGTTTTCAATAGTGTAATCTGCGCGAGTCGTGGAATCATTCTTCATGGGTCAAAGTTTTCATTACTTACTTAGAGAAAATAAAAAAGCAGGATGCCGGATGCACCCTGCTTTTATAACAAATAAATTCGTTCTTTCGTTTATGTCTCGTTCTTTCCTGACTCTTATCTTCCGGAGGATTACTCGGCGGACGGAGCCGGGATGAGGAAGTGATCTCCGGTCTCTTTTGCGATGCGTTCGTAGTAGGCTTTGTCGTAGCCGGGGAAGTCGGGATAGAGGGCGATTCCGTATTCATTATATTGGAAGTTGCCATCCTTATCGAGCTTTTTCATATTGCCGTCCATAAATCGGACAAGGAGATATTCAGCGAGTTTGCGGTAGGAATCAGTAGCAGTCTTGGCAATCTCCGCACCTTCAGAATTGACATCCTCAATAAGGTGAGCCATATTTCCGGACTCTGCCAGATTTTTCAGATGAGCCTCCCTTTCAGCTCTGGAGTCAATGAATGAATTTTCGAGAGCTCCCTGAACTTTGCGTATATCGGGAATCATCAGGTCATAGCGATTATAAGCCTGATTGGCAACCCAGTTGTTCATCCAGAAATTGGAGTCATAGGAGAAGTTATTGACGTCCCCCTCCTTAAGCTGCTCCGGGACCTCAGTCATCGAGCAATAGAAGGGCATATAGACACAAGTGTTAGTATCGTCAGTGCCAAACCATATAACTCCGCCTACGGGATCAGGCAACCAGTCGCGGCTCTGGCTGACGAAGCTCCAGCCGGTCTGTTGAGTGGCTATTGCACGTTCATGCACATAATGCTTGCCATCGACTTCAAAATCCATCGGACGCCAGCGGTAGGGGACATGATTCGGACCCGCGCCGACATCCTGCGTCATATCATAAGGAGTGCCCTGAAATTGATCGCGCATGGCATCCTGCATTCCGCGGAGGTCGACTTTCTTTTCCGGGATAATGTAGAGAGGCATTGGTTCGTCGCTCTTTGCGTCAACCCATGCAAACCATTTTTCAGCCTCAGCCGGGTTATAGCGATTGAAGTACGACCATACTCTGCCATCGCAGCCACGTCGGGTGTCGGCTGTATGATTCTCAAAGGCGTCAGCGAAAGAGAAATCGGCATCCTTACCTGAAAAATAACCGCGGCGGCGAGCGAAGGGGATCAGATCCTTGGCATATTTCACATTCTTCTTGTCCTTAAGGTTGACCTTACGGATACGCGGTTCGTTGGCATGTCCCGAGATTGCATCGTCGGGAATCCGCACAGCAATCCAGACAGCACCTTTCTCGGCGCCCTTTCCGATCATCTCCATAACCCAGACTTCATCCTTATCGGCAATTGTGAAGGATTCACCGGAAGAAGCATAGCCGTATTCATCCACGAGGTCAGTCATCACGTCAATTGCCTCGCGGGCAGTCTGGGCGCGTTCGAGGGCGATCTGCATCAGAGAGCCGTAATCGATGATGGAATTGCCGGTCGTGTCTTCAAGTTCCTTATGTCCGCCCCATGTAGATTCGCCGATTGCCAGTTGATGCTCATTTATATTTCCTACGACATTGTAGGTATGAGGTATCTGAGGAATTTCGCCTAACGGTTTGCCGGAATCCCAATCTACCACCTTTCTCATTTCGCCGGGAGCATGATCCGCAGCCGGCGTATGAGTGAGCATACCGTAAAGGTTATGAGAATCGGCGGCATACGACATCATGACCGAGCCATCGGCAGTAGCTTTCTTGCCGGCGATAAGATTCGTGCAGGCATCGGCAGAAGGAGTGAATACGCTGCCCGCAATCAGCAGGGCAGGAAGTACATAATATTTATAGGAATTCTTAAGGAGCATATTATTCGGTTAATTAGGGTTTTGATTAAGTTCCATTATTTACTAAACGTTGCTGACGCGTTGTCTATTGTGATAGTCAAGCCATTCAGCAATCCAGGCGGCGCGTCGGCGATGTTCTTCCGGGTCGTGCAGGAGGCGGTCGGCGATTCTTCCGAGGGTAGCAGAGTTATCAGCGGTCAGTGCTCCTCCTATTGAAAGGATTTCGTAGGCTTCATCCGATTCTGCAATTTCAGCTCCGAATATGACAGGCATCTCCATCGAAGCACCTTTCAGAATTCTTGCCATCGGATCTTTTGCAGTCCCTCCGATATAGATAATGCCGGGGAAAGCTCCCGCATTACTCCCATCTTCTCCGACTTCAACACCTTCCGCTGACTCAATCCTGACGAGGGTGAAATTCGGGATATTCCTAAGAATTTCCATATCCGACGGAGTCCTGCCAATCCAATGAAGTGTCAGCTGCATATCCGGGGAATCTGTCTTTCTCAATAGGAAAACCGAGTGAAAGTCATTATCGGATAAAGCACTCCGCCGCCTGCCGAGCAGACGACGGAGAATATTTAATAAACGCTTGATCATAAATCAGTCGGGAAGAGATGCTGAATCTTAGGCTTCCGGAGTGGGGATAGTCTCGATTGCCTTGCGGATACGCGCGATGACTTCCTCCTTCGGCATCAGCTCAGTGATGTCAAACATGTGAGGACCTCGGCATATTCCGACGACAGCCAGACGGAAGGCATTCATGACATTGCCGAGATGATAGCCTTTCTCTGCAATCCAATCAAGCACAATCTTCTCTGCATTTGCTGAAGTCATATCCTCAATTCCTTCCAGAACGCCGATGAGTTCCTCCATGATGGCGGGAGTTTCAGCACTCCAACGCTTCTTCACATCCTTGGGATTATACTCCGTCGGAGCAACGAAGAAGAAATCAGCCTGCTCCCAGAGGTCGGGAATAAGGTTGGCTCTGCCCTTTACCATTCCGAGAGCCTTGGCAACATATTCCTTGCTGAATCCGCTGACCCCCTTCTCCTCAAGAATCGGCATAAAGAGGTCTGCCAATTTATCATCGGGAGTAGCGATAAGATATTCATGATTAAACCAGATTCCCTTCTTATAATCAAACTTAGCGCCTGATTTAGAGCAATGCTCGAAAGAGAACTTATTGATAAGATCCTCCATCGACATGATTTCCGAATCATCACCGGGGTTCCATCCGAGAAGAGCGAGGAAGTTGACTACAGCCTCTGGCAGATAGCCCTGCTCGCGATAGCCTGACGAAACGGCACCTGAAGCCGGATCATGCCATTCAAGTGGGAATACGGGGAAGCCGAGTTTATCGCCATCGCGCTTGGAGAGTTTGCCATTGCCGACGGGTTTGAGCAGCAGAGGGAGATGCACAAATTCCGGCATTGTATCCTCCCAGCCGAAAGCCTGATAAAGGAGCACATGAAGAGGGGCTGAGGGGAGCCATTCTTCACCGCGAATCACATGGGTCACCTCCATCAGATGGTCGTCGACGATATTTGCAAGATGATAGGTCGGGAGGTCGTCGGCGCTCTTATAGAGCACCTTGTCGTCCAAAATATTGGAATTGACAGTGACTTCGCCACGTATGCGGTCGTTAACCTTCACGATCTGATCGGGTTCAATTTTAAAACGGACCACGTATTGCTCGCCGGCATCAATCAGGCGTTTAGTCTCCTCTTCGCCGAGAGTCAGAGAGTTGCGCATATTGCCACGAGTGTGAGCATCATACTGGAAATTAGGGTGTTCGGCACGAGCTGCCTCCAGCTCTTCAGGAGTGTCGAAAGCGATATATGCCTTGCCGTTGTCGAGGAGCTGCTTTACATATTTTCTGTAGATATCACGTCGCTCGCTCTGTTTATAGGGTCCGTAGTTGCCACCCTCTCTGACGCCCTCATCTATACCGATTCCGAGCCATGCGAGGGATTCGTTTATATAGTCCTCGGCGCCGGGCACGAAGCGGCGGCTGTCGGTGTCTTCAATTCTGAGAATCATCTCGCCCCCTTTGCTGCGGGCAAAGAGATAATTGAAGAGAGCTGTGCGGACACCTCCGATATGGAGCGGTCCGGTAGGGGAGGGAGCAAATCTTACTCTGACTTTTCTTTCCATATATTGAAGTCTTTATTTCTAAAGTAATTATAAAATCGTATATTAAGTAAGGAAAAAAACTATTTCTCGTTAGCGTATTTGAATTTTTTGCCGTCCCATATCCATTCAAGTTCCGGAGAGATAAGAGGAAGAATCCTGTCGCGCTGCTCCTGTGTCAGATGCTCGGATATTGTCAGTGTTCCCTTTAACTTGGCGGGGTCTGCTTCCGACACTGAATAGCGGATGGTGTAGAAGGGCATTTCCTCCAGGATGTCATCGAGTTTTATCGGGCTATCCTTGGGTATATTATAGAAAAGTTTGGGGTCCGGAAGTTTGAAATATTTGTCGGCGTTCAGCGGCTTCATATCGGAGCTGAAGAACTTGATTGTAGAATCCGAATCGGCTTCATCCGCTCCGATGGTGTAGATGCTCATGGCGATAAAGGGATTCTTCTTATCAGAAGAGGGGAGCATCTTAAGTTCCAGCGATGAGGCATCCGTGAGGTGAACGCGCATATAGTCCGGAGTCATTTTCTCTATCCAGGATTTACCCATATAGACGTTGTATCTGACGGCGATGCTGTCGGCTTCCATATAGTCGAGCATATCGCGTCGTGTCTCCGGGGGGAGGATGGAGAGTTCAGCGTGGGGCAAACGCATGAAAGCCTCCGACACTGTGAGAGTATCGGGGGCTTCCACCGGGCGGGCTGCCGACATAAGCAGCGAACCGGCTAAAACTATAAATGCTAAAACAAAGCGAATATGATTCATTATCGGCAGGTTTGGAATCAGAAATCAGAGAGAAATGCCGGCGATTTGTCGGCAACTGCCTGATTCCATACTGCAAATTTAATGTTTTTTATTGATAAAGACATCGTAATTGCCATTATAATTGGGGCGTTCGGCTGTGGATTTCTTCTCTTTAGCCTTTCCGCTACCCTTTTTCCCTTTTTTTGCAGAAGCACTCTTTTTCTCCGAGCCCTTCTTCTCCTCCTTGCGGCGCTTCTTTTCGCGGCGATCCTTAGCTTCGAGAGAATAATTGCGATCAGTAGCAATTTCAGCATGGATATGATTGCCGAAGAAGTCCTCATGTTTCAGTGCTTCAAGGATTCTGTGAGAATCCTCTTTGCGGACATCGAAAAGAGTGTAATCGGGGAGGAGATCGATTCTGCCTATCTCAGGTTTGGCGCCATTGACCGAGCGATTGACGAGTTCCATCAGATTGCCGGGGAAGAATCCCTGAGCCTTACCGATGTTGACCATCATGCGCTCCCAGCCTGAGGGGGCTGTGCGACGATCCTTATCCCCCTTCTCTCCTCTTTCGCGTTTCCCTCTGCCGGCTTTCTCTTTGCCGGAACCCTTATCGGTCTGATTCAGATCAATATCGGGTGTGTTCTGATAATAATGTAGCAGACGATTGAATTCCAGTGAGAGGACACGCTTGAGGAGATCTTCTTCCGAGAGCCATTCAAGTTTCTTGCGCACTCCGGGGAGATATTTATTGATTTCCTCTTCATCGACCTGCACTTTCTCAAGTCGGTCGGCGAGATTATAAAGTTGCTTTTCTATAATATGCTCCGGAGTCGGCACTTTGCGATATTCAAACTCCTTGCCGATGATTTTTTCGATTTCACGCAATTTATGCTTTTCGCGTGAGTGTATGATAGCGACCGAGACACCGCGCTTGTTGGCTCTGCCGGTACGTCCCGAACGATGGGTGTAGACCGCAACGTCATCGGGCAGACCATAGTTGATGACATGGGTAAGGTCGTCGACATCAAGTCCGCGTGCAGCCACATCGGTCGCAACTAACAGTTGGGTGACATGATCGCGGAATTTCTTCATTGCCAGGTCACGCTGTTGCTGAGAAAGATCGCCGTGGAGGCAATCGGCGTTGTAGCCATCGTTGATAAGTTTGTCGGCAATTTCCTGAGTTTCCTTCTTTGTTCGGCAGAAAATGATGCCGTAGATATCCGGGTTGTTGTCGGCTATACGTTTCAGGGCAAGATATTTATCGTGAGCCTTCACCATGTAATAGATATGGCTGACATTCTTCGAACCCTCGTTGCGGTTGCCTGCTACGAATTCCACCGGATTATGCATGAATCTTCGGGAGATATTAGCGATCTCCTTAGGCATAGTGGCGGAGAACATAAGCATCTTTCTCTCTTCCGGCACATGGGAGAGAATTTCCGTGATATCATCCAGGAAGCCCATATTCAGCATTTCATCAGCCTCATCGAGAATAACCGTATGAACATCGAAGAGTTTGACTTCGCCGCGTTTGATAAGGTCGATAAGTCTACCCGGGGTTGCGACGATAACCTGCACACCCTTTCGCAGGGCACGAATCTGGGAATCTATGCTCGAACCTCCGTAGACAGGAAGTATCTTGACATTATCCTGATATTTTGAAAAGTCGGCAAGGTCGCCGGCGATCTGAAGGCATAATTCTCGGGTCGGGGCGATGACCAGAGCCTGCGTAGTGTCCTTGTCCGGGTCAATGCGTTGAAGGACAGGCAGACCGAAAGCTGCAGTCTTGCCGGTGCCGGTCTGAGCCAGACCGATAACATCACTGTCTTCACTGAGAAGATGGGGAATCACCATCTCCTGAATCGGCATAGGATATTCAAATCCGAGTTCATTGATAGCCTTAAGCAGTTGGGGAGCCACACCAAGGTCGGCAAAAGTTTTTGCCTCTTTCTCCTGATCTTTAATCTCATTAACTCCCTCAATAGTTTCTTTATCTTGAGTCATAATAACGTGTTTTTCTAAGAAAACGGGGGATCTGATTTTAGAAATAAAACCCCGCGCATCAGTAATTTCCAAATTAAAAACACCCGAAGCTGCAACGCTGCGGGTCATATATATAACGCAAATAGAGTATAAGATTGTTTATGTGTAATAAAAATTAAGATGTGGCACGTCTAAGGAATTGCCGGAATACGAAAAAAGAGCGACGCCCGCGTAGGACGCCGCTCTGAGGGATTGTGATGAAAAAGCTAATATTTATTCTACAATTTTTATTGATGGTTTAATAGTTGTAGTTCTGCTGAAGGTTGCCGTTGTAAGCCTCAATCTCTGATTTGGGTATAGGCTGTGCATAGGCGCGTTCGCCATGATATGTCAAAGTTCCATAGCGGGTTGTCTTGTAGACCTTCATCTCGTTCTCAAGAATCTCCCAGCGGCGGATGTCATACCACCATTGACCCTCCGCAAACAGTTCTGCCCAGCGTTCGTAACGCAGAGGACTATTGGCGAGCAGATCCTGTGGATTATTACGCGCTGCCATAGTTGGTGCTGTCAGTGAGGCATAGTCAACGGGTGACACACCCTCGGGGCTATAACCATAGGCACGACGATGCACCTTATTTATACATTCCAAGGCAGTGGCGGGATCAGTGGCTGCAACAGCTTCGGCATAAAGCAGGTAGATATCCGCCAGGCGCACAATTGGAATATTAGCCGGGTTCGAAGAATTGATCTGCAGCTCTGTGCCCTGAAGGTTAGTGAACTTTCTGGGCGAGAAATAATAATGAGCTGTGTAGCCGAGATCGCCGGCTTCCGGGGAGCGGTCGTACCAAGTGTCGCGTCCGCGTGGATCCTTCATAGTGTCGAAATAGGGCTGACCGGCTGCGATGAACAGGCGAGGGTCGCACTCCTTGTTTTCACGTACCTGCCGACTGCGGGCAGCGTACGCGGGATCGAGAATCCAGGGATAATTATCAACGCTCATGGAGGCACGGGAATTATAATCAGTGTTCAGCACGCGGATAGAGGGAATTTCCAGCGGAAAACCGAATCGGCGTACATTACCGTCATGCACGAAATTATTTCCCCAGCCGCCGTTATTCTGAGTGGCGAACTCATTGCCCGGAGCCGGCGCTTTCCAACGCAGATCCATAGAGCAATACCAGGGAGCCATAACCAACTGCATGCCCGAACCGGTAGTGAATCCTCCCCAGGGTCCGTCCTGCTTCGGATTGTTGGTCATGTCGATTTCATAGAGCGTCTCACGATTGAATTCGTAAGCCTCATCGGCAAAGAAGGATTTGGAATAAGTGTCGAAATCCAGAAGAGTAGCGCCCGAATTGCGAATGATATCCTCAAGGACAGGAATCGCCTCCTGCGAGCGGCGCGCCTGCATAAGAGATTTTGCCAGCATAGCCTTCGCCGCCCATTCTGTGGCGCGGGTCTTATCGGAATTATTACCCTTCAGCAGTTCGGCAGCCTCGCGGAATGTGGCAATAGTAAAGTCCCAGGTTTCCTTAACTCCTGCACGCTGAGGCGACATCTGTTCGATTGACTCCGGGACAGTGCTGATAATCGGGAATCCCAATCCATCCGTCTTGGATTCGAGCTCGAAGAAGATCTGAGAATGCCAGTAGGCGAGTCCGCGAAGGAAGAGAGCCTCACCCTTGCGGCGGTTGAGGAGAGCGATTTCATTTTCGGCAGCCTGAGGCGCATAGCTGTCGCAAGCCTGAATTGCAGCATTGGAATATTGAATCCAGTTCATGATTGAGGCATACGCTTCGCGAAGCTTTGTGCAGGATGTCGAGCCATCGTTGGCAAGAAGCTGCGAACGCGAATCATAATCGCCATAACAGTCATGAGTCTTATCGAGCATATACATTATCTGCGGAAACCAATAGAACGCATACAGACCATAGCCGTGCCCTCCGGCATAAGCCGAGTTAAGAAGCAGATCGACATGATTCATATTGGTGGGGAAGTTGTCGGGAGAGACGGAAGATTCATCCGTCACATCCAGGAAGTCCGAACATCCGGTCGCTCCCAGAGTCAGCACGGTTGCCAAAGCCCCGGCTGCCAGTTTCTTTATTAATCGTGTCATTGTTGTCATTACTTAATTTTCAAATGGATAGAATCAAAAGGTAAGGTCAAGACCGAATGAATAGAGGCGGGAGGGGAGATAGCGGTTGTAAGTGTCAACGCCACGTGCGGTCATTGAAGTTCCGGCGTTTGCGGAAAGCTGAGTGGAAGTCCCTGCGATTTCGGGGTCAATGCCGGAATATTTAGTAATGGTAAAGAGATTCTGAGCAGAGAAATAAATTCTCGCTTTGGAAATCACTTTCTTCCAGTTGGCAGGGAGCGGGAAAGTGTAGCCCACTACGAGATTCTTCAGTTTCAGATAATCTCCTTTCTCAACCCAGAAAGAAGATACAGTGGAGAAATTCGCTGAAGGGTCGCCGATCCAGGCGCCTGCTTCATCAATATATCCGCATCGGGGCTGATCTGTCAGCCCATTGTCGCCGAAGAATGAGTTTTTATAGATTTCAAGAGTAGTGTTGCCGTCATTTCCGAAATTCTGCGTATATTGCTTCACGCCGTTATAGATTTCAAAACCTGTGGCAGCCTGGAAGAGTGCCGTGATGTCGATTCCTTTCCAGGAAGCGGAGAGATTAAGACCATAGGTGGCTTTCGGCCAGGGATTACCGATATATTGTTTGCAGTTTTCATCGACGTAGCCCTGTCCGCAGTCGTCGAAGATGAGGTCGCCGACCCCGGTGTTCTGACGCCAATAATAGGGGTGACCTGCAGCCACGGCGCGTGCGTTATATTCGTCGACCTGAGCCTGATTCTCGAAGATGCCTATGGCGCGGTAGCCCCAAAGTTCAGACATAGAGCGTCCGTTTTCAGTGCGGTTGATGCCATCAGGGCTCGTAAGGGGAGCAGCGCCATCTGTGCCGAGTTCCAGAATTTTATTGCGGTTAAGGGAAATATTCAAGCCGATATCATAGCTGAAATCATTTATGTTGTCGGTCCAATGCAGAGAAAATTCATGACCAATATTCGATACTCTGCCAATGTTGATCGGCATAGTGTTCGTAGCGCCGTCGTAGTACCAGTTGATGCCTGAGCCCAACGGCACGACTTTCCAGTAGAGCATATCGTGGGTCTGGCGGTTGTAATAATCATAAGAGAATTTGAGGCGATTATTGAAGAAAGCCAGATCAAGTCCGAGGTCGAACTGATGAATTTCTTCCCATTTGATATCCTGGTTGGGAACTTTGTAGTTAGCCCAGCCGGAAACCTCGTTATTACCTCCGAAATTATAGATGATCTGATCGCCGTAATAAGCACGGGAATAGAGGAATTGTCCGATTCCATCATTACCCAATATGCCATAGCTTACACGGAGTTTGGCATCCGAAAGCCAATTGGCGTTGTCGCGCAAGAAGGGTTCGGAGATTGCGCGCCACATGACATTCACTGAAGGGAATGTGCCCCAGCGGTGGTTGCGTCCGAAACGGTCTGAACCATCGCGTCGGAGGTTGAATGTCAGGAAGTAGCGACTGTCATAGTTGAAATTGATGCGTCCGAAGAAAGAGAGAGATCTTCCGACTCCGGGGGAATCGGATGCCTCCTTGGAAGTGTTGGAAGAGAGATTGATCGACCATGCCTGATCGACAGGGAAATCCATCGCCTTTACATAATTATAGTAAGCATCGTAGGAAGTGGCTTCCGTGCCGATCATTGCCTTGAGATACCATTTCTCCTTGAAAAGTTTCTCAAATGTGAGAGTTGCGTTATATGTTAATTCGCGGGAATGTCCGGCACGCGATTCCAGATAAGCGTTCTCCTTGACTCCGCGGAAGTCGATGTCTTCCGAGAAAACTCTCTGAGCCTGCGAAGATATTTTGGCTGCTCCGTTGACATGGAGGGTAAGTTCCGGAATAAAGCGAACATCCAGATATGCCAGCATATCAAATCCGTAGGTGCTCCCTTTCTGATGATAGGTCATCTCATTGCCATAGAGGTTCGGACCATTGAGATAGAAAGGGGTCTGCGCGTAATTGCCGTCTTCGTCCACCGGATTCATGGTCGGCACTGTGCGGAACGGCACGGCATTAGTATAGATAGAGTTTACCTTAGTCGGGTTTGAACTGAGGATATTACCGTAAGAAGATGTGCCGACACTGAAGATTTTGTTGATATCCCAATCGACATTTGTACGGAAAGAGAAGCGGTCGGCTTTAGAATCGAGGTAAACACCCTTTTCGTCATAGAAGCCGCCGGAGAGATAATAGCGGAGATTTTCCGATCCTCCGGATAGTGAGATATTATACTCCTGCTCATGTCCGCTTCCATACATGACGTCCATCCAGTCGCAATCCGGAAGTTCATCGGCGGAGTCGACGGCGTCCTGCGCAAGGATATCCATTCCTGTAAGAGCCTTGGCAGCGATAAATTCATCGCGATTTAACAGCGATATGCCCGACGACTGGCGGCGTATGCCATAGCGGGCGTTGACATTGAGGGTAGCTTTCCCCTTGGAGCCGCGGCGGGTAGTGACGAGAATCACACCTCCGGCAGCCTCCGCACCATAAATTGCGCATGAGCCTGCGTCTTTCAAGACCTCGATGCTCTCGATGTCGTTGGTGTTGAAGCTGAAGCCGGTAGCCTGACGCACTCCGTCGACGATGTAAAGCGGAGCCATACCATTGACTGAGCCTGCGCCGCGTATAATAATGTCCGGTGCCTCCCCCGGATTACCTGTAGACTTTGTCACTGCAACACCCGCTGCCATTCCGGCAAGCGCATCTGCAACGGAAGTAGTGGAGAAATCTCTGATATCCGAACCTTTTACAGTAGATATAGCTCCCGTAAGTTCAGAGCGTTTCTGAGTGCCATAGCCCACAACGACCAGGTCATCAAGATTAAGAGCATCCTCTTTCATGACAACGTCATAGACGCTCTTGGACGGAGATATTTTCAGAGTTGCAGGCGTATAGCCGACGTAGGATATTTTAAGAGACTTCCCCGAGGGGGCATCGATAGAGAAGTTTCCGTCAATGTCGGTGACGGTGGCTGTAGAGGTCCCTTCGATGAATACGGTCGCGCCGATAAGTGGTTCGCCTGACTGGTCATGCACCGTTCCGGTCACTATGCCGGCGGCTGCAATGCCGGGAATTCCGGCAATAGCCAGTGTCAGCAGATGCTGGTGCAGGAGTTTCATGATATCGCAGTTAAATTAGAGTAAATACTGCCGGCACCCCGGATAATCTTTCAACGGATTTTGGCAGGCAGTTAGAATATTGGGCGGAGCGGCACGGCTCTCCCGTTGCCGCCCCGCCATGGAATAGTTTGATAAGTCGGATTATTTCAGAATCACTTTGGAAACTTTCTTGCCCTGACGAACGATGTAGAGTCCGCTTTCCGGATTCTGAACGCGGATACCCTGCAGGTTATAATATTCAGCGGGAGTGTTGGCATCAGAAGCCTCGATATTCTCTACGCCTGCAGTAAGATCCTTGATATACTGGGGCATTGCATAGCCCTTGTCAGCCCAAGTTGATTCGCAACCTGCAAAAGCTTCGCCGGGAGTGAAGTCATCGAAATAGAATACTTCGCTTGTGCGTGTGCCGGTGTAGGGAGCCGTGTGGAACCAGAGATTTGTGATCGGAGAAGCGATAGCGTCCCACCATTCTTCACCCGGGTTGGTCTGCGACCATCCGAAGCCGAAGTGATTCGCACCGAATGTCACTACTGCACCCGGCTTAAGAGCATCGTAGCAGTCCTCGCCGTTTTCCTGATAGAGTCCGAAGCAAGTATCTTTATATCTTCCGTGAGCGAGCTGGAAGAGATTGAAGACAGCGCCATATATGTTGCCTTCGATGTGGAAGAGTCTGCCATCGAGGTTGCCGCTGTTGGAGTAATGCTCGAATTCGCACACGTCATTGTTTACATAGAAATCGTGAGCCATGCTGCGTCCGAGTACATTCGGATTACGTGAGGGAGTTTTGAGAGCTGTCTCATAGTCTGTGCCGGTTACATCGATAGCGAAGAGGAACGTCTCGTCGATTTCAAAGTCGTTGGACTCGGCGAACTTGTGGTTCTCAAGATCGTACTTCACGATAAAGGATCCATCCTCCATTGTAGGATTGGCAAATACTGCGTCCTGAGCACACATGCTTGCAGAAGCGAAAAGAAGAGAAGAGATAAGCAGATACGATTTTTTCATAACTGATTAGGTTTTGAGGTTTAACTGTTGTTTTAAATTGTTGTCAGCGTCCCGGCAGCCTGAGTTTTATCCGGCATCCGCGATGCTTACGGATGCAAAATTATTCTAAAGCAATAGCTCCGCGAGGGATTATTGTCAAAATATAATCAAAAATGGAATTATATTTTTGTAATCATTTGTAAATCAAAAGGTACTTAGATGGTATAGTCTTGAAAAATATAATGCTTTTTGGTGGTGTGCTTCTGCAATTTTAAATCTTCTGAATTTTGAAATGAGATATATTTTAGGGTTTGAATAATGATGTATATTACTGATAGTCAGATTATACTCTCCGCTTGGCTTCATGCTTGCCTATATTTGGGTTACATGGGATAGAAAATGCTAAAATAATAATGGAAATTTTACGAAATTTGCATCCAGACAAACAATAATATCCGCAACAAACTACATCATTATTCCGATGAAATTTCTTAATCCGGCGTTTAAGCACGTCAGTAAAACAGCAATTACACTCGGGCTTTTCAGCCTTACATTTTCAATTCAGTCAAACGCACAGAGTGTGGCATTTGAAGAGGATCTCCTTAATCGGGGATATGTAGATCGTCCGTGGCAGCGTTACGAAGCTGAACCGGATTTTTGTATTACAAACGGGACTTTTCTGCTCCCTCCCGATCCCTATTCCCAAACCCCATTGCAGAGCGAAGCTTCGCGGCTGAGGGCTCTCCAACTTAACTCGAAAGGGGATTATGTCAGCTGGAAGATTGATAAGCCCGGGCGTGGATTAACCCTGCGATTCTCGATTCCTGACTCGGCTGACGGCAAAGGGATGAAAGGGAATCTTACACTTAAATGCAGTGATGGGAGAGAACCGATAGAGTTACCTCTGGATTCATATTGGGCGTGGCAATACACAGTGATAGCTCATGCTAATGAAAAATATCCTGACAATACGCCATCGCCCGACAAATTCGCACGTATGAGATTTGATGAGGCGACATTCCTTCTTGATTCGGATCTGCCGGCAGGATCAACAGTGACACTTGAGAAATCAACTGATGATGGAATAATATATACGATTGATTTTCTTGAGATTGAACCCGTGGCAGCTGCTCTGACTTTCGCCGATATCAACGCTGCGGATAAAGTGGAGTATGATGGCTCGGGACTCTCTAATTTTATCTCAAGAAATGGAGGAAAGACCATATTCATTCCTGCGGGGCATTACAATGAATCGCGTCCGATCACGATTGTCAGCGATGACACGAAGATTGTTGGAGCAGGAATGTGGCATACTACAATCAACTTTACAGCCTCCAGCGATGATCGGCACACATATTCTGCCCGTGGTATCCATAGTAATTGCAGCAGACTTGAATTACGTGGCCTATCGCTTAACACATTGAATAATAAGAGATATTACGAAAATAATTCCTCCTTCCAGGTCGGAAAGGGACTCAATGGTTCGTGGGGTAGCGACTCGCGCATCAGCGATGTCAGAATTGATCACTTCGAGTGCGGGGCATGGATTACGGGTGCCCGGAATCTCAAAGTGGAGCATTCGCGTTTTCGCAATAACTATGCCGATGGCATCAATCTTGCGAATAATTCTTCTGATTGTGAAGTCAGCCATTGTTCATTCCGTAATAATGGCGATGATGACATGGCATCTTGGTCAACAGGAAGTTATGCGACCCGCAATGTCTATGCCTATAACACTGCGGAAAATAACTGGCGTGCATCCTCTTTGGGATTCTTCGGAGGTGCCGGACATAAGGCACATCATATTGCTGTCTATGATGCTATGGAAGCAGGAGTAAGAGTTACTTGTGATTTTCCAGGCACAGGATTCAGCAGCGAAGGAGAAATAAGTTTGAGCGAAATCACGATTCATCGTTGCGGCGCATTGCGCGGCACACCCGGCGAACAAGGAGGATTCTGGGGAGGAGCTGATGCCGCTCTGGAGTTTCGTGCCGGATATGCCTATGATCTGAATAATGTACGTGCAGAAAATATTGACATTTATGACTCGCGTGGTGACGCCGTGTCGATTGAAGCACAGTCAGGTAAGCGTATCAATAATCTGGAACTACATGACATCCATATCTTCCGTGTGGGTGGCTATGGATGGGGCGTTAATATATCTCCCTCTGTAAAAGGGAATGGACATTATAGCCGACTGACTGCAGAGGGGGTTGCCGATCCGTTTATGTCTACAATTCCCGCAGGATTTGATTTCACAGGGGATGACTCCGGAATAGTTGATATTTCAGAAGAATCAGATGCTGACGCTATTGACCCGCAAGATGCAGTTGCTATTTTTGATATGCAAGGGAGAGACTGCACCTCCTGTTACTCCGGGGCAGGTCTTCAGCCCGGGTGCTACATTCTTTGCGATTCAAAAGGGCGTGTTTCCAAACTTTTTTTGAGCAGGAATATTGATTAATTCAGAAATTTTTATCAATTTAGTTCCGGAAATCCTCTCTTCCAATGCAAGACTATGCGACATATAATCACGTTATTCATATTTATCCTTTTAGGAATCAGTTCGGTAGCGTATGCGGATATAGTGGATCCGCATGAACTGTTGCAGCAGAAACTTGCTGAACTCGACCGCACGGTGGAGCGGAGGGATACATACTTCATGCGTCACGAGCATTTCATCGATAGCCTGAAGAGAGTGGCGGCAAATATCAAAGGGAAGCATGATGAGCGTGCACTTTTTGATATCCATCATAAGATTTATAATGCGTATAAGAGTTTTCAGAATGACTCTGCGCGAGTTTATAATAACAGAGAACTTGAGATTGCCCGCCGCATAGGGGATAAGAATCTGATTGCCAAAGCTCAGTGCGATAATCTATTTACGTTTATGTCAAGGGGGGATTTCACAAGCGCCGTAGATATCCTGAACGCTACTGATCTCTCCGGAGTCTCCGATACTATAAAAGCGGATTTTTATGTGCAGGCAGTGAGATTATATTCTGATCTGTCGAATTTTACGTCGGCTGCATGGGATGATAAATATGCCAAACTTTCGAGAGCATATTCAGACACTGTGTTACGCTATGCCGCGCCCGGAAGCTATGATGCGCAATTCGCTCATAACTTTCTGGATCCATATAAAGTGAATACAGAGGAGCGCATCTCCACCTATGAATCAATGTTGCGACGCAGCGATGTCCCGGCATCGCTTAAGGCAATGCTTCATTCGATGCTCGCAGATGCCTTTATATTAAAGGGAGACAAAGAATTGGGCTTGGCACATAAGGCAGAATCGGCTATTATTGACATAAAGGAGGCAACCCGCGAGACTACTTCAAAACATTTTCTCGCCTACGAACTTTACGAACAGGGGGATATCGACCGGGCAGCCCGCTATATTCATGCGGCTCTCGAAGAAGCGGATGCATATAATGCTCCTCAGCGTAAGGCTGAGATTGGAAGAGCCTTATCTCTTATTGAATCAACGCGCTATAAGTCAATTAATAATCAAAGATATACTCTTGGATTTTTGCTTGGCGGAGCAGTGCTTATCGGTCTGATCGTGGCTGTCATGTTCTTCTTTATACGCCGGAAGAATAAGCAGCTGGCTGCGGGTAAACGCACAATTGAGGAGCAGAATGCCCAGATTTCAGAAGCCAATGAGCGTCTGACCAATCTTAACAAAGAACTCAATAACGTCAATTCAAAACTGCGTGAGAGTGTGAAGATTAAAGATGAGTATATAGGATATGGATTTAATTTGAACTCGGAATATATAGAGAAAATTGAAAGTATCTATAAGCTCGTCAACCGAAAAGTGTCGGTCGGTCAGACCGAGGATCTGAAGAGTCAGTTAAAAATGTCGGATATAAAAGAAGAGAAAGCAAAGATGCTCCAAGAATTCGACAAGAGTGTGTTGCGTCTTTTCCCGACATTCATTGAGCAATATAGCGAACTTTTCCCGGAAGATGATGACACATTAGCTGATGTTTCCGAGGGGATAATGACTCCGGAAATGCGTATATTTGCTCTGATTCGTCTCGGCATTTCAGACAATAACAATATCGCGCGATTCCTGAATTATTCAGTGAATACTATCAACACCTATAAAACGAAGGCGAAGAAACGCTCCATTGTGGCAAATGATGAATTCGAGGAGCGGATTATGCACATCAAGAGTGTCAGATAAGGAGGTAAAACCATTATATTTATCAGATATTGTTACTCTTGATAATCAAAAAGTTGATTAAAATATTAAACTGATATTTTTATATTTCGGGGATAGCGGCTTGCAACTCGGAAAGCGCAATATAACTTTGCGGAAAAAACCGGAAAAACCATGAGACGATTGATTATTCCCGCTCTCGCAGCGCTGTTGGCTCCGGCAATATTCAGTGCCTGCACGGAGAGCCACGCAATGGAGGTCAGCAGCCCTGACGGAAGGCTGAACTTTTCACTTCATCTTGACGATGAGGGTCAACTTTACTATAAGGTTCGTAAGGATGGAACTGCAGTAGTGGATTCTTCTGCATTGGGAATATCCTGCAAGGAATTCTCGCTGGGTCACCACTCCGAGATTAAGAGAGTTGAACGCACATCGAAAGATGAAACCTGGATGCCCGTATGGGGAGAAGAAAGCGAAATCCGCAATCATTATAATGAGATGTGTGTACACCTGCATGACGGAGACATTGATGGGAAAACGGGGATCGATTATATGCTACGTGTCCGCGTATTCCCTGACGGCATAGGATTCCGTTATGAAATCCCGGGGCAGGAAGGTATGGAATCCATGACTATCATGGATGAACTTACGGAATTCGCTCTTCATGAGGATGGAGTGGCATGGTCTATTCCCTGGAATCATGAATATTATGAGCATCTCTATGAACCCTCACTGATAAGCAAACTGGACACAGTTTGCTCTCCGCTGACTGTGAAAATGACCGATAGCCTGTATGTATCCATTCATGAAGCTGCTCTGGAAGACTATGCGGCGATGAATCTAAGTCCGGTCGGCAACAGCACTCGTCTTCGTACATGGCTTACACCATGGTCGACGGGAGAGAAGGTGTTTGCCAATGCTCCGATGAAATCTCCGTGGCGCACTATGACTATTGTCAGCACTCCGGGTGAGCTTATGCTCTCACGCGTAATGCTTAACCTTAACGAGCCGTGCGCGATAGAAGATACCTCCTGGATCGAACCTTCGCGTTATATCGGAATATGGTGGGGAATGCATCGTCAGGCTTACACTTGGGGTCAGGGTCCTACTCATGGTGCGACTACTGAGAACACGAAGCGTTACATGGATTTTGCCGCTGATAATGGTTTTGGAGGTGTCCTCGTGGAGGGCTGGAACAAGGGATGGGACGGCGATTGGAGTGCCAACGGCGATCAGTTCTCCTTTACAGAGGCTTATCCTGATTTTGATATCGAAGAAATCGCGCGTTATGGCTCATCGAAAGGTGTACGTCTTATCGGTCATCACGAGACCGGCGGAGCTGCTCTAAACTATGAATCTCAGATGGATTCTGCATTTGCGATGTATAATCGTCTGGGAATAAATTCGGTAAAGACAGGCTATGTCAATCCTCTGATGGATGGCAAGGAATATCATTCAAGTCAGTATGCTGTCCGCCATTACAGAAAGGTGATAGAGACCGCGGCAAAGCATCATATTATGATCGATAATCATGAACCTGTGATGCCCACCGGACTGCAGCGCACCTATCCGAATCTGATGACTCAAGAGGGAGTGCGCGGATGTGAGTATGATGCATGGAGTCCGGAAGCCAATCCTCCGGAACATGCCGTCACTATCCCCTTTACACGCTGCCTGGCTGGTCCTGTAGATTATACTCCCGGGATATTCAATTATGATAATCCCGTCGCGCCGCACACACGCCCGCAGACGACTGTGGCTAAGCAGTTGGCGATGTCAGTTGTGCTTTACAGTCCTTTGCAGATGGCTTCAGATATGATTGAGAATTACGAAGGAAAACCGGAATTTGAATTCCTGCAGCGTTGTCCCGTGGATTGGAATAAGACTCTTGTGCCTGAGGCGAAGATAGGGGAGTATGTCACGGTTGCGCGCCAGGATAAGGAGAATGGTGACTGGTGGCTTGGAGCCATGACGAATCGCAATGCGCGGCGCACAAAACTGCCGCTTGACTTCCTTGAACCCGGGAAGAAATACACAGCCAAGATATTCGCTGACGGAGAAGGTGCGGACTATCGCAGCAATCCGGGAGCAGTAGCAATTTCTGAAATAGAAGTGGATTCCACTTCAGCCCTAAACCTTAATCTTGCAAGCGGTGGGGGCGCCGCAGTAATAATAAGCCGAAAAGATGCCGGGCAAAAATAAATTTGGTGCACGGAATCTAAATAGGAATTAATTTCAGAAAGAAGCCCGCGCTATCGCTGATGAAAGCCATAGCGCGGGCATTTGTTGTATTATTCAGGTAATGTTTAAGTATTAGATGATAAATTACGATAAATTTACTTAATCTTAAGTGAGGTGAGGAGGGAATTATATTAACTTTGCAGTATGATTCGGTTGCGCTGCGTCATAGCGTTAGTTTTGTCAGTAGTCGCCACTTTTGCTTTGAAGGCGGAGGTGGGAGATTCTGTCGGTGTGAATTTACCTGAATTCACGCTGACTGCTCCTGCATCGCAAAGTCTGATTCAGGGGCAGGAACTGTCGGGGGATGAGTTGCGCAGGATGTCGACCCTGAATGTGGCGGATGCCGTGCGCTTTCTATCCGGTCTGCAATTGAAGGACTATGGGGGCGTAGGAGGCGTAAAGACTCTTGATATCCGTTCGTTAGGTTCGAATCATTTGGGGGTATTCTATGACGGGGTAGCATTGGGAAATGCTCAGAACGGTCAGATTGATCTGGGGAGATATTCACTCGATAATGTCGAAGCGATTTCGTTTTATACCGGTCAGAAATCGGATATTTTTACTACTGCCCGCGACTTGGGTTCGGCAGGTTCGCTCTATATCAGGACCCGGCGTCCGGTGTTTGCCGATTCAAAGCGGTATAATCTGATGCTCAGAATGAGGGGAGGAAGTTTCGGATTGCTGAATCCATCAATAAATATCGATTATAAAATCAATCGGAATCTTTCGGCTACTCTGAGTGCTGAATATACTTATGCTACGGGTAAATATCGCTTTCATCTGCGGGGATATTACCCGGACGGAAGTGTTGCATGGGACACGACTGCTACACGCGTTAATGGAGATGTAAAGGCATTGCGAACGGAACTGACATTCTTTGGCAGATATTCCGGCGGAGATTACACGGCAAAGGTGTATTATTATGATTCGGAGCGTGGAATTCCGGGTGCGATTGTGAATAATGTGTTCAAGAACTCGCAACGACAATGGGATCGCAATCTCTTTGTGCAAAGTAACTGGAAGGGGTATGTTTCGCAGAGAGTATCCCTGATGGCTAATGCGAAATATGCGCGCGATTATATGCATTATCTTAATCCCGATACGACTCAGCGTTACATAGACAATAAGTTCTATCAGGATGAACTGTATGCATCCATGGCTGTAAAGGCAGATCTGACGCGACGCTGGATTATAAATGCGGCTGCCGACTATCTATACAATAATCTTGCATCAACACTGACAAACTTTGTCTATCCTCATCGGCACACACTGATGTTTGCTCTTGCATCGCGACTTGATTTGGGTATAGTGAGAGTTCAGGGAAATGTCCTGCTCAATAATGTCAATGACTATACGAGCATCCCGGAGGGAATACAGGTAGACGGAGAGAGACGGCGTCATTCTTCACGCACGGCATTTTCGGGAGGATTATATGCTGACTGCAAACCGATAAACAATAATAACCTTCATGTACGCGCCTATCTGAAACGCTCATTCAGAATGCCGACCTTCAATGATCTTTACTATACGGATATCGGTAATGAATCATTGAATCCGGAATATGTGACGCAATGGGGACTGGGGGCGACTGAAAGACTGGATTTTGAGTCGACGGCATGGCAATATGTAGAGGTGCGTGGCGAATGCTATCTTAATAATGTTAAGGATAAGATTATTGCCGTCCCCAAGGGAAATTCGCAATATCGCTGGATGATGATGAATATAGGGAAGGTGAGGATATATGGCGCTGAAGTGAACGCCTCGGCTGCTCTTAATCCATTCAGCGATTTCACGGCAGGTGCCCGCGTGGCATACACGTTCCAACGCGCAATGGATCTGAGTAATCCGAAAGATAACTTGGATGAATATGCTACATATAAAGGGCAGATTGCCTATGTGCCTCGTCACAGCGCTTCGGCTAATATCTTTGTCGACTGGAAAGGGTTTGAGTTGAACTATAGCTACATGTATGTGGGAGAGCGCTGGCGATCTTCATCCAACTATGCAGGTAATAGGGTAGCTCCGTGGTGGACCCACGATGCCGCTCTTGCTTACACCCGTAATGTCCGCGCAACGACTCTCAGACTTCAATTGGAAGTCAACAACCTCTTCGACCGCCAATACGAAATCATCCTCAACTATCCCATGCCGGGCAGAAACTGGCGCCTTTCCCTCACAGCCACCTTCTAACCCCGGACGTAAGCTCCAATTTTCAACATTGTTGGGGAAATGTTTGGGAGTAGGGAATTTTTGATTAAATTTGCAGTTGCAATGGTATCCGAAAGGATTTATGAGTATAAATTGATTTTTATGCTTGAAAAGGGAATGTGGTGAGAAGCCGCAACAGTACCCGCTACTGTGATTCCTATGCCAAAGTCTGTTGCACTATGTCATTGAGATGTTCGCATCTTGAGAAGGCGCAATATGATTGGGATAAGTCAGTAGACCTGCCAATGCAATATACATTTTCGATAGCCTACGGGATTATGGGCGGTTGATGTCAGTCGATTGGTTATATATGTATTTTGCCTTTTGACTAAATATGCCTGACGTTATATTATACGCGCTGCCCGTAGGTCAATTCAAATGTGAATGGCTTGCGGCATTTTTTTGCCTCTTAACTGCAAAAAACACTATAATATAACTAAACGACATGAATTTCAAAAACCTATTAAAGAGCGTATTGACACTCGGCATCTTCGCGGTCTTAGCCACAGGATGTAGCGATGAACCGGAAGTTGTCGATCCCGATGAAGGAAATGTAGTCCCGGCAAGCGGTTTTTATCTGCTTAACCAGGGCAATATGGGTCAGAATCAGGCAAGTATCGACTATTATGATTTCTCTACAGGGACTCTGACTCTCGACTTCTATCGCAAACAGAATCCCACAGTCGCAATGGCACTCGGAGATGTAGGCAATCAGATTGCAATCTATGATAATAAAGTCTGGGCTGTCATCAACTGTTCGAATAAGGTAGAAGTCATGGATATGGAATGTGTGCGCATCGGTCAGATCGAAATACCGAACTGCCGCTATATCGCCTTCTTCGGTGATTATGCATACGTTACATCATACGCCGGTCCGGTTGATTATCAGACAGGTCCCACGCAGTTAGGTTATGTGGCTAAAATAAATGTCAAGACTCTCAAAGAAGAGGGACGCTGCACCGTCGGTTATCAGCCCGATGGAATAGCTATCTCTAACGGTAAGATTTATGTAGCCAACAGCTACGGATATACGGGTCAGAATGAACCGGGAAAGATGTCGGTCATTGATGTGGCATCTTTTAAGGTTGACAAAGAAGTGGAGGTCGGCATAAATCTGAATCAGGTTGCAGCAGACCCTGAAGGCAAAATCTGGATCACCTCCCGCGGTAACTATTACAACGTGGCAAGTGCAATCCATTGTTATGATCCCGCTCAGGATAAGGTTGTCGCTGATTACGATGTGCCTAACTCCTACATTACGATTGAAGGACATACCCTCTACGTAATCGGTGTGAACTGGAGTCTCGACACCTATGAAAAGCAGATTTCATACGCTGAAATAAATACACTTGAAGGGAAAGTGACAGCACGCCGCTGGGAGGGTTCATCCGAGTATTCTGAAATGGAGTATCCCTACTGTCTGGCTGTCGCACCGGCAAACGGCGACATATTCGTGACCGATGCCGGCGATTTCATCAACCCCGGCTATATCTACTGCTTCAGCTCCGACAAGACTTTCAAATGGCGCAAGCGTACGGGCGTTAGTCCGGCTTCCATTGCATTCCTGAAATGATATAGATGATGTAAATATTAAAACTCAAAGCCGACGCAAGCGTGATGTTTGCGTCGGCTTTTTTTATGTATATTTGGCGATGTCAGAGTAAGATGACGGGAGGACGTTACATAAACGTGCGGGAGAAAGTCAGCCCGACAAGTATCAGACCCAGAAAGAATGATATTCCTACCATCATGCGATAGATTCTCGCGTCATTATGGGAATTATGTCGGTAAATACTGCGTGTCTTCTCATCTATCCCTTCCTGCTCGCTCATCTTCCAGGTTGCCTTGCTTCTCATTGCAAAGAATATGGCTACAAATCCTGTCAGCGGGAAGCAGCATATTGTCACTACGACTGCCATAATCACGGATACACCCGTCGGAGGGATATTATAGTCCGTAGAATCAGCCGGTTCGGGAAAGCTACGTACGGAATGAGGCTGAGTCGCTGATCCCGTAGAATAATCCTCTTGGCTCTCTCCTTGGGCAGTGAGAGCGGAAGAGGATAGACTATGAATCGGTGCCCCCGTCTCCGGATCAAAGCCTGCCAAGTAGCGGCGAATCCCGCGACACACTTCCGGATCCTCCGAGGCGGGAATCCAGTCAGGGAGTCCCTTATGCCAGATGTAGGTGGAAGGACGTATGCCCGTCTCCACTAATTGAGATAGTGAAAACGGACCTACATTCTTTTTATCTATCCTTGCAAAATATTTCAAAGGAGGGTAGTATTACTGGTTGCGACCGTGGCAGTTCTTATACTTTTTGCCTGATCCGCAAGGACAGGGATCATTACGACCAATCTTTGTCGCTGCCTTTACGGGTTGATTGGGTTTCGGTTCGCCACGTCCTGCATTTTTTGCAGCCTCGCGCTGAGCGGATTCGCCGGGATAGGAATCCTGGCTTGCGGAATAGCTGGTCGTTGCAGAATAATTAGCGTAAGGATTCTGCATAGGTGCCTGCTGAGCGCGACGTGCCTGCTGGAGCGACTCTGCCTGCTGACGAAGTTCCTCAGCCTCTGCTGCTCTCTTTTCAGCAGCCTTTGCTTCCTCATAATCGGGAACGGCGAGTCTGCCGCGCATAAGAGTCGCCACAGCCTTACTGTTCATTCCATCCAGCATATTCTTCCAGAGATCGTAAGCCTCAAGCTTATAGATTACGAGCGGATCCTTCTGTTCGTAAGAAGCGTTCTGCACTGATTTGCGGAGTTCATCCATTTCGCGGAGTTGCTCCTGCCAAGCCTTGTCGATAGAAGCGAGAAGCACTGTCTTTTCCCAGGATTTTGAGATGGGTTTGCACTCATTGTTATAGCACTCAGTGATGTCAGCGCGCACATTGAACATGCGTCTGCCATCGCTGACGGGAACGCCGACGGGACCCGTAGCGCCACGCTCTTCTACAAATTCCTTTATGTAGGGGAGAGCGCCCTGCTCCATCTTCTCTTTGTTGCGCTGATGATGATTAAGAGCGCTTTCTGCGAGGCGCTCGGTGAGTTCCTCGCGATTCATCTTCTGATATTCCTCCTCAGAGAAGTCAACATCCATTGCGAATGCTTTGCGGACTTCATCCTTGAATTCAGAGAATCCTCCTTCGTAAGTGCCGGAAGCAATTCCTTCAGCCACTTCATAGACCATATTGGCAATATCAGTGCCGAGACGTTCACCCTTCAGGGCGTTCTGGCGTTTGCCATAGACACCCTTTCTCTGGGCATTCATAACGTCATCATATTCCACGAGGCGCTTACGGATGCCGAAGTTGTTCTCCTCCACTCTCTTCTGCGCATTCTCAATGGAGCGGGTCACCATCTTTGACTCGATCATGTCCCCCTCTTCAAAGCCGAGGCGATCGAGAGTCTTTACAACTCTTTCATTAGCGAAGAGACGCATCACAGTGTCTTCGAAAGATACGAAGAACACTGAAGATCCCGGGTCGCCCTGACGTCCGGCACGTCCGCGAAGCTGGCGGTCGACTCGACGTGATTCATGACGCTCCGTGCCGATAATTGCCAGACCTCCGGCTGCCTTTACTTCCGGAGAAAGCTTGATGTCAGTGCCTCGACCTGCCATGTTAGTAGCGATGGTGACAGTGCCTGTCTTACCTGCCTGAGCCACGATGTCTGCCTCCTTCTGATGGAGTTTCGCATTCAGGACCTGATGGGGAATCTTGCGCAGCTGAAGCATCTTGGACAGAAGTTCAGAGATCTCGACGGAAGTAGTGCCGACAAGCACCGGGCGTCCGGCTTTCACCATATCCTCAACTTCCTGAATGACGGCAGCATATTTCTCCTTCTTGGTTCGATAGACGCGGTCGTTCTGGTCGTTGCGGATTACGGGGCGGTTGGTCGGAATCTCTACAACCTCGAGTTTATAGATATCATAGAATTCACCCGCCTCGGTCATTGCCGTACCGGTCATGCCGGCGAGCTTGCGATACATTCTGAAATAGTTCTGCAGCGTGATAGTCGCATAAGTCTGAGTGGCAGCTTCGACCTTCACACCCTCTTTAGCCTCGATAGCCTGATGCAGACCATCGGAATAGCGACGTCCTTCCATGATACGTCCTGTCTGTTCGTCGACAATCTTAATCTTGTTGTCGTCGATGACATATTCCACATCCTTATCAAAGAGAGTGTAGGCTTTCAGCAGCTGATTGACAGTGTGCACACGCTCTGCCTTCACTGCGTAATCCTGAAGCATGGAATCCTTTTTAGTCTGCTTCTCTTCGGCAGTCAGTTCTTCTGTATCGACGGTCGAGAGCTGGGATGCGATGTCCGGAAGTACGAAGAAAGAGGGATCCTGAGTTGTGTCAGTCAGCACTGCGATACCCTTATCCGTAAGCTCAATCGAGTGATTCTTTTCATCGATTACGAAGTAAAGCGGCTCGACTGCTACGGGCATTTCCCGGTTATTGTCAGCCATATACTTTGCTTCCGTCTTGAGGAGAATCTGCTTGATTCCGTCCTCACTCAGATAGCGGATAAGCTGATTATGTTTCGGCAGACCTTTGTAGGCGCGGAAGAGTGAGAGCCCGCCCATTTCGAGGAGCTGATCGGCTGTGAGGGGTTTCTTGCTCGGATCCTCTTTGCGTGCAGTGTCAAACTTTGCAATCTGCTCCGGGTCGCCGCTCTGGGCTGCCGCGATCATTTCGCGAGCCTCCTTGAGATATTGCTGTGCAAGGCGACGCTGAGCGTTGACTACTTTCTCAACGTTCGGTTTAAATTCATTAAACATCTGGTCGTCGCCCTTCGGAATCGGACCTGAGATGATAAGGGGCGTACGCGCATCATCGATGAGCACTGAGTCGACCTCATCGACGATTGCATAATAATGGTCGTCGCGCTGCACGAGATCGGAAGTCTGCGTTGCCATATTATCACGCAGATAGTCGAAGCCGAACTCATTATTGGTGCCGAATGTAATATCGCACTGATATGCTTTGCGGCGCTCTTCGGAGTTGGGTTCGGTCTTGTCGATGCAGTCGACAGTCAGTCCGTGGAACTGATAGAGCGGTCCCATCCATTCGGAGTCACGCTTGGCGAGATAATCGTTGACAGTGACGACATGCACACCCTCGCCTGTCAGGGCGTTAAGGAATACCGGGAGGGTTGCTACAAGAGTTTTACCTTCACCTGTAGCCATCTCGGCAATATTATTCGTAGTGGTGTCGCCATTCATAATGCCGTGGAGCACCATGCCGCCGATAAGCTGCACGTCATAATGCACCATATCCCATGTCATCAGATTTCCACCTGCAATCCATGAATTCTTAAAGATGGCTTTATCTCCGTCGATGCTGACGAAGTCCTTGCCTGCTGCTGCCAGTTCGCGGTCAGCGTCTGAGGCTGTGACCTCAATAGTCTCGTTATTGGCGAATCTGCGGGCAGTCTCCTTTACGACGGCGAATACTTCCGGAAGAGCTGCATCAAGCTTGCGGGCATACATCTTGAAGCACTCATCGCGCAGGTCGTCGATTTTCTTCCAGAGGGGTTCGCGTTTGTCGTAATCAAGAGTTTCGATTTCGGCGCGAATCTCAGCCATCTGATTTTTATAATTCGCAGCCTCTCCGCGAATATCATCGCGGATTACGTTGATACGGTTGCGAAGTTCGTCGTTGCTGACACTCTGAAGTTGTTCGGAGATAGGGTTAATCTCATTTTTAAGGCGATTCCAAAGCGGGCGTACTGCGCGCTCACTCTGATTGCCGAAGATTTTTTTAAGTATATTATTAAATCCCATTATATTTGGAAAAATTGTTTGCTTTGTCCGGATTTGCAGGTGCAGAATGCCGTCATCAGTGATTCTATCCTGCAAATTTAACTATTTAAAAATTAGTCTACAAATATCGCGCCATAATTCCGCAAAAAACCTTGATTTGAGCAGAAAAATATTTGGATCCCGACCGATTATCTTCCGATTATCTTATGGTCAGGGGGCGCGTTCCGGACCCGTTGGGCGAGCGGATATGGAGTGTGGAGGTGATTGTCGGCGCAATGGCAGTGGCATCCACAGGAGTGTCAATCTTTCTCGGCGTGATGTTTTCTCCCATGATTATGAGGGGAGAATTGATCATCCCTTGCCTTACAGGGGTCTTCTTGACCGGAAAATGCAGATCATCCACTACATTCCAACCCGGAGTGAACTCAATGAAAAGATCTCCGGCGGTCTTTGTATCTATCGAATTTGCTCGGCGTATTCCTGCCGGAGTGTTGTCAGAAAGTATGTCAGTAAGTGTACGCACCCTGCTGATGCCACTCATTTTCAGAAGAAAATCCCTGGCGTCATTGAGCAGAGTTGAGCTATTCGCTCCGGCAGATTCCATTTTTCTGCCATCGAGGTAAACCTGATTTCCCGATATCCCGGCAACATAATCGCCATTCCCATATTTTGCCGACAGGTAGGAATTAAGCAGCGATTCTATCCGCTTCAGTGAGACGTCGCCTGAGGGAAGTCGGAATTTGGGATCGACTTGTACTCCGTCATCATAATAACCTGTTGATGTAAGGAATATCAAGGTATTTCCCAATCCTATCTCTTTGTCAATGTTCTCAAGCAGACGCCCGATCTGCCCGTCAAGACGCAGATATGTGTCTTCAAGTTCCACTCGGGAATCCCCGTCTTTGACATATTTATAGGGGGTAGCCGTATAGCCGATGCTGAGCATGTCGATTGCATCTCCGCGCTTTCCGAGACTGAGACTGCGTATGGCATCGAGCGCCACATCCGTCACCTCTATGTTGGAAAGTGCAGACCCCTTGAATCGGCTGAGAGACTCCTTATCTGCCCGGGGGAATGTATAGCGGAAAGGATAATATCTTTTTTGGGCAGGGATGCCCGGATATTCCTCGATCTTGCGCGTCGGTCGCCATTGCATAGTGTCCATGCGGTCGGCGAGCGATTGCAGCCGATTGCGTCTTGTCAGGAATTCCGGATATTCTTTGTAATAAGCCGTTGACGACCATTTGCCGTCCGTATCGTTAATCCAGAACGCTCCGCTTCCGGCATGTCCCGCCATGATAATCGCTTGCTGCGCATCGGCGGAAATAGCATATACCGAGGTGAACCCGTCGCCGTCAATTGCCACTTCGTCAGAGATTGTCGAAAGGAGCAGCGATGCCGGGGAGAGTGATTCGCGAGTGGAGATTCCTATCACGCTTTTATCCTCAAGTGCGGGGCGCACAAGATGATCGGAGGGGGAGAAGATATTAGCAGAGGCTATTCCGCTGGCGGGGGGATAATTGCCTGTGTAGATCAGGGCAGTTGAAGATGCCGGATCGGAGGTCTCTGCTTTGAAATCGACATCGGAAAAGTAGACGCCATTGTCCATCAGCCGACGGAAGCCCGTTTTTCCGAACATCGATTTGAGATATTCGAGATAGTCGGTGCGCAGCTGGTCGACCACGATTCCCACCACGAGTTTCGGTCGCGACGTGTCAGCCATGACCGAGACATTGACTGTCATCAGTCCGGCTATCAGGGAGGTCAGCAATCTTGTGGGAATCTTTTCCATCTGTCGGGTTTAATATTCAGGGTTTATTTATGTTGAAGTCTCGGAGCTACTATTGCGTATGCAAGGCATAACGCCAGAGTCGCTGCCCATAGAGGGAATACAGCCGTATTGGCTGACTGAACCTGCAAGGGCCAGGCTCCGATAAGAACTATCATTATGATGAGATCAACTATTGCCATTGCCATTGCAGCAGAGCGAGTCCGACGCCACCAGATGCAGATTGCCATGACAAGCTGAAGGGGATTGAGCCACAAAGCCAATATATTAGGCGATGTTGAATCATGAGAAGAGAAGAATACGAGAAACCACACAATGCATCCGGCTATCCCGATTAAAGAGAAAAACAATGTCATCCACCATTTTACAATCCTTCTTCTCTTAAACTCATAGAAAGCCACTGCGAATGAAATCAGCATCACCACAATCGCAATTGTCAATGGCGTCTCCCACCAAGGGGTCGGAGGCATAACGCTTGTGGACGTGCCGGGGTTCAATATGTCTGTACTCTTTACGACCGGACTGCCATCTGCGAAGTGAGCTTCATTCATCTTTTGTTCAAGAAGGAGCGGTGCAAAACACTCCTCTTCGGATGTTATGGGAAGATCGATCCCTCCTCCTAAAGCCAGGTCAATGCCGAACTGATACCACGGATAGTTCCGGTGGTAATATCTCATGGCATTTCGGAAAGATGAGTAGCTGACTGAGTCAGGAAGCACTATCCGGCGAGGAGCCACGGCTGCCTCGACTATGTTTAGTATGCGTGTCGAACAATTATCGCGTACATAATTATAGCGATAGGTGCGGTTGGCGGGGAGAGCGTTTATCTGGAGGAGTTTTCTGAGGGTAAAGGTCTCTTCAGGAGTCAGATTGAGGTTCTGCTCCACTACTTTTGAGCCTCTGTCGATATATTGCGGCATAAACCATGAGAAAGGGCACCCCCATACCATATAATCGGTCTTGCCGCGTACGAAACGCCACACAAAGTTAGGTGCGGCAAAGTCAAACACGCCATAATTCCAGACGGAGTCAACAGGCAGACCGCGATGATCGACTCCATGAATACGGATAGCCTCGTGACCTACAAGCTCATAGATTTCCGGACCCGGATAGCATGTAATGAGAGATGCCTGCAATCTCTCTTCCTGCGCCTGAGCGGCGAAGGAAGAGAAGATTGAGGCAATTATCGTCAGAAGGACGCCAAGGCGAAATGTTCGCGTGCGTCGCATCAATATTCGCAGTTTTTGGGGTAACGCGGGAAGGGAATCACATCGCGGATGTTCTGCATGCCGGTCACGAAAAGCACGAGGCGTTCGAAGCCCAGACCGAACCCGGAGTGAGGCACTGAACCGAAACGACGTGTGTCAAGGTACCAGTCCATACCCTCCAGACCCATTTCCTGAATTCTTCCGTTGAGTTTGTCGAAGTCCTCTTCACGCTGAGAGCCGCCGATGATTTCTCCGATTTTCGGGAAGAGCACATCCATTGCGCGGACAGTCTTGCCATCCTCGTTGAGCTTCATATAGAAAGCCTTGATTTCCTTCGGGTAATCTGTCAGAATCACCGGCTTCTTGAAGTGTTCCTCCACGAGGTAGCGTTCATGTTCGGAAGCAAGGTCAACACCCCAGTAGACGGGGAACTCAAATTTCTTGCCGCTCTCCTCAAGAATACGGATACCCTCGGTGTAGGGGAGACGTACAAAATCGTTCTCCACCACAAATTTCAGTCTCTCGGGGAGTTCCTTATCGAAGTGTTCGGCGAGGAATTCTATATCATCCTTGCAGTGCTCAAGCGCATAATTGATGCAATATTTGATAAACTCCTCGGCGAGATCCATGTTGTCTTCGATCTCATAGAATGCCATTTCAGGTTCGATCATCCAGAACTCTGAGAGGTGGCGCGGTGTGTTGGAGTTTTCTGCGCGGAATGTCGGACCGAAAGTATAGATGCAGCCAAGTGCAGTGGCGCCGAGCTCACCTTCCAGCTGACCGGACACTGTCAGACTCGCCATCTTTCCGAAGAAATCCTTTGAGTAATCGATTTTCCCTTCCTTATCAAGCGGGAGTTCATTGAGGGGGAGCGTAGTCACCTGGAACTGAGCGCCTGCACCCTCGCAGTCTGAAGCTGTGATAAGCGGAGTATGGAAATAATAGAATCCCTTGTCGTTAAAGAATTTATGCACGGCAAACGCCAGCGCGTGGCGGATGCGGAGCACACTTGAGAAGAAATTTGTGCGCGGACGCAGATGAGCCTTTTCACGCAGGAACTCCAGAGAATGTCCCTTCTTTTGAAGCGGGTATGTCTCGGGATCAGCGCTGCCATAGACCTGAAGTTCGTTTGCCTGAATTTCAATCGACTGCCCTTTGCCCATCGACTCCACGAGGATGCCCTGAACATGGATGGAGCTGCCTGTAGTGACGGCTTTCAGATCCTCCTCGGAGAATTTATTGAGATCGAATACAATTTGCAACGATTTAATTGTAGAACCGTCATTGAGAGCTACAAACTGCACATATTTGTTGCCGCGGCGTGAGCGAACCCAGCCTTTGACATCTACCTCCTTGCCGATGAAATCCTGAGGATCGGAAAAGAGTTTTGCGACGAGTGTGCGTCGGATATCTTGCATACTTATTTATTCTTATTAGGTTTTGTATAATTGGATAAGCAAGCCGGAGGATTATTGAGTAATTCAGCCGGCTTGCTTAATCAGTTTTTTATTCGAATGAACCCATGCGGAGGAAGTTGACTTCTTCCTGGGTCAGATAGCGCCAGCGACCTCTGGGGAGGTTCTTCTTGGTCAGACCTGCGAAATATACGCGGTCGAGTTTAGTGACGCGATAACCGAGGTGTTCGAAAATGCGACGCACGATTCTGTTTCTGCCGCTGTGGATTTCGATTCCCGCCTGATTGCGGTCGGTCTCGCTTGCATAGCTGATAGCGTCTGCGTGGATTTCTCCATCCTCAAGCTCGATGCCGTCGGCGATACGCTGCATGTCTTCTTCAGTGATATCCTTGTCAGTCCATACGTGATAGATTTTCTTCTTCACATATTTGGGATGAGTCAGTTTGGAGGCGAGGTCGCCGTCGTTGGTGAGAAGGAGTACGCCGGTCGTGTTGCGGTCGAGTCTGCCTACGGGGTAGATTCTCTCCTTGCAGGCGTTCTTCACGAGGTCGAGGACTGTGAGTCTGCCGTTGGGGTCATCGCTTGTAGTGACGCAATCCTTCGGTTTGTTGAGAAGGACATAGCATTTGCGTTCGGGAGTGACAACTTTGCCGTCGAATTCCACGATGTCGCTTGCAGTGATCTTCACGCCGAGTTCTGTCACTACTTCGCCATTGACGGTCACTTTGCCGTTTGTGATATATTCATCAGCCTCACGACGTGAGCAGATACCTGCATTCGCCATAAACTTGTTGAGGCGGATTTCCATTGTCGGATCCAGATCGTCGATTACATATTCAATCTGGCGCGGACGCGGAGTGAACATTCTTCCCTGATTCTGGTTCGGACGATTATTATTGTAGCCGCGCTGATTGTTGGGGCGATTGTTGTAGCCGCCCGGGCGCTGCTGATAGCCATTGTTGTTACGCTGCTGATAGCCGTTATTGGGGCGCTGCTGGTAGCCGTTGTTGGGGCGCTGCTGGTAGCCACCCTGCTGACGGGGCTGATAGCCGTTGTTGTTACGCTGCTGGTAGCCACCCTGCTGACGGGGCTGATAGCCGTTGTTGGGGCGCTGCTGGTAGCTGCCCTGCTGACGGGGCTGATAGCCGTTGTTGGGGCGCTGCTGGTAGCCACCCTGCTGACGGGGCTGATAGCCTCCCTGCTGCTGGTCGCCATTCTGCTGATTATAATTCTGGCGCTGATAGCCATTCTGCTGGTATCCACGGTTCTGACCGTAGTTGTTGCGCTGCTGATAGCCACCCTGCTGACGATTCTGATAACCACCCTGCTGATTTCCGTAATTATTCTGGCGGGGCTGATAGCCGCCTTCGCGACGCTGATAGGGCTGATAGCTGCCTTCGCGACGCTGATAGGGCTGATAGCTGTTCTCACGCTGCTGATAGCCGCTTGCATCGCCCTCGGAAGTCTTGGTAGCTTCTGAATTGTCGTTTTGGGAAAGGGGACGATAACGATTTTCCTGATCTGCCGAATCAATAGATGTGTTTAAGGAACCTATACGCGGTCTTTTCGGCTTTTTTTCTGATTCCATATTAGATTTGAGTTTTTTGATAATCCGGGCGCTTCGCGCATCCCTGCCGGAGACATCCGGATGGTATTTCGAAAATATCGTTGATAAAAAAGATACTGCTTTGGATTATTTCCGAAACTGATTAATACTTATTATGTTTATAAATTATTTTTGAAAAAAATTACTATCAACTGCCTATTATTGGCTGAATTGACACTGCAAAGATAATAATAAATTGGAGATAAAGATAGTTTTTAGTAAATTTGTTCAAAATTTTCTCAATATTTTATTGAAATCATGGGTTGTGTGTGACAATTAGGGCGGAAAAAGGTAGATATCCGCTTCTTTTACTATCATCGGTTCCCATAATTTTCTTAAAGGTAGATTATCATGAAGTTTCAGACAAAAGCTATTCATACACCCTATCCGCGCAAGGACGCCTATGGGGCTCTGGCAATGCCCGTCTATCATTGCTGTGCCTACGAATTTCCCGACCATCAGGCGATGATAGATTCGTTCACCCAACAGAGTGATGATCCGGATTATTCGCGTGTCACAAATCCTACGGTTATTAATCTGGAGGGAATCATACGCAATCTCGCCGATGCGAAGGAGGTGGTCGCTTTCAGCTCTGGTATGGCTGCGATATCGGCGGCTGTCATGGCTGTCGCGGCAGCCGGCAAACGAATCGTCACTTCCAAGCATCTTTTCGGAAATACGTTCCTCTTGCTTACGCGGACGTTGAAGCGCTTCGGCGTGGAGACAGTGCTTGTGGATCTTACTAATCCTGAGGAGGTGAAGGCGGCGCTGACCCCGGATACATGTTGCATATATCTGGAGACAATCACCAACCCTCAGATGGAGGTGGCGGATGTCAGGGTGCTGTCGGAGCTCGCCCATTCAGTCGGGGCAGCTCTTATCGCGGACACAACCATGATTCCTTTCCTTTATGTGGATTCCCGCTCTTTGGGAATTGATGTCGAGATCCTTTCAAGCACGAAGTATCTTAGCGGCGGCGCGACTTCTTTGGGTGGAATAGTGATTGATTACGGTAGTATCGAGGGATTCTCCGATGCCTTGCGTAAGGATCTGCTTATGAATCTCGGAGCATATATGACGCCACATGCAGCCTATATGCAGACTCTCGGTCTGGAGACGCTGGATGCACGCTACAGTGTGCAGGAAGCCAACGCGCTCAATATCGCTCTTGAACTCAGCGAACGCGATGACATAGAGGTGTGTTATCCGGGGCTCCCGGATAATCCTTATCATACACTTTGCCGGGATCAATATGGCGGCAGATTCGGATGTATGTTGACTCTGACACTCCCCTCCGAGGAGGCTTGCTTCCGCTTCATAGATGAGCTGCAATTAGTGAAGCGCGCCACTAATCTATTCGACAACAAGACTCTTGCAATCCATCCTCATTCTACAATCTTCGGCACTATCGATCGCGAGACTCGCAGCCGGATGGATGTCAGTGAGCGTCTGATACGCCTGAGTATCGGACTTGAGGATGCGGAGGATATCCTTGCAGACCTCAACCGAGCGATTGATATGGCTGTCGGCAAAAATGAGTAATAATTTCCGGATTTAAAGTAATAACAATGGCAAAGAAATATAATTTCGATGAGGTCATCGAGCGTCGCGGTAGCGGCTCGCTGAAATGGGATGCCCTTCAGGAGCGCTACGGAAATCCGGACCTTCTTCCTCTATGGGTGGCAGATATGGATTTCGCTACTCCTCCCTTTATTCTGGAGGCTATACGCCGTCGGCTGGAGCATCCCGTGATGGGATACACTGTTCTGCCCGAGGATTATATCCCCTCCATTCAGGACTGGCTCAGGAAACTGCATGGAGTGGAGGTGGATTCAAAATATATCACGTTTATTCCGGGCATCGTGCGTGGAATCGGGATGGCGATCAATTGCCTTGTGAAGGAGGATGAAAAGGTGATTATAATGCCCCCGGTGTATCATCCTTTCCGTCTTGTCCCTCAGTTCAATGGCAGGGAAGTAGTGATGAATCCTCTTAAGGAAACTTCCGACGGCAGATATGAGATAGACTTCCGGAATTTAGAGGAGGTGGCAGATGAAAAATGCCGCTTGCTGATTCTTTCGAATCCTCATAATCCTGCAGGCATCGCATGGGACCGGGAGACTCTGGCTCGGTTAGCTGATTTTTGCGCGGAGCGAGGGATAATCGTTATTTCCGATGAGATTCATTCTGAGATGATGCTCAAAGGTAAGACTCATGTCCCGTTCTACACTGTCAGCGATGCGGCTCGCAAATGCGGCATCACTTTCGCCGCGCCCTCAAAGACTTTCAATATGGCAGGCATAGTCACTTCCTATGCCATTGTGCCTGATGATTCATTGCGCAGGAAATTCTATACTTTCCTCGAAGCTAACGAAATTAATGATCCGACTCTGTTCGCTCCGATTGCCACAATCGCTGCCTATCGCGAAGGGGATGACTGGCGTCGCGAAATGCTGGAATATGTGGAAGATAATATAGATTATGTCTGTGATTATTGCGAGAAATATCTGCCGGGAATAAAGGCGCTGAAGCCGGACGCGAGTTTCCTGGTATGGCTTGATTGCCGTGAACTCGGCTTGAACCACGATGGACTGATAGAATTCTTTCAGGATAAATGCGGATTGGCGCTCAATGACGGCGAGATGTTCGGCAAAGGTGGCGAAGGTTTTATGCGCCTGAATGTCGGCACTCCACGCAGCATTCTGACACGTGCCCTCGAGAGCATACGCGAAAATTTGAACAATTAAGTAAGTAACAACATGAGTGTAATAGAATATAATCCCCGCAGCGACAAACCGGTGTTCTCCTTCGAGATTCTCCCACCGCTGAAGGGCAACAGTGTTTTTAAAGTTTTCAACATAATTGATAAACTTAAAGAATTTGATCCGGCATATATAAATATCACTTCTCATCATAGTGAGTATGTCTATAAAGAGCAGCCTGACGGGAGCCTTCGCAGGATGAGTGTCCGCAAGCGTCCCGGCACAGTAGCCATCGCTGCTGCCATTCAGAATAAATATGGCATTCCGGCTGTACCCCACATCATCTGCAAGGGTTTCTCGAAAGAGGAGACAGAGTATGCACTCCTTGATCTGAACTTCCTCGGAATAAGCAATTTGCTGCTTTTGCGCGGCGACTGCAAATCGCTTGAGACAATTCAGCAGGATCCGGAACTCTATCACGAACACGCAACTGATCTTCAGCAGCAGGTCAATCTCTTCAATCAAGGAATTTCTCTTGATGGAACGCGTCTGGAGGGTATCGAGACTCCCTTCAGCTATGGCATGGCATGCTATCCAGAAAAACATGAGGAGGCTCCTAACATGGATTCTGATATATACTGGGCAAAGAAGAAGGTGGAGAATGGAGCTTCCTACCTCGTGACTCAGATGTTTTTTGACAATCAGAAGTATTTCCGCTTCGTGGAGAAATGCCGTGAAGCAGGGATAAACGTACCGATTATTCCGGGAATAAAGCCGATCGTATTCAAGAATCAGCTGACAGTCCTTCCGCGCGTATTCCGCAGCGATATCCCGGAGGATTTCGCTTCTGCGTTGCGTGATTGCAGGAATGATGATGAGGTGAAGCAGGTAGGTGTAGAATGGTGTATAGAACAATGTAAGGAGTTAATATCTAATGGGGTGGATGGCTTGCACTTCTATACGCTTATGGCATCTGATTCAGTAAGAAAAGTTGCCGAGAAGATTTATTGATGTGTCTGCAATCCATAGATTAATAATTGAACAGAACTGAATGATCCTGAATCAGGGATTGGAAAAATATTGAAAATGAGTGAGTCTTTGAATGATATACGTGGGCGATTGAGTAAGGAAGTGCTTGTGCTTGATGGAGCAATGGGCACTATGATTCAGCAATTTAATCTTACGTCAGAGGATTTTCGCGGGAATCTCCCGATTCCTTCGCAAATTAATCCGAAAGGAGCGAATGATCTTCTTTGCCTGACGCATCCCGAAATAATCGCCGATATTCATTCCCGCTATGTCAATGCCGGCGCCGATATCATTGAGACGTGCTCATTCAACGCCAACGCTGTTTCGATGGCTGAATACGGCGCTGAGACGCTTGTCGGAGATATCAATCGCGCGGCTGCTGAAATTGCAAGAAGTGTGGCGGATAACGCGGGCAGGAAGGTCTATGTGGCAGGCAGTATGGGACCCTCGAATGTAGCTCTCAGTATAGGGGGTGATAGCTCCGGCGTAGATTTCGAGAAGATGGCTGAAAGTTTCCGGGAGCAGGCAGTCGCATTGATTGAGGGGGGTGTGGACATATTGATGCTTGAGACGGCGTTTGATACGCTCAATGCAAAGGCAGGAATAGCCGGAATAATGGACGCTTTTTCACAAACCGGTAAGAAATTGCCTCTGATGATCTCCGCCACCCTGACGGAGCAGGGACGCACTCTCTCGGGTCAGACTTTGAAAGCTTTTGTGAATTCTGTCCGCCATGCTGATCCGATAGCGATAGGACTTAACTGTGGGTTCGGTGCGGATGCCCTCGGAGAAATGATTGAAGAATTGCAGGAGATTCCTTATGCAGTGTCGATGCATCCTAATGCCGGACTCCCTGATGAACTCGGGCGTTATACACAGACCCCGGAGATGATGGCTGATGCCCTGCGTCCGATGTTGAAATCCGGCAAGTTGAATATTGTCGGTGGGTGTTGCGGCACAACCCCTGATCATATCCGGGCAATTGCCGAGATAGTGAAGGGGGAAGCGGCAGAGGCTGCTCCACGTGTAATTCCCGCGTCACAATCGGGAGTGATGCATCTTTCCGGACTTCTTCCGCTCGATTTGTCGGAGGAGTCGGGATTCCTTAAGGTCGGGGAGCGATGCAATGTAGCAGGAAGTCGAAAATTTCTGCGACTGATAGGGGAGGGGAATGCATCGGAAGCAATGGAGATCGCCATAGCGCAGGTGAAAAAAGGTGCAGGAGTCCTGGATATCAATATGGACGATGGTATGCTTGATGCGCCTGAAGAGATGGAGAGATTCGTGATGCTCCTCGGCGCTGAGGTTGCCACTTCCTCCCTTCCGCTGATGATAGATTCGTCGGATATGGAAGTCGTAAGAAGAGCGTTGCGCCGCATTCAGGGCAGACCAATAGTGAACTCCATATCACTCAAAGAGGGGGAAACTAAATTCCTCGCTCACGCAGCGGAGATTCGTCGTCTCGGCGCGACGGTGGTAGTCATGGCTTTTGATGAGAAAGGGCAGGCTACTGATTTTGAACGCCGTATAGAAATATGTCAGCGTGCCTATAGGCTGCTCTTGGAGAATGGATGGAAAGCAGAAGAAATTATCTTTGACCCCAACATCCTCACTATCGCAACGGGTATGCCCGAGCATGATCGCTATGCTCTGGATTTTCTGGAAGCCGTAGAGTGGATAAAGAAGAATCTGCCCGGCGCGAAAGTGAGCGGGGGTGTCAGCAATCTTTCTTTTTCTTTCCGCGGAATAAATCGTCTGCGTGAGGCGATGCACACTGTGTTCCTGCATCATGCCTCCTTGCGCGGGATGGATATGGCAATCGTCAATCCTTCATCATCGCTTGATATCGATAGTGTGCCTGTGGATTTGAGAGAGAAGATTGAGGATGTGATTTTCTGTCGGCGTGAGGATGCTGTCAGCCGACTCCTGGAGGAAGCGGGGAGAATGCGTGAGGAGGATGAAGCGAAGAAGCGTGCGAAAGCCGCGGCTGCCGGAGCAGCGACTTCACCGGTTGCCCCTCCCAAGGCTAAACTGAAAGATACTCTCGAACACCTTGTGGAAAAAGGACTTGACACAAACCTGAATGCTCTCCTCGATGAAGCGCTCGTAGAGGAGGGTTCGGCGATGGGTGTCGTGAAGAACCGCCTGATGGCTGCAATGCAGAATGTCGGCGATGAGTTCGGAGCCGGGAGAATGTTTTTGCCGCAGGTGGTCCGTTCGGCTGCTGTCATGAAAAAAGCTATTGAATATCTCACTCCCGTGATAGAAAAGGAGACTGCCAACGCCGAGGGTAGCGCTGGTGGAAATGCCGGAGAAGATTCCGGAGAGAAAAAATTTGTGCTTGCAACCGTAAAAGGGGATGTGCATGATATCGGCAAGAATATTGTAGGGGTTGTGCTTCGTTGCAGCGGATTTGAGGTAATAGATCTCGGGGTGATGGTGGAACCCTCAAAGATAATCGAGACTCTCAAGGCAACGGGTGCGAAATTCCTCGGATTAAGCGGTTTGATTACTCCCTCACTCGCTGAGATGTGTAATGTCGCCGAACTGCTTGAAAAGGAGGGTATGACGGATGTGACAATATGTGTCGGGGGTGCCACTACCTCTCCGCTGCATACAGCCGTGAAGATTGCGCCTGTCTATTCCGGAATTGTGCTTCATACACGCGATGCGGCGGCGCTTCCCGTGGCGGCGGCAGAACTCGCGGATAAACTCACTGCCGGAGATGCCCGTAAGCGTATTGCGGATAGTCAGGAAGCACTTCGTGGGGAGTATGAAGAGAAGAAGCGCAAGTCTGTAACTCCTTCGGCAGAAAAATCCGGGAGAGTTGCCGGATGTCCTTGCTGTTCGGGTCATCATCATTCCGATGCAGGGAGCCGGGTGATGCCTGTGCCGGCGCCTAAGAATCCCGGCATAAATGACTTTGAAATAGCTATTGCCGATGTGCGTAAGTTTATAAATTTCAAAGCATTTCTTCATGTGTGGCAGATCAGTCCCACTATGAGAAAATCTGTGGCTTCGGAAGAGTCGGAGAAGTTGATTGCCGACGCCAACCTGAAGCTGGATGCGCTTGAGAAAATTGGATTGAAATTGCTAGCAAGGATAGCGCTGCTTCCGGCATATTCCAAAGGGGATGATATCTATATCCGTTATCAGGATAAAGAGGGGAACAGCAATGAATTGCTATTCCCGACGATTCGTCAGGAAGGGGAGCATGGAGTAGCAGTCGCTGACTTCATCGCGCCTGAGAATGATTGGCTCGGACTCTTCTGTGTGACTGCCGGAGAGATGCTGGAGGAAGCGGAAAATGCAGGTCTTTGTGATGATGATTATCATCGGCTCCTCGTGCAGAGCCTTGCCGATCGATTGGCTGAGGCAGCCACCGAGTATATTCATACTATAACACATGATGACCTCTGGCAGCTTGAAACGCCGCGCGGTATTCGTCCGGCGATCGGTTATCCTTCGATTCCTGACCAGACTCTCGTGTTTGAAGCCGATAAGATTCTTGACTATGTCTCTATGGGAGTGCAGCTTACGGAGAATGGCGCTTTGCGCCCGTCGGCTACTACGACCGGGCTGATTATAGCTTCGCCTACCGCCAGATATTTTGATATTCCCCACATCAGTGAGGCAACTCTGCAGGATTATGCCCGCAGACGCGGACTTACGGTGGAAAGACTTCAGGCATTGTTATCCACAAAAATCTAATCCATATCATATAATTTATGAAATCCATAAATATTCCCGATTGGGCATACGGCATGAATTGCGCGGTGACTGTCTGCGATGCCGACTGCAACATTATCTACATGAATCAGAAATCCCGCGACACTTTCGCCGAAGGCACCGACCGACTTATCGGTAAGAATCTCCTTGAATGTCATAATCCCAATTCGCGTGGGATAATCGCCCGTTTGCTAACAGAGGGCGGCTCAAACTGCTATACTATCGAAAAGCACGGTGTCCATAAGATGATTTTTCAGACTCCCTGGACTCATGAAGGAAAGATTGCAGGACTTGTAGAACTCTCAATGGTGATTCCCGCCGAGATGCCTCATCATATCCGTTCGTAATGCGAAGGACCGGGAGTGGCTGTTCTCACTTATATACGTGTAAAAGGGAGAGTTGTCTCAACTTATATCTATATGAATAATCGGATAGATAAGATAGAGTTTGCCAGGGCGGTCAGGGAGATTGTAAAAGAGATTCCCTATGGAAAGGTGTCTACTTACGGTGATATTGCGGCGTTGGCAGGGAGTCCGACTCATGCACGGCTTGTAGGAAGGATTCTGTCAATGATTGGACCCGACGGAGAAGTACCTTGCCATCGGGTTGTAAACGCTGTCGGGCGCACGGCTCCTCATTGGCTGAGTCAACCTGCCCGGTTGGCGAAGGAGGGGATAGCATTTCGCCCAAATGGTAATGTTGATTTGAAGCGCCATCGCTGGGAACCCGATTCAATATGATTAAAGAATAATCCTCATGCCGGTGAATTAATAATTTTTAACCGCAAGACGAAAAGTAATTTGCAACTAATTGGCAGCTTTTAATGTTATAGAGATACTATCCTGAAGAGGAGTAAATTTCGGGAAGGCTTGAAAAAGTGGAAACCGGAGGTAAAATCCCGGCGAGGATAGGCAAGTATAATTATTAAAAACAAGTTGTTATGTTAGACGAATTAAAAGACAAAGCCGGGGATCTCTTAAAGGATGAGAAGGTACAGGCGGCGGTGGAGAAAGTAAAAGAATTTGCATCCACAGAAAAAGGGAAAGAAGTGATAGAAGAAGTAAAAGACAAGGTGACAGATACAGTTTCCGGTCTCTTCGGCAAGAAATAATCCCGCTTCCATCCCATCAATTATCAACAAAAAGAAACATCAAGGAGAAAAGCCCCCGCTTTTCTCCTTTTTTAGTCTGGAGCGCGCGTCTTTTAGCTGAGTCAGAGAAGTACAATATCCTTTCTTCATTTCGTGTGAATAAGATTTGAAATCCGCATGACGAATTCTTCAGCTTTTGGAATCAGAGGGGTTACATCTGATTCTTCCCAATCGTAAAGGTCGTCATAATCTCCGGTTTGACGCATTGTAAAAAGGCGTCCGATCAACTTTGAATCATCAGGAGTAAGAATTCCGGTTCTTACGAATTTGTCACCTACCATTCTGATAACTCCTCTATGTGTTGATGCCTCAATCCCATTATGAATAAGCAATGCAACACAAGCATAATAGACTGCATAGTACAATCGGGAGGCAGCAAGACTCCAATAGCCGAGATTCCCAATATCCTTAACTTGTTGGATCGTAGAATTTGCTTTTTCGAGTCGATATGCTACAATAGTATTTCTTTCTTCAGATTTGAGAGTCATAACATTCAATTTTGAAAGATTGTGAGTTTATCTCTCTCCACGTTCTTATAAAATGGGAGGAAACTACGTTTTAACCAACCGGCAAAGGAATATAATCTCGGATTTATTTCTTCTCCCATCGTTATACCAATATATACCAAAGGCCAGGCGTATTTATCCCAAAAGTCAAAAGGTATTTTCTCTTCTCCCGGAATAAGAATTTGAATATCCCAATCTGAATCCGGAGTGGCATCTCCGCGTGCCCGAGAACCATACAGAGACATTTGAGACCCCTTTGGAAGAATCTCAGCAGCTTTCCTCTTTAAAGCATCAAGAATTAACATATGTTTATCAGTCTCAGGCATATATGTATGATTTCATTGATATCAGTTTGTATGGGTCAGCCGTGTTTCTTTTCATATTCCTCAAGGGTTTTGCGGGCGGAGACAATACGAGGCTGTCCGTTTTCATCAGCAAAGACCATGTCTTGTCCAAGTGCCGCTTTACGGTGTAGTAAATTTTCAAAAGATTTCGACAACCCTTTCTCAATTTTTTCGAATAATTTTAATTCTTCCTGTTCAGACATGATTCTTGAATTTTAAGGAATTTACTGGAGTTATGTATTGTCTCATTCCTTGAATTTCATTCCATGGTAATTCTTGGTGGCTGTCCTTAAATTCTTTTGTGATTTTATAGGCAGCTTCTCCAATTATTTCAGTCATTTTTGTCAATCCATAAAATAAGATAGGATCATTTTTAATGGATTCCAAAGAATGATTCTCCTTTTCTTTTTGTAGTAATACAGCCATCTCCAACATGTGTCGTAGACGACCTGGATCCCTAAGGTTATCTCTCATAAATTAATATTTTATCATTATCTACAGAAGCACGCGCGAAAGCCTTAAGTCCTCTCCGTTCTACTAAATCTACTTGGGTTCCCGTTATGGCAGTGAGATCCATAAGCATTCCCCCCATTTTAAAAAGGGAAACCATTCCTTTTGATTCATCATAATCTACAAGAATATCGATATCGCTTTCCGGGGTCTCCTCTCCGCGGGAATAAGAACCGAATAACCAAGCCCTGAGAATTGGCTTGGTCTTCATATACTCCTGTATTTTCGGAATCAAACTTTTAATACGTTCATTCATTTCAGTAGGTTTTATTTTCAGAAATTCCGTAAGCATTTCTACTCGTTGTTCCCCTTAGCCCCGCTACGGTGCGGTGTACAGTGGAGTCTATTTGAGATATAGTTAGTCACACCGCTTTTGCGCAAATGTAATAACAATTATCTAATATTCAAAATAAAATCTTATTGAATATGCTTAAAATTTATTCCAAAATATATGCCCGTCATATTGAGGAATTTGATAAGGAGATGCTCTTGAAGAGTTATGATGGTAAATTCAAAGTTACATACAAACGGATTGCCGGTGGAAGTGATGTTAAGATTGTCCCCAATTATCGGGAGGTGCTTTTCGGCATTATATCGGTGATAAATTCTGCAATCGAATTAAGGAAGAGGAAGGTTTCTCTGCCGGGAGGGAGAGGAATGACGGGAGCAAGAATCAATAAGGAGCCTCGGGAGCATTGCTCGAAATCATGGGCAGCCGGTTTCCGGCGCTCACCGAATGGCTGTTTGGAAATGAGGATAATCTTACCTCCCGCGTCTTCACACTCTCGCCTGACTTCTTTTTCAGCTTGAGAAATGAATGGCGAGACCAGTACGCCGCCATTATCATACAGATGCTTCCATCTGCGATGCTTTGCATTTAAGATAGCCTCTGAGTCGGAGCGATGGATTATCACCGGTCCTTTAAATGGATTTTGCAGCAGTTGAAGATTGCCGTAGGCTTGCCATTGGGTCCCTTTGATTTCAAGATTATTCAGACGCTGGAAGAAGAGAGGATTTTGGATTCTTTCCAACAATCT
>JAAVBC010000020.1 GCA_014803765.1 Bacteroides sp. | reverse complement strand
GTCTGACCTTCATACGTATATTCGAAATCTTTGGCAGCCATTGAGCTGAACAGCATTAGCATCAGAGCCGCCAACGTCATTTTCGGATGCAGTTGTTTCATTGTCATTTCTGTTTTATTTGTTTAACTTAAGACTCCTAAACCCACCAATGTGTTTATGATTTAAGAACTTTAATCTATTTTATGCAATCCTTGGATTGTTATGGTAGAATCTTGTCAAATGTAGGGACGCACGGTTCGTGCGTCTGTTTATATTGCAGTGTTTACCAATAATATAAGCGTCAGACACACTTCAAACGTGCGTCCCCACATTTGACGATAGTTAATGGGTGATAGAATCAAAATAATAAACCAAAGGGTGGGTCTTAATTTTTTAGTAATTTGAATTCTTTCTCTTGTATCCTCCTATTACCATAAGTTCGTAATAAGGGTTCGCCAGCGTTTCTCCCTTTCCGCCTGTCGGATAATATTCCTGAGCTTCAATCATGTCAGAAGCCGTTAAATAAGCGTAGTAACCGTTGTTGAAAGAAGTGCCTGCTTGCTGACCCCAGATACAATGAAATAAGATAGGGTCATTTACATACAAAGGATAACCAGCCAAATTACGATGCCGTCTTTCCACGTATCCATCTACAACCCAGAAATGACCTTTGTCGTTTCCTTGTGATTTCACGCCGTAGAAAATAAGCGGTGCTCGTAAGTAGCCATTTATACCTGATTTCATAAATGTTTTGACATCATTCATTACATCATTTAATGGCTTATCCGAGAAGAGTTCTGCATTTTCATATCCGATTTGAGTAAGGGCTCCTAAAAAATTCTCACTATCTGTATAGAATTGTCCATTTGCCATCTCTCCCTTAAGGAGCGTTCTCAGCAGTTTAAGACATTGGGCAAAGTTATCCAGTTCCTTGTCGTTATCCGGAGTTCCATCTTCGTTGTAACCCATATATGCAAAATCATTCCAATTTAAATTGAGACCTTCATATTTCACCCAATAGGGTCTATTTACGTACTCATCATAGTAGGACATTAATTGAGCGAGGCAGAGAGGTCCACATCCCACAGGCTGAGGGAAGAGCTTATCAGTGGTGTAGCAATATTTGTTGTAGGGTGCGTTCTGATGCCAGTAAGCTGCTCCATATGGGAGCATAGGCTCAACTTTATCAGTAATCTGATATTTTAAATCCACAATTATTGCACGAGTCTCATCTTGCGGAATCGGTGCATATGACATAGCCTCAGCATGATAGATAGCCTTGCTGACAAAGTCTGAGAGGGCTTCATTGCCAACTGTGTCTGTCAGAGCAAAGTGACCTTTATCCGAGATAGCATAAATGCCATACGCTTGTTCGTTTGCTCCGATTAATGCATAGCCCTGATCGTCCGCATAGTTGATAAGATACAAAGCCGGACTTTCATTTCCACTCCTTGTAAGGGAAGCAGAGACACCCTCTACGCTTTCTACAACTCTACGAGCAGCACGAGTGGTCGATTCCGTTTGCGAAAAGAAATCGTTGGCAATTTGTAGCGCATCGCTAAGTGAGCGAGTTCCTTCAGTTGTTCTGAAGTCTTGATTACTCGCCGATTGAACACTCTCAATCGGCTCCTGAGAACATGCAGTCAGTAAGATGACGCATGTCAACATTAGAAAAAACGTCTTTTTCATAATGTGAAGAAAATTTATAAAGTTATTTATTAAAATGTTGGAAAAGGTTATCTGATAATCTTTTCCACATGATTTCCTTGACGCTTAATCAGAATCTGAGGACTTACTACATCGGATTCAGGATTAATTTTTACTCCGGAAAGATTGAAAAATTCCACTTCTTCTATATCAGCAGGAGTATCTATGTTATCGACTGAATCAACATAATCGACGGATTGGATAATCGGAAGTTGGGAAATTCTTGAATTTCCACAATTCCGTATAACTTCTTTATACTCCTCCTGACAATACATCGGCACTACGATAGCGCACTTCTCAGGATCAATATCTTTAAAACTGCTTTCGGGAATCTTTAACTCTTCATCCGGATGTTTGTCCATAAATTTAATTACTCTAATATTCGGGCAGTTATTAAAACAATTTTCAGCACCGCTGAATTTTGAATTGATCGTAATCTTACTTAGCTTCGGATTATTGTTAAAGCAGCCAGCACCAATCTCAATTCCATCTGAAAGCGTGACATTCTCAAGGCTTTGATTATCACAAAAGCATTCCTCTCCGACTATCGCACCAGGAAGATCATAATATGTAAGCATCTTATTATTGCAAAAGCTATTGTTCCCAATAACTTTTAAAGAAGAGGGGAAGTATACATAATTAAGCATGGAATTGCCTGAGAAGGATTTCTCTCCAATCTCCTCCAGTTCCTCACAATCCTCCAAATAAATACGATGAAACTGATTATTGTTGACACACTCTGCACCCAGTCGTTTTAACCTCTTGGGAAGAACCAAATGTGAAAATTCGCATAAATTCAGGCAATTATCTCCGAAAGATTCAATGTTTTCACTCCAGAGAATAGGTTGATAACAACCATTAAAATTGCAGAACTCCACTTGCGTTACGGTATTGGCCATACTAAGTGGATACACAAGACAACCAAAACATTCTTCGGAGATAGAGGATACTGTGTATTCTTCTCCGGCAATATGAATATCCGGAGGTAAGGCTATTAGGCTGTCTCGGTAATACCAACCATCCAATATTGTTAATCCATATACTACCGGATTAATGGGTGTAATCTCTTTTTTCTCTTCATTTGTAATTTTATAATAAACGTTCTCGTAATAGTAGAACACCCCATGTGATGGGGAGATAATCTCCTTAACTTCATGTGACCATGCATTGACCACAGAAGCGAAAAGAAATACTACCATAAATAAAATCTTTTTTCCCATGTCGTTGCGATTATTTATTAATAATTCTTTTAGAGTCTACTGCCACACCATCTTTTTCCATAACTATCACACTAAATGCGTCAATTGACTTCAGATAAGCGTTTCCATTATCTCCAACTGTCTCAGCAGTGTAAGATATGTTTCCCACTTTCTTCCCCTCGGGGATCTGGAAAGATTCAATCTTTTGGAGCAAGGAGGGATAATTGTCAGCCTCAAGCACTCCAAAGTTCTCGATCATAAACTTCGTAGTTCCCGGATATAATAAGGATTCCTCTTGATAGAGGTTCTCAATTACATACGAAATCTGGATCCCGTCCTCATTTGCGGAATAGTCGATCTTGTCTGCAATTGCAAGGAAGGGCACTAAAAGTGCCAATCCTGATAAAATTCGAATTCGTTTCATAAATAGATTTGTAAATTATTAAGATTAACCGATATCATCTATCTTTCGATTAGAGATGACTATCAATAGATGAACTTTCCTTCGCCGCTCCAATCATCGCCTTTGATGGTGACTACATGGGTCTGGCGGCGTTGAGGGATAGGAAGAGTGACGTTCAGTTTCGATGCAGAGCGTTCGAGCGATCCACTGATATTATAGACGTACACCATTCCCGTAAGATCGGAGGGCGCTGTTACTTCCAAATATCCCGTAGAGTCATCAATCGTCACGACAATCGGTAAAGTAATGTCGACAATAGATCGGTCAATTCCCGATCCAATCACTCCCTCTTTGACTCTTTGAAACCGGATATCTACATTCTTCTTTTCTGCGAAGCAAGTCAGAACTGATGCTATCAGCAGGCATAAAAATAAAGCTCTTTTCATGATGAAATATTATTAATTTTTATAAAAGGTTCAATTGCAAAGTTAAAGCGAATATTATTAATTGGCAAAAAAATCGTATACCCTTCGCGTTTATAACGTATTGATATTTAAGGCGTTGAAAAAATCTTTTTTTGAATCGAATACCCCCTGGGTTTTTAAGCTATTTTTTGAGGGAAAAATCATGCTTTTGTCCGATAATCTTCGGGATTCATCTTAATCATTATTCATGACCCGCTTGCTCATGATCCAGTATGATCAAATATGATTCATTCGGGATTCATTATTTAGGATTATTTGTAAAACATGAATTTATTTGTTAGTTTTGCAGACTCGCAGACCCGTGGAGATGGATAAGCAGAGTAAACAACAAATCGCATAGTTGATGAATAAAATGAATAGTTTCCGAAAACACTTATATAGATTCTCGAAAATTTTATTGTTGTGCTCTACTGCGCTTATTTGCGTAGTTTGCAATAGAAGTCCGAAAGAGCTTCAGCAGAATATGGATGAAGCTGAAAAAATTCTTTCATCACATCCTGACTCCGGTTTGAGAATATTGGAGGATATTGATACCACCTTGCTAAAAGGAAGAGAAGATAAGGCGCGCTATGCATTGCTCAAATCCATAGCGTTGGATAAAAATTATGTAGACACTACAAGTTTCCAAGTTCTTAAGCCGGCATTGGATTATTATGAGAAAAAGGGTTCTGCCGACGAAAAACTTAAGACTCGATATTACGAAGGACGTATTTATCAGAATAGAGGAGAACTTGAGAATGCATTGATGAGATTTTTGTATGCTGCACAAGATTCCGTAAAGTGTAAGGATAAGGAAATGCTGGCTAAGGTGTATGTAGCGTCCGGCGCAATGTATTATGCCCAATATGATTATACGGCGTTTATGGATATGAATAAGAGAGCGGGGAATATATATCATTCTCTTAATGACACAGTGTATTATCTGAAAGCCTGTATGAGGGTACTTCTCGGTGCGATTTTGACCGAAAACAAGAAAGAATCCAATGAGATGCTTGCCATCTGTCAACGCTTTCCGGATCAGACATCCTCCACAGGATATGATATAAATAATCTTAAGGTGTCTTACGATATAATATTTGGAGACTCGCTGAACTTGAAAAAGGATATTCTTGATCTTAAGAGTAAACCGAATTTATCATTTCAATCTATTATGAATCTGGCTTATGCCACATTCTTAGATGGCAACGCGGAGGAGTCGCTGAAATATCTGTCAGAGGCTAATGCTTACCTTGCATCGGGAAAATGCAATCTTGATGATTCCATAAAGTATAATAGTATAGCTCCTGATATTTTTGTCGCGAATGATATGCCGAAGCGTGCGATCGCAGCCTATAAGGATTATATAGAAAATATTACGCATAGGCATAACTATCTCTTTAACAGCCAACTTATGTTTACGAACGATAAATATAAGTTGGAATTGGATGTGGCGCAACAGAAGTATGAGCGTATACATTCTCAGATTGTGGCGTCATTGATAATTGCGTTATGTGTGATCTTTTTGCTTGTAGGTCTGTTCCTTATTCTAAGGATAAAGAAGCAGCGTAAGGAGTTGAGGGAAAACTATCGGATACTGACCCTTAAATATGGAGATCTGATGGAAGACAACCGACGGCTTGAAATTAAATCCCGGGAACTAATTGAGGAGGTAGAGAATCTTGACAAGGAGAAAATAGGATTGGAATCGCTTCTGAAATCTAATCATACGCTTAATTCGGAGGTGGATAAGATTATTAAGGACCGTATTGAAGTAATCAATGATTTGATAAGGGAGATAGTCACCGACAATTTAAATACGCATACTCAACTGACAAAATTGAGGAAGTATATCAAAAATGATAAAGAGCGCTTCCTGAACTACTTGTATGACACGGTGAGGGCAGCCTATCCAAAGGTTTTGGCGAAATGTATTTCTGCCGGTCTTGACAAGAAGGAGACATATTTCGTATGTTTTTTGGCGATTGGTCTATATGGAAAAGAAGCGTCTTCATATTTAGGTGTGTCCAATTCCAACAAGTTCTCTGCCAGACTTCGGAAAAAGATGAATGTGCCCGAAGAATATCCAACTTTTCGACAATATATATCAAATCTCTCTTAACTCGGGCTATTCTTCAATCCGGTGAGGAACGATGCAAGGGTAACGGCTCGTGCGTCCGCTTTTATTATGGTGATGTTCAATATTATCGCCGGACGCACGAGCCGTGCGTCCCTACATTTGAGGTTACAAATTCTTCTGTGCTTCAGTCGAGAAAAAGGAACTTCTGTGCTTATGTGCTTATGTGCTGTTGAGATAATGTGCTTATGTGCTTATGTGCTTCTGTCAAGAATAAAAACCTTATGTGCTTATGTGCTTATGTGCTTCTGTCAAGAATAAAAACCTTATGTGCTTCTGTGCTTCTGTGCTTCTGTCAAGAATAAAAACCTTATGTGCTTCTGTGCTTCTGTCAAGAAAAAGAACTTATGTGCTTCTGTCTAAGGAAAAAAGCATGTGCTTCTGTCTGAGGGGAGAGGATTAAAGGATGCGGATGATCTTGTAGAACTGGGTGGTGTCAATGGCGGTGTCAAAGAATTTCTTTGATAGAGAGTCTGTGCGATACTTGATGCTATTGCGTTTTCTTCCAACTATTCTGCTTATAGCAGCTGCCGAAAAACCACACTTGATCAATAACGCCGTCCGGTAGTCACTTCGCTTGAGATTGCCTCCGGACAGCAATTCCAATCGACGCTTGAAATTAGGATAACTGTGCAGCACGGTCTTTTCAAGTTCTTCCCAGTAGGTTGAATCGTCCGGAACAACCTGATTGTCGGTATCAGCTGCGCCAAAGACTGAGTATATCTCTGAGTTAGTTATCCGCTCGCCAACTCTCGGAAGAGATCGCTGTTTGGAAATGTTATGTAATTCGCATTGCAACTCTCGTCGGAGGGCATCGGTCTTCTTGTTGTCTGAAGCAAATGATTTGCTCAAGGGAGTATTCCCTGCGGAAGACTCTCCTTGTTTATGAGCAGTTTCATCAGCTGCCTCCGGGAGTTCATTCTCCCTTATGTAATGGATTAAGTCCAAAGCCTCCTGGAGTTTAATCAGGTTCTTCTTATTCTGATATTTAAACCATACAACTCCAAAAGCCAATAGAAGAGCCAAAACACATAGAATCCCGATAAAAATGATGGCTCTGTTGACTGACGCTTCCGCCTTCAGGCGCTTCTGCTGTTGCAGCCGATAATTATATGCCGCCTGCTGCTGAATCACAAGAGCGTTGGAGTTTTCATTATAGTATTGACTCAGCAATTCGGTATACTCATCGTAATAATATCCAATTCAGGATTGGACTCTGAAAGGGTATTGAGTTCCTTCAGGCGCTGCGACAATTGCTCCCTACCGCAACAGCAGAAAAGAGAAATAACGGCGAAGAGCCATAACGGATTGCGCATGGGCATAATCCGCGCTCTATTAATAAACTTCTTTATTAACAGCGTTAAAGCAATGTACGGGTCTGAGCCATTTATGCGCATAGAAAGGGATCGGGGGTAGAGGGGTATTAATTAGAAAAGTGGATTTCCCGGTCGGGAAATCCACTTAATTTTTGATATCCTCGTAAGGATTGCTCTTATTTTGCAGAGTCAGCAACAACTGAATCAGCTACTACAGAGTCAGCAGCGGGAGCTACAGTGTCTTCAACTACTTCAGTTGATTCTACAGCTGCAGAATCAGTGTCAGTTGCAGCAGCTTCCTTAGAAGAGCAAGATACGAGTGCTACGCTGAAAACAACAGCGAGAGCGAGAACTACTTTTTTCATGATCGTAAAAATTAAAATAATAAAACAATTTCTTTTGCTATCAAAAACGTTGCGAAGTTACATTTTATTTTTCATTCAAACACTCTCTTCACTGAAAAAAGTGGGGATTTTAACATTTTATTAACGTTTCTTAACAAAACTCCGCACAGTTTCAGCAAATCCGTGCATGAAAATTTGCCATCTCAATGGCAGCGACTGCGGCTTCCGCTCCCTTGTTGCCGAGGGCGCCTCCGGCGCGGTCGAGCGCCTGCTGAAGGTTGTCGACAGTGAGCACACCGAAGATAAGGGGTGTCTCTCCCTGTGCGTTAATCATAGCAGCTCCCTGAGTTGCCTGTTGGCAGACGTAGTCAAAATGCGGAGTATCGCCGCGGATTACGCAGCCGATGATGATCACTGCATCCGGGCGGCGCTTCACGAGCACGCCGGCTGCATTGATGAGTTCCACAGTGCCCGGCACGTCATGGAGGCGTATATTCTCCTCCTTAACGCCTGCTTTGCGCAGTGTTTCTACGGCGCCGTCGCGCAGTGCGTGGGTAACTTCCGGATTCCATTTGGCAGTCACGATATCACACGTGAATGCCGTGGGATTATAGGGAGCGGGAATTTCGAGGTTTTCCCCGTTAGTATTCAATATAGTCGACATTTCTTATCTCTGGTGTGTATGGGTGTATAAGTTAATCTTCAGATTCCTCTTTCTCCTTTCCGGCTGAGGATTCTTCCTGTTTGCTCTCACCTCGTGAGATATAGGATTTAAGATTGGAATAAGAGAGGGAGTTGAGGAAGGTCTTCCAGCGGGGAGTTTGCTCTTCCGGTTTGTCGATCATCTCCATAAGGGAGATAATCTGTTCCTCCAATTCCACTATCTCCAAAGCTATGGCATGCGGGAGCACTGCAGCTAAAAGTCGGCGTGCACGCTGACGCATTGACTTGACGCGGCTCATCACCTCAGCCATTTCAATCGTCAGAGCTATTTCAAGTCTGCCTACCTTCCCTGAACGATCTTTGGAGAACTTCACGGCTTCTGCATAAAACTTCAGAGCCTCCTTGTAAGCCCCTGAGGCAGCCATGAGTTCGCCGACCTTGCGGAGTGATTCGACAAGGCGATCAGTGGCGGAGGATATGCCGGCATTCACTTTCTCATAGAGAGCCTCAGTGTTGAGTTTCTCCTTAATCAGAGTTTCTATCGCTTTCTTACGCGAGCGTATGATTCTGGCGGCGAGTTCCATGGCGAGGATGTGGAATTCTCCGAAGCGTTCCGGATCCTCCTTAGCGAGTTTGCCGAGGACTTTGAAGAGAGTTTCAAGTTCCTTCTCGCTCTGTCGGTAGTCTTTCAGGCTGTAATGGATTTCAGCGAGATCGAAAAGAGTTGCGGCAAAAATTGCGCGGAATTCCTTATTCTCGAAGTCAGAAAATTCACGCAGGTCGCGCATCATTGCTACGGAGCGTTCGAGAGCGTCCATGTAGCGTTCATCTTCCATAAGGGAGGCGATAGCGCCGCGTGACTGCTCGGCGAGGAGGAGAATGTTGTAGTCATTGCCTTTCTTATCGAAGGCTTTAAGATCGAGAGGGAGGTCTATAGATGCCATATAAAATAGGGTTATTACTTACGTTTTCTTCTAAAACAGGATTTATATATCCTTCTAAATTAAACGCTCCGTGAGGGGGGAGGGTTCATTTCTCAGCTTTAATATCTCCGCCGGCGGAGTCGCTCTCCGGGTAGGGGAGGATATCAGTCATTTTCTCATAGTTTATGATCGCCGAGCGCAGTGTGGGACTCATCGGGGCTGACTTACCGGTAGAGGGGTCGAAGCAGACCATGACAGTGTCGCATACGGAGCGTATCTCCTGAGTCTTTACTTCTACAAGGCATTGGCGAAGGATGAAGGAGCGTTCGCCAAGGTGGATGCAGCGCGACTTCACCTCAATTTCTTCGCCGAAAAGAATCTGCTTGATATAGGTGCAGTCGATGTTGGCGATCACACATTCCACTTTCCTCCAATCGACATGCCCATCGCGGATTGTCTCAAGAAAGCGTGCTTTGGCGAGATCATACAATGCGAAATAGACTATATTGTTGAGGTGTCCGAGGATATCGATGTCGTTGAATCTAATCTGGACGGGGAGGGAATGACGGAAATCGGAGAGGTCGATGGATTCTATTTCTTTTCTATCCATTTTAGGAGTCGTTAGGAATTGGGAATTTGGAATTAGCCGATGAAGCGGATGTCGGAGATTATGTTGGCGTTCAGTCGCCGGTTGATTGCCCTTATCATCGAGCTGCGCTGCATGTGGAATTCATGGCGCAGGGCTGCATCCGTGACCCGGATGCTCATGACGCCGTTCTTGACGTAGGGACGCATGCACTTCGATGCCAGTTCGCTGCCGATCATCTCCTGCCAGATTTCTCCGGCTTTCAGTTCGGCAAGGCGCAGGCTCATGTTCGATTCGTCGAGCACGCTTCTCAGCACATCTCCAATGGATTGAATCTCTGTTCGCTTCATTTCATTTTTTTTCTTGATCCGCAGGCTTCGGGGGATTATCCGGCGGGTGTAATCACACCTTCCGACACTTCAAAAAGGCGGGGATCGCCGCTTAGATCGGAAAGGATTGTGTCGATATGGCTGCGGTTGGTGTCAGTGATAAAAATCTGACCGAATCCTTCGTTGCCGCTGACCATTTTCAGGATATGCTCCACCCTGTGGGCATCGAGTTTATCAAAGATGTCATCGAGCAGGAGGATCGGGGTCTTGCCGTTGGCTTCGCGGATATAATCGAAGATGGCGAGGCGCAGGGCGAGTGTAAAGGACTTCACTTGTCCCTGACTTCCGAGGCGGCGCATGGAGTAATCTCCGAGTCGGGTCGTCAGATCATCGCGATGAATCCCCTTTGACGTAAAACCCAACACTGCGTCTTTCGCTCTTGATTCCGCCAGCACTTCGGGGAGGGAGGCGTCGTTGAGCACACTTTTATATTCAAGGGATGCCTCCTCGTCGTTTCCCGCGATTACGGAATAATAACGCGACATAATCGGGGATATTTTTTCGACCCATTCCTTGCGTGAGCGATGGATTACTTCGGCAGCTTCTGCCATGGCATTCTCTACGGATTCATAGAGGAGATCATCGCGCACTCCGGCACGCAGCATCCGATTGCGGCTCTCCAGGGAGCGCGTATAGCGGATAAGGCGTGAGAGATAGGCGGGGTCAGCCTGCGAGATCACCATGTCGGTGAGTCTCCGGCGCTCCTCTGCGCCACCGCTGACGATTGAGGAGTCCGAGGGGATGACGCTGACAATCGGAAAAGCCCCGAAATGTTCGGAAATCTTGGAATACTCCTTTCCATTGCGTTTCAGGGATTTCCCTTTCCCCTTCACTAATCCCGCACTGACCCTTTCGGGAGTCCCGGCATCGGAAGTGAAATCCCCCTTGATGGAGAACATTTCTGCGCCGTGGCGTATCAGGGCACTCTCCGGCATAGAGGAGAAGCCGCGGGCGATGCAGAGAAAATGGATAGCCTCCAAAAGATTGCTCTTCCCCATGCCGTTAAGACCGGTGAAGCAGTTGACGCCTGCCGAAAACTCCAGGTGAGCCTCCGGAATATTCTTGAAGTCAAGAAGTTCGATCGAATCCAAACGCATGTCTGATTGGATAAGTAGGTGATGATAAATTTAATCTTTCTCGCCGTAAGCGAGATCGCCGGCATCGCCCAAGCCGGGGACGATATAGGAATGAGAATTGACCTCATCGTCAATAGCTCCGACCCAAAGCACAGTGTCTTCGGGGAAATGCTGCTTCACATATTCGACACTTTGACGCGATGCGATGACGGAGGCTATGTGAATCTTGGCGGGAGTCCCCTTTGTCAGGAGTGCCTTATAGGCGAGTTCCATGCTTGAACCTGTAGCGAGCATCGGATCAACCAGCACGAGTGTTTTCCCTTCAATCGAGGGGGAAGCCAGATACTCTACGAGCACATCGAATGAATCCCCCTTCTCCTTATATCGGCGATAGGCACTGACAAATGCATTCTCAGCCCGGTCGAAGTAATTTAGGAATCCATGATGGAAGGGGAGTCCGGCACGCAGGATAGTGCCTAACACAACGCGGTCGGCAATATCCTGACATACGCAGGGACCTAACGGGGTAGTGATATCGACATTGTTATAATTAAGGCGGCGCGAAATCTCATACGCCATGATCTCACCGATGCGGTCGAGGTTTGTGCGGAAACGCAGCGGGTCGTGCTGGATATTGACATCGCGCAGTTCCATCATATAGCGGCTCACGAGGGAGGGAGTCTCTGCAAAATTGATTACTTCCATGGTCCTTATTCTTTATATATTGTAATGGGTTATTTACTTAAGGTTCACTGCTTGCTGAATCGCCGGAGAGGCAGCTCAGTGGCACTTATTGGCAGTGGAGGGGGAGGGGTATGTAGCGGCGGGCGCAGAGGATGTCTTTCTCTATCTGCCGCTTAAGATCGGAGAGAGATGGAAATTTCTCTTCGCTGCGAAGAAAATGCAGCAGACTGACTTCGATCTCGGCATCATAGATGTCGGCGTCGAAATCGAGGATATAAGTCTCGATGGATATGGCAGGGAGGGTAGCGTTGTCCACCGTAGGTCGCACTCCGATATTCGTTACTCCGCGGAAAGGGGGCATATCGGGTATCCTGACTTCGGATATGTAGGCTCCGAACGGAGGGAGAACTGCGTCGGCATTGTCGGGTAGGAGATTGGCTGTCGGGATGCCGATAGTCCTGCCGAGTTGCTTCCCTCTGACTACTTTTCCGCGCAGTGTGTAGAATCTGCCGAGCATTTCAGCCGCTTTTTCCAGATTCCCTGCTTCGACAGCCTTACGCACGGCGGAACTTGAAATGCCGTCGATTTCAGGGGCGACGACTATATCGACCCCCTCATCTTTACCCGCCTTAATATAATCCTCGCGCTTCATCGTCCGTCCATCACAACCGAAAGTGTTGTCATATCCGATAACAATTGCGCGGACATTATGGTTGTCGCGCAGGCGGCGGATCCATTCCCTTGCAGAGAGTGCGCACATATCGGGAGTGAAGGTCTCCATGTCGACCTCCATACCCTCATGCCGCAGCATCGCTTCCTTCTCTTCCGGAGAGCAGAGCGAGCCGGGTGCGCGCTCGGGGGCGATGACCGACAGGGGATGATTTCGGAATGTCACGACGAGCGGCGTCATGGCGTGAGTCCCGGCGTATGAACGCAGCGTCTCCAGCACGCAGTGATGACCGCGATGAACTCCATCGAATGTGCCGACAGTGGCGACTCTTTTCATTGCTTGCTTATGAGAGGGGATTAGCGGATAAAGGGATTTGTGGCAGCCAGAACATCGTTATCCCTATCCTTGCCTATTCTGAAAGCCTGCATTCCGACGCTGCGGGCAGCTTCGCAGTTGGCTTCCGAGTCATCGAGCATCAGAGTCTCTGCAGGATTGAGGTGATAGCGGTCGAGGATAATCCTGAAAATTCGTTGGTCGGGCTTGCAGCATAACTCCTGAAAGCTTGCGACTATCCCATCGAAATAGTCATTCACCGTAAGACCTGCCTGGCGGAAATGCTCGGTGATCCAACTATTGAACATCACCGGGTTAGTGTTTGAAAGGGCGAATATGCGATAGCCTCTTTTTCTCAATTCGAGGAGTCGCTCCAGGCGTTGAGGGGGGATTCCGACGAGGAATTGATTGAAGGCTTCAGTGATTTCCACATCAGTGGCGTCCGGGCATTTAAGTCGGATGATTTCGAAGAATTCGCCGGCATGGAGTCTGCCCGTCTCAAGTCCGAGGAAGGGTTCTTCCTGACGGTAAAGCCCGAGGAGTTCATCGGCATCCGCGAGTCCGAGGCGCTGCAGGGCAGCGACCGCATTTTCGCGACGCAGGTCGATAATGACACCGCCAAGATCGAATATGATATTTTTAATAGTTTCAGGACTGAACATTTTATAACTATATGTGCTTATAAAAAAGTGGTTTTGAAATTAATTCAAAGTTACTATTTTTTTGGCATATAGGCAATATTTGTTAATTTTGTATGTAAATAGTCAGCGACAATTATAAAGACAAAACGGAAATTATAAATAACAAAATATATGGAGAAGATAAGATCAATCGGCATATTGACATCGGGCGGCGATGCTCCGGGCATGAATGCGGCAATACGCGCCGTGACCCGTGCGGGTATATTCGCCGGCTACAGAGTTTATGGGATTTACAGAGGTTATAAGGGTCTCATCACAGATGAGATTCAGGAATTCTCAACCCAGAATGTCAGTAACATCATCCAGCGTGGCGGCACAATCCTGAAGACGGCGCGTTGTAAGGAATTCGAGACTCCGGAAGGGCGCCAGTGTGCCTATGATGTTTTGAAGCGCCATGAGATAGATGCGCTCGTGGTCATCGGCGGCGACGGTTCGCTGACGGGTGCGCGCATCTTTGCCAACGAGTTCAATTTCCCGATTATCGGATTGCCGGGCACAATCGACAATGATCTTTACGGCACAGACTCTACAATCGGTTACGACACAGCGTTGAACACCATCATGGATTGCGTCGACAAGATTCGCGACACAGCCACATCGCATGAGCGTCTGTTCTTTATCGAGGTCATGGGTCGCGACGCCGGTTTTTTGGCATTGAACGGTGCGATTGCATCAGGAGCTGAGGCTGCGATCATCCCTGAGATATCAACTCAGGTCGACCAGCTTGCAGAGCTTATTCAGAATGGATTCCGCAAGTCGAAGAACTCTTCAATCGTATTGGTGGCGGAGAGTCCTGTGACGGGTGGTGCGATGGGTCTCGCGCAGCGTGTTAACGAAGAGTATCCCGGTTATGATGTGCGCGTTTCGATTTTGGGACATCTGCAGCGCGGCGGAAGCCCGACGGCGTTCGACCGTATATTGGCATCCCGTATGGGCGCGGCGGCAATCGATGCGCTTCAGGACGACCAGCGGAATGTGATGATCGGCATCAAGAACGATGAAATCGTCTATGTGCCCTTCACCCGTGCCATCAAGAACGACAAACCTATCAACAAAGAACTCCTTTCTACGCTCCGCCGCCTCAGCATCTGATAAAAAAGAATAGCCGTGTAGCGGTGTCCAGAGGACAAAAACATGGGAAGTTCAGGCAAAGAGAAGGAATTTTATTAAAAAATGTTAAGGATTCTTTGTTGAATGAACTTTTTTTTCTAACTTTGTAGTGTAAGAAATCGCGGGACGAAAAACGAAGCGATTTCTTCAAGGGCGAATACCAGAGTGGCCAAATGGGGCAGACTGTAAATCTGCTGGTTTATACCTTCGGTGGTTCGAATCCATCTTCGCCCACGAGTAAATTTATAACAACGACATAACAACTTTTAGAATGTAAAGAAGGCGTCTCCGTGAGGAAACGCCTTTTTGTTTTCTTAGACAGAAGCACATAAGCTCTTGATGTAAGCACTTAGCTTCTTTTTTGACAGAAGCACATAAGCACATAAGAATTTTACTCTCTCTCCTCTACCAAGTACTTAAGGAATTAGTTTCATCCTTATGTGCTTATGTGCTTATGTCAAGAAAAAAGCATATGTGTTTCTGTCTAAGAAAAAAGGGGAGATTGAGTGAGGAATAGGCGCGGCTCCGGAGCCGGAGTGAGAGATGCAGCCAAATAACTGCTGTCGGCGTCAGAGCCGCGCCCCTTCTCAAACTACTACATCAAGTCTGACTTAGGATGGGTTTAAAAGTTAAATGAATAATCGCTATATCAACTTTTAAATAATTCTCTTCATGAAAGGATTGAAATTACTTTCTTAAGAGAGATTATTTGTTGATGATTTTCTTCGTTTTATTATTTGAGTATACTATGATTACTGCTCCGCGATAATCCTGATCGACAAGTTTGCCGTCCAGACTATAGCGAGCAATCTCATCTGCAGTATTCGCTGTAATCGCAGTTACGCCTGATGTGAGATTCTTGAAATTCTTCCAAACGGGATCTTCTTCGTATGCTCCCTTACTTTCGGCAGGCACTATTAATTCGGCATTCTCGTATGCTTCCGGGCTGAATGCCATATCCGAAACTGAGGGAGGCGTGATTGCATTAACAGTTATTTTTTTCAAATTATAACAGTCAAATGCCCATCTGTCAATTGATTTAACGGATTCCGAAATTGTCAGTTCTGTAAGGCTATCACACCTCCTGAAGACATTGCGCCCTATTGAAATAACTGAGTTTGAAATGGAGATCTCTGCTAAGCTACTACAATAAAAAAAGGCTTCGTCGGCTATAGAAGTAGCGTTGTCCGGAATATTCACTACCTTCAATTCCTTACAATACGCGAAAGTCCATTCTCCAATTGAACTGATTGAATTCGAAAGCTCTATAGTTTCCAATTTACGACAGGTGCAGAACGCCCTCTTTCCAAGTGAAGTGACCG
>JAAVBC010000019.1 GCA_014803765.1 Bacteroides sp. | reverse complement strand
GGTCAGCCTAATCTCGACCCTGCTCATTATCGCCGCGACCTTGGCAAACTCCCTGCCGGTACTATGCGCGAGATGCTTGAAGATGACGGCTACCGTAACGCCGACATTGAGCTGTCGTCGAAACAGCTGCTCGATAATCTGCACTCCGTTCAGTCTCTCGCAGGTGTGCCGCTCTCTAAGTCTCTAAGCAAGATCGACGGCTTGGGTGCCGTCAACCTTGATGTCGAGATGGAGACCGGTACAGGTAAGACTTACGTCTATATAAAGACGATGTTTGAACTCAACAAACTCTATGGTTGGTCGAAGTTCATCATCGTTGTGCCGAGTATCGCTATCCGCGAGGGTGTGGCTAAGTCCTTCCGTATGCTTGAAGACCATTTCATGGAGCAGTACGGAAAGAAAGCACGTTGGTTCATCTATAACAGCTCGAACCTCAATCAGCTCGACCAATTCTCTCAGGATGCCGGTCTGAACGTGATGATTATAAACACTCAGGCATTTGCCGCTTCTCTCAAAGAGGGCGGACGCTCTAAGGAGAGCCGAATCATCTACTCGAAGCGTGACGAGTTCGCTTCTCGCCGTCCTATTGACGTGATTGCCGCCAACCGCCCAATCATCATCATGGACGAGCCGCAGAGAATGGAGGGCGCTGCTACGCAAGCGGCCCTCAAAAAATTCAATCCGCTTTTCGTATTGAATTACTCTGCGACTCACCGCACACGACATGATACTGTTTATGCTCTCGACGCTCTGGACGCTTACCGCGAGCGTCTTGTTAAGCGCATCCGGGTTATCGGGTTTGAACTTAAGAACCTGCGAGGCACCAACGGCTACATGTATCTTGAAGACATTATCCTGTCTCCGAGCAAGCCCCCTATGGCGCGTATCTCAATCGAAGTCAAGAACGCCGCCGGTGAGCCTCGCCGTCACTTCAAAACTCTCGGTGTCGGTGACTCGCTATATTTCGAGTCAAAGGAAATGGAGCAATACAAAGGTTATGATATATCCGAAATCTTCCCCGGAAATGCAATACAACCCGAAGGATACGTCTCATTCACCAACGGCATCACTCTCCGAAAAGGGGAAGTCCTGGGAGATCAGAACCTTCTTGACTTGCAACGGGTGCAGATTCGAGAAACAATTAAGGCACACTTCGAGAAAGAACGTCAGCTATTCAAGAGAGGAATAAAATGTCTGTCGCTGTTCTTTATTGATGAAGTCGGGAAATATCGTGTGTATGATGAGAATGGAGAACCGAAAAAAGGAGTATTCCAAAAGATATTTGAGGAGGAGTATGCCCGACTTGTCAATGATGAATTCAGAATCTTCGATGAGGAGTATAACGAGTATCTGCGTCGGTTCTATCCCTATCAGACACATCGCGGTTACTTCTCCATTGACAAGAAAGGGAAGATGGTCGACACAAAGACCAAACGCGGCTCTGATGTCAGCGAGGATGCCTCAGACTATGATCTGATTCTCAAAGATAAAGAGAGATTACTCAGTTTCGATGAACCGACCCGCTTCATTTTCTCACACTCCGCTCTGCGAGAAGGTTGGGACAATCCTAATGTATTCCAGATATGCACTTTGCGCAATAGCAACTCCTCGACGGCGAAGCGCCAGGAAGTCGGGCGCGGTCTGCGATTGGCAGTTGACCGCAACGGAGTGCGACAGGATAAGGAACTTCTGGGAGAGAGTGTGCATGACGTGAATGTGCTGACAGTCATTGCCAACGAAAGTTATAAAGAATTTACCAACGCTCTGCAAAAAGAGACGCTGGAAGCACTTCGAGATAGACCGACCGTAGTGACCTCAGATTATTTCAGAGGGAAATCCATAAACGTAGAAGGGGAGCCGCATATTCTCAGCGATCGCGAAGCAAGCCGAATAATGGTATGGCTTGAAGATAATGAGTATATTGACAGCGAGGGTAGTCTTACAGAAAAATACCACAGAGACAATGCCGCCGGCAATCTTTCGCCTTTGGATTATCAACTTGCTCCGATGGCAGAAGGGATAAAACTGCTCGTGGATGCCGTTCTTGATCCGAGTCTGCTTCAGGGTATGACAGAAAACGGGAGTAAAACAAAGTTGCCTGAACCGAGACTTAATGAAAACTTCGCAAAACCGGAGTTTAAGAAATTATGGGAGTCAATCAATCATAAATATGTCTATAGTGTCAACTATGACTCTGAAGAGTTGATTGATAAAGCGATCCGGCACTTGAATACTGATGAATTAAAGGTGAGGACACTGAGGTATGTAAAGATAGAAGGGATTCAGGTAGAGGATAGAGTAGAAGAGTATGGAAACACACGCTCTATATCGCAGGAGATGGCTTATGTCTCAACATCAACCGTGAAATACGATCTTATCGGGCAGATATCAAAGGGAGCTAATCTGACAAGACGCACGGTAGCCAAGATATTGCAGGGAATGCGTCCGAATCAATTGGCACAATTTCGCAACAATCCGGAAGAATTTATTAGGAACGTCATAAAGATAATACGTGAGCAGAAAGCGACTATGATAGTGAATCATATTCATTATCAACTTACGGATGGGAAATATGACTCGGAAATTTTTACTGCTGTTAGTCGGGCGGATTTTGACAAAGCGGTGATGACAAGGAAGCATGTCACTGATTATGTAGTCAGCGACAGTAATGGTGAACGTTTATTCGCTCAAGATCTTGATGAAGCGGAAGAGGTAGTGGTCTACGCCAAACTGCCGCGAAGTTTTGCGATACCGACACCTGTAGGGAATTATGCACCGGACTGGGCGATAGCAATGAAGCGAGGTGATGTAAAGCACATTTTCTTTGTTGCAGAGACCAAAGGTTCGTTGGATTCAATGCAGTTGAATGCTATAGAGAATGCAAAGATCGATTGCTGCCGCCAATTATTCAAAGATATCTCAACTGAGAATGTGAAATATCACAAAGTGACCTGTTATCAGGATCTCATTGACGCCATGACATCCTGATATACGATGTGAAATTCCAAGCATCAGTAATGGTGGGATTTTGAGGTGTTGATGGGGTTGGCTTTTCTTAACATCTTTTACTTTTCGTTCATAATATATGGATGGCGGAAGAGTGTTATAATAACGGACTTCGATGATTGAGACTCATGACGAGTTGGCGGTTAGACTCATGACGGATTGGCGGTCAGTAAGTCGGCAGTTGATTCGGGCAATGAGGGAAATCGGAAAGTTCGAACTATTATAATCAAAACATACAGAATTATGGAAAAGCAGAAGAAGTTCTATTACGTTAACGTAGTGGAAGCTAATCAGAAAGATGACGGCAAAATCAAAATGGCTGAAGTCATGGATTTCAACTTTAAGGGTCATCATGACTTGGCAGATATGGTGGAAGCCGCTAAATCTCTCGGTTTTAAGAAAGACAAACATGCCAAAGAATTTGTGTTGGCAATGCGCTTTATGCATCATGTTATCAAGAAAAACTCTGATAATCCCGTATTTGCTGAATTCGGCGCTCAGTTTGAAGCATTCAAGAAGAGCGTGAAAGGTCAGCTCGGATGCGGGTGCGATTGCGATAAGTAATTTGATCGCTATCAGATAATTATCAAAAAAATAGAGACTGCAAGGCGTTGTTGCCATGCAGTCTCTTTTTTAGTAATCCTGCTAAAAATTGAGGGGCATAAAAATTTGCTAAGAAGAAATTCCGCGAAATTTCCGCCAATTCAGCTACTGAAGGCATAAGGGGGGAGGCCCTTGCTGATTACGCACAAACAATCTTCTTCATAATTCCAATTCATTAATCGAAAATATTCATAAATAAACTCACTGAATTCAAAGGCGCGTTAACAACCCGCGGAGCGGGTTGCCTAACCGTAAAGGGGGTTGAAGCGCGTAGCGCTGATACCCCCGGACCTTAAGACTGCTCTAATGCCATCAACCTGCGGAGCGGGTTGCCTAACCGGGATACTCAAAGCCGATAAGCACTGAGCGTTGATACCCCGGTAAGGCAACCCGCTCCGCAGGTTGGATGATACTGTATCGGGTTAGGAGTCCGCAGGTATCAGCCCTACGGGCTTCAACCTGCGGTTAACGGTGATGTAACCCGCTCCCGCGGGTTAATGTAGGAAGCAGGCATTGAGAGTAGTGGAGATAAATACTCGTATGTCTACTTTCATTAAGTTGGAATTCAATAGTTGCGAGCGGACGCACGAGCCGTGCGTCCCTACATTTGTGGAGTTATTGAGGGAGGGGAAGTGACTTGCATTACAGGTTCCTGCCCTCGATACTACAGAACATTATGAAAAGACATTGGAGCTTCTCATACATCGGGGAGATTAACTTTCGAGGGCGTTTTCAAGAACATCGGCGACATTTTTGACATACTTGAAAGTCAACCCTTCGAGGTAGCTTGGCTGTATCTCAAGAATATCCTTGCGATTGTTTTCCGAAAGAAGTATCTCTTTAATTCCGGCTCTCTTGGCAGCTATGATTTTTTCTTTAATGCCACCGACAGGGAGCACCTTGCCGCGCAGGGTTATCTCACCGGTCATGGCTATTTTTGATTTCACCTTTCGACCCGTAAATGCAGATGCAAGAGAAGTCGCCATCGTGATTCCGGCTGAAGGACCATCTTTCGGTATGGCGCCCTCAGGAACATGAATATGGACATTATGCTTTTCGAAGTCTTCGGCTGTCAGTCCCAACGTTTCTGCATGTGCCTTCAGATATTCCAATGCTATCGCGGCAGATTCCTTCATCACGTCACCAAGATTACCCGTAAGAGTCAACTTACCCTTTCCGGGAGTCAGAGATGTCTCAATGAAAAGGATCTCACCACCGACGGCTGTCCACGCCAGACCTGTCACAACTCCGATGTAATCATTATTCTCATACATCTCGGGATTGAATTCCTCCTTTCCAAGCAGATCCTTGATTATTTCCGGAGTGAGTTGCGTGGGATATTCCTGACCTCTGACTTTCTTGATGGCAATCTTTCTCAGCACCTTGGCAATCGTCTTTTCAAACCTGCGGACTCCCGCCTCGCGAGTATAATACTCCACAATGTATTCAAGTCCCTCCGGAGTGAATTCAATCTCATTCTCTTCAAATCCATTTTCCTTAAGTTCCTTTTTGACGAGATGTCTGCGTCCGATCTCTATCTTCTCGGCAGATATATAGCCGGGGATTGAGATAATTTCCATGCGATCGCGAAGCGGAGAGGAGATAGTGTCGAGAGTATTCGCTGTGGCAATGAACATCACATTACTCAGGTCATAATCCGCGTCAAGAAAGTTATCGTGGAATTTTGAATTCTGTTCGGGATCGAGTACCTCAAGTAGGGCAGTCGAGGGGTCTCCTTTGAAATCCTTTCCGATCTTATCAATCTCATCAAGAATAATCAGGGGATTAGATGTCTTAAGTTTGGAGAGGGCTGCAATAATTCTGCCGGGCATAGCGCCTATATACGTGCGGCGATGACCGCGAATTTCCGCTTCATCATGCATTCCTCCGAATGACACGCGGGCATACTCGCGCCCCATAGCCTCGGCAATGGATTTGCCCAAGGAGGTCTTTCCGACTCCGGGAGGTCCTACAAGGCAGAGAATCGGAGCTTTATTGTCTTTGCGCAACTGTGCGACAGCCATCTGCTCCAGTATTCTTTCCTTAACTCTCTCCAATCCATAATGATCCCTATTCAGTGTTTCTTCTATTTCTTCAAAAGAGAAATCCTTATCTGAATATTCCTGCCAGGGGAGGCTGACGAATGTGTCGAGATAATTGAATTGAATACTATAATCCGGAGTAGTGGGGGAGAAGCGCATCAGTTTTCGGAGTTCGCGCTCGAAATGTTGTTGTGTTTCTTCGTTCCATTTCTTCTGTTTGGCACGCTCACGCAGTTTGGCGCTGTCGCTGTCCGACCCTTCTCCGAGTTCCTTCTGGATAATCGAAAGCTGCTTGCGCATCACTATCTCCTTCTGTTCCTCATCAAGATCTTTCTGGGTCATGACTTTAATCTTCTCCCGAATCTTTGAAATTTCAAGAAGATCATTCAGAATTTCAAGCAGGCATAAACCTGCCTTGATAAATGAAGACTGACTCATAAGATTATTTTTCACTTCCGGATTAACAGGGAGCTGGAAACCGATGTTGGAGATTATCATCTCGGGTTCGCTGTCGGATATTGACCCGGCTATCGACATTGCATCCGGATTGGAGAGCGACATGATTTTATCATTGACCTCGATGATCTGCTCCATCATAGCCTGAAATCTCAGACTTTCGCGTTCTACTTTAAGAGGATAGTATTTTAATGTCGCTGTTCGTTTGCCTTTTCCGACATTGTATTTGACAACTTTTACTCTGGGACCACAAATACAAAGCATCTGACCTTTACCTTCATTCATCGGGTCAGGGATATACTTTACAATGCGTCCTAACACCCCGACTTTGGAACAACCCTTAGTCGTGGCAGGATTCGTCTCCTTCGGTTCGCGATATACGAACACGACGGGTTCACCCGTAGAAGTGTAATTCACTATGAGCTCAGCGGGTAATTCCTCCGGTTTGGGTATGGAGATGGGGATGTTCGGGAAAGCACATGTCTCACTTATCGGGATTATCGGTATTCTCAATGGAGTCAGATCATGCGGGAACTCGGAAGGATCTTTTATCGGGATACGCTCGATCATTCCTCCGGGTCCCAAAGGAGTGGAGGGAGAGATATTATCTAAAGCATCTTCGATGATTTCCTCATCGAATTCAAAATCGAAATCGTTAGCCATAATTTCGTATGAAAGTAAGTAAGGAAGGGGGATAAAAAGATTAATATGATACCTACCCCCTCCGGTAGAAAATTTACGGGTGCAAAGATAACAATAAATATGGCTATTGTCAAAAAAAGTAATTAACTTTACATACTGAATACAACCGGAATTCCAATTTAAAATATGGCAAGAAAGCATCGAGAACGCATATTTCGCATGAAGCAATTCAGTGTAAGGCATGAAATCAGTTCCAATAAGGTTGGGGTTGACGGAGTTTTGATCGGAGCATGGTCGCCTGTCGAAAAAACCGGTCTGAAGATACTCGATGTCGGTTGTGGATGCGGATTGATCGCACTTATTCTTGCCCAAAGATGTCAGGATGCCGAAATTATCGGGATCGATATAGAGGATAATGCTGTAAAAGAGGCAAAGGAAAATGTCGAAAGTTCCCCCTGGAGTAATAGAATCATAATAAAGAAAAAGGATTTCTCATCCTTGTGCTCAGAGAAGCCCAAGTTTGACCTTATCGTGTCAAATCCTCCCTTCTTTGAATCAGGGGTGGATCCCTCTGAATCAGCGCGAATGCTTGCTCGCCACGCCGGAACTCTTTCTCCGCGAACACTCCTTGATAAATCTTCAGATCTACTTACGGATTCCGGGATTTTATCATTAATCACTCTTTCCGAACAATATGAGGAACTGATAGAAGCAGCCCATAAAAACGGCTTATTTCCGATAAGTGCTGTCTTTGTAAGAGGAAATCCTCAAAAGGAAGCGAAGAGAGTTATGATCGCCTTCCGGAAGCCGCCTGTTATGCCGCCTTCCGAGTGCAGGGACATGCCCGAAATATCACCGACACTTCTGACTATAGAGAAAGCCCCGGGGGAATACACGGCGGAATATATCTCCCTTTGCAGGGAATTTTATACAATATTTGATTAGAAAAACGTTAAAATATTTGGTAACAAAGGGTATATTACCTAATTTTGACAATATATAATCGTAACTTAAAAGATTTCGATTAATTGCTTAACTATCATGAATTACTTACAACATTTCGTCATTTGGTTGACACTTGCCTTGTCAGGATCTGCATCCTTTCGGGCAGTTGCGCAGGGTTATCCTGAGTTCTATCTGCGAGGCACTCAAACTAATTGGGCGTGTGAGGATGCTTATAAATTCACACGCACCGGTGCGCGTTATTATCTCCACCTGAAAGATTATCAGGGAGAGTGTAAAATTGGCGAGCAATCCTGGAATATCAACTATGGAGCAGCCGATTACAATCCCGAAACCTGGAATATCTCCGAATTCGGTGTAGTCAACAGCGTTCCCAATGGTCCGAATTGGAATTATGTATTCCCGGTAGAAAAAGAAGTGACTATCTCTTTCATTTACAATAAATCCAACCCCGGAAAGCAGATAAAGGTTGAATTTCTGGAAGGGTTTATAACTCCATCTCCGGCTCCCGACCCCATAGAAGGGGATATTGAGGATGGATATGCAGTTTCCGGTACTCTTCCCGTACTCTATATCAATGTCTACACAGATTCTTCTCATACCTTATTAAATAATGAAATTTTAGATAAGGATCTGAGCCACAAGAACTATTTTTCCGATGCGGAATACTGGCTTGATACGAACGGATGTGAATGGATGGAGGCGCTTGGCGCAAAATCAGTCGGAAGCAAGGAGGAGCCTTTGCCGCTTGAAATCAAGGCGCGTGGCAATTATACCCGCACCGGATTCTCAAAAAAGCCTTTTAAACTTAAACTCGGGAAGAAGCAGAATCTTCTTAATCTCACTCCTGAGAAAAGCAAACATTATGCAATTCTTGCACATGCAGATGACACCGACGGCTATTTGAGAAACTTCACCGGATTCAATCTCGGCAAGCGTATCGGATTACCCTGGACACCCGGTATGCAACCGATAGAAGTCGTCATCAACGGCAATTATCGCGGTCTCTACTTCCTGACTGAATCTATTCGTGTCGGCGATGGCAGAGTCATGATTGAGGAATTGGATGATAATGTCTCAGATCCGGCGCTGATTTCAGGCGGTTATCTGGTGGAGCTTGATAACTATGATGAAGAAAACCAGATCCGCTTTAACGAAAAACCGTATTCGAACGGGGATCCCGTGGTGCGTGTCACATTCGATACACCTGAAGAATACTCTTCGCTGCAATATCAATTTATCGAGGAACAATTTAATGCTATCAACGACAATATTGGAGATTATTCAGATAATACATGGAGATACCTCGACCTTGACGATGCCGCGAGATACTATATTGTAGAGGAATTATTGGGTCATACAGAATCCTTCCATGGTTCTACTTATCTTTTCCGCGATAAGGGTGAGGGTCAGAAATGGCATTTTTCGCCTCTTTGGGATTGTGGTAATGCTTTCAAAGCAGAAAACGGTAAAAAACTTTTTGAAGGATGGACATTCGGCAATACCTGGGTACATTCACTCGTGAAGAATAATAAATTCAACGACAAGGTGAAGGAAACCTGGAAGTGGATGATGAGTAATAACTTCAGCGGACTCTTTGAAGATATGGAAGTCTACTGCCGACGCCTTGAAAAAGCAGCTGCTTACGATTATGAAAGATGGCATAATGCTCCGCAGCCTAATTCAGAAGTGTCAAGTCAAGTATGCGATAACCGTGAGATTATGAAGAGATTCGATAATGTAAGAAATTATCTTCAGGATAGAATCAGTTATCTCAAGAATGAATGGGGCGATTACGGAGATGCAGTATATTCCGAACCGGAAAGAGACAAAACTCCGGCAGCCGAACTCCCCGAATATATAACATCCGGTGTTGAAGAAATCGATTCAAACGAGTCTGTAAGCAGATACTTTACAATTGAGGGAATCCAGGTCGATAAACCCTCAACGGGTCTCTTTATTGAGGTGAAGGGCAACAATACTGCCAAGATATTGAAATAATAATTTCCGGGAGAATCACTATATTCGTCCACCCCATCCCATATAGAGGGATGGGGTGGACGTCTTTAATTATACTGCCTGATCTGATACTGAGGGTTTCAAGTCGAAAACTATAAAGAAATCTTGCGAAACTTAAGATGTTTAACTTTATTTAAGAAAATTGCAATAAACTTCAAAACCGATATGCAGTCAAATAGGAAAACGGATTGAAAATTTTAGTTTTCAGTGATTACTAATAACCAATCTCAGAAATAATTGTTATATTTGTAAAGATAAAAAGCGAAGTAAGATGAAAAATATGAAAAACTACATACTGCTTGCGTCTGCAATGATGATGGGATTAGGATTCGCACATGCTCAGGTTGAGGATGACATCTATTATAATCCTAAGAAAGACAAGACCTCTTCATCTAAAAGCGCTACGAAACAATCGAACTATATATCCAATTTTCAGGATATGGATGTCGATGAATATAATATGCGTGGTCAGTACTATTCTTCGCCGGTAGATACTATCGGTGCGGAAGCGGAGGCTGCCCCTGATTTTGTCTACACGACTCAGATTCAGAAATATTATAACCCTACGATTGTACTCGACAATGAGGATTTACTTGCAGATGTGCTTGAAAATTCATACGGCAATGTAAATATTGAGTTCAATTTCAACGGTAGTCCGTATTTCACTGATTGGAATCCGTACTATGCCTGGAATTCTCTCTATCCTTCGGGTTGGGGTTGGGGATGGTATGGTTCGTATTGGAATCCGGTCTATCCATGGGGCTATGGACCTGCATGGTCACTGAGTTGGGGATGGAACAGCCCTTGGTATAGCCCTTGGAATAATCCCTGGAATTGGGGATTAGGCTGGGGACCGAGCTGGAGTTGGGGACCGAGCTGGGGTTGGGGTACTCCCGTGCCTCCGCGTCCCGGTTATTACTATGCCAACAATTATCGCCCCGGTGCAAACCGTCCGGTCAGACCCGGCGGCGGATGGGCTAACAATGGTCTGCGTCCCGTCGGAGTCGCAAATGCAACACGCCCCGGAAATAACAATCATTCCACTATCGGTCGCCCCGGCAGTATGGCAGGTAATCATGGTGTGAATTCCGGTATAGGCACAACCACCGGTTCCGGCAGACGTCCCGGTCAGGGGGCTTACACTTCTACCACAACAGGTAGAAATCCTCAGAATGGTGGATATTCAAGCCGTCCCGGTAATACTGCAACTTCAACACAGACTCGTCCGGGTTCTTACACCACAACCCGTCCTAATTCTACGACTACAACCCGTCCGGGTTCAACCACCACAACTCGTCCGTCGGGTAATACCGGAAGTTCCACACGTCCGGGAGGATACACTTCAGGCGGCAGGAACTCTTCAACCGGAGGATATACAAACTCAGTCCCCGGCAACAGGAACAGCGGCAGAACAAGCAATAGTTCAAGCAACAGTTCGACCTATCGCAGCAACTCTAATAGCAGCAGTTCCGGCAGCAGCTATCGGAGCAGCGGAAGCTTCTCAGGCGGCAGATCTTCAGGTAGCGGCGGCTACGGCGGAGGCGGACGTTCTTCCGGAGGGGGATTCGGCGGTGGTAGATCCGGCGGAAGAAGATGAATCCGATCTCTTGTGCGGCAAAAGATTAATAATCATATACAGTCGTCCGCTCAGTGTATAAATGGGCGGACGACTTTCTTAAATACTTATACTCCCGAATTATAAAGATTTCACTTATGAATACTATGCTCAAACCTATACTCCTCTCAGCATCAGTAATGATTCCTGCTGCTGCCTTCTCTCAAAGTGCAGTTGACGCCTTATCACTTTCTCGTCAGGACATTAAGGGCACAGCCCGCTATATGTCGATGGGAGGTGCGTTCGGTGCGCTCGGCGGTGACCTTACGACTCTTTCTCAAAACCCAGCCGGTATAGGTGTCTATCGTAGCAACGAAGTAGGCTTTACACTTGATCTGGATGCCCAGAATTCAAAATCCGATGTGCCCGGCTTTTCATCTTCTCAGTCTCGCACACCATTCCTTTTGAACAACATAGGAGGTGTGCTCACATTGAAGCTCAACAGTAGCGTAGTACCAAATTTGAATTTTGGCTTCACTTACAATAAGGAAGCTTCGTTCAATCGCTCATGGCATGGCAGTTTTGGCGCACTCAACACTTCCATGACCAACTGGATGGCAGGTGTAGCTTATCAGAATTATGTAACTGAGGATGAAATCTCCAACGCATTCGATCCCTACAATCCTTCATCCGGACAAGGCGCTCCCTGGATTACTATTCTCGGCTATGATTCCTATCTTATCAATCCGGAGTTGCAGGCGGATGGCGACACGAATTGGTATGGTCAGTGGGGCGATCCCGTATATGACTCAAAAGGGAATCAGGTAGCACCCGGTACATCCGGCACGGCTGACTTTGCCGTCACAGAATCGGGAGGTATTGATTCATTTAATATCGCTTTCGGTGGTAATTTTGGAAACGTCGTCTATTGGGGCATGGATTTTGATATTACTAACCTGAATTATACCCGCAACAGTTATTACGGAGAGAACCTGCAGAATGCCTACGTAATGGGTAGCGATGGAATTGGTCAGGTTCCTTCTCAATGGTCGCTAAGCAATTCATATCGTGTAAGCGGTCAGGGCTTCGCCTACAAGCTTGGCGTAATCGTAAAACCGATTCAGGAACTTCGTATCGGTTTTTCTTTCTCCACTCCGACATTCTACTCACTGACTCAGGACTTCATAGCGTCTACGACTTACGCTTACAATGGAGAGGCTCAGCACAATCCCCAGAATGACCCGAGTCTTATTACGAATGACGGCTATCCCGGTTCCTACAGTTTCCGTTTCCGTTCTCCCTGGAAAGTTGACGTTTCTGCCGCAGGAGTTATCGGCAGCAATTTCATCATTTCCGCAGAATATGAGTGGGCTAAGATGACCGGGATGAAATTTGAGGATCCGTCCTATTATAGTTATGGCAATGATTGGTACACCCCCTCATCTAACTCTTATGACTACGATGGCACAAACGGAAATATAGGGAATTACGCAAAGAACACAAATACCTTCAAAGTAGGTGTGGAATACCGCGTAACTCCACAGTTTAGCGTTCGCGCCGGATATGCCAATATCTCATCGCCGGTCAGCGATAATGCTCGTAAGGGCGATTATGATATAGCGACTGCAAATCTTTTCCCGAGCTATAACTTTGATGAATCTACAAATTATATCTCCTGCGGTCTCGGTTATCGCATTAAGGGGTTCTATGCCGATCTCGCATACGTGTATAAGAACAACAAAGCCACATATCATGGCTTCACCAACGACGTTACATCGCGCATTCAGGCGCCATCCTCATCAGTCAGCTTTACCTCAAATCAAGTAGTCCTGTCAATGGGATATAAGTTCTGATTCGACTTTACATAACTCAGCGGAGCGGGTTGCATAACCGGAGTCTCAACGCTTAATTATTCAGCGCAAAAGACTCGGCTAATGCAACCCGCTCCTGCATTATTTTACCCGCCATTATTTTGCCCAATATTATTTTACCCGATATTATTTTACCCGATATTATTTTACAATGTGTGTCAGAAGCATCACCGGCAAGCCCTTGCCGGAGTCATCAATCGTAATAGCATAGAGAAACCGATCAGCTTTGGGAGAGGACTTTAACTTTATGTCCGAGATAATCTTCTCAGGTGAGAGCGGATGATTCCTACTGACCACATTTATCTTCTCACCTTTAAGTCTTTTTTTCGCGGCTTTATCTATCAGTTCTTCAATCTCAGCCACTCTACCCGGAAAATCCTTGTATAAACGTCGGGACAGAAAGATATGGGTATTTGCAGATGCCTTCTTTAAATCAGGGAAACATCGGGAAAGATACCCCCATGCACCGGTCTTCATCACTCCCGCGTTCGGTTCGTAGAGGTAGACAGGATGCTCGGACTTCAAGGCTTCCTCCAACTCTGAATGATTGATATGAGAGGGGAGGGTAAGCCCCGAGTCCTCAGACGGAATGTCAAACACTTCATTGATATATCCGGCAGAATCCGAAGAATCCTTAATATTCACAATGCGTGTACCCTCAAAGCCCTCGAAATTCTTTGCGATTTCCAAAAGCACTTCCTTACATTCATTCTTATAGCTGACGATATGGATTCTACGGACTCTTGGGAAATATTTCAGTAATTCAGTAGGCTCCAGCATGGGAGAATTCTTAATCAGCAAAACATCCGCGACCTCCATAATCATTTCAAGATTGCCGGGAATATCAGGCATGCAATCCTTTGGATCATACAATCGTCCATTCCCTGAATCCCTTCGAGCCGGATCGACAAAAATCAAATTTTTCCCTTCAATCGAGTTCTGCTTATTATTCTCAAACGATTCTCTATCCTCAAAAGAGTCTCTGTTAATCTTCTCACTCAAATCCTTCCGTAGCTCCCGGATATACTCAATCGAATCCCCGGCGATGGCTTGAGCCATTGCAATTCCCTCGTCTGTTCCCTTCCCAATCAGTTTTAAATTCCTACCCAAAATCCGGCTCTTGTCAAAATCAATATCCAGGGCAACGCATCTGCAATTTTTTTCACTCCCTCCGGAAATCCCGGCAATGGCAATAAAATCCATACCCAATCCCGAAGTCATATCTATAAAGCGGCGAAAAGGGAACTCCGGCAGAGATTTTACAATCTCAGCATGATAAGCACTGACAGCCTCGTGGCTTGCCTGTTCGCCCGCAAGCAGAGACGGGAACTCAAAGTCTTCGAAAGCTTGAAGGAGATTTCTGAATTTGCCCCGAAATTTCCTTCTGCATTCAAGCCCGACGATGAAGTGCTCAATCCGCTCACGCTCATCTATCGGCATATCCGGCTTGATCAACTTAAGCCTAAGCTGATTAGGGTCTTTATCCTTATATTGATTTAAAAATGCAGAATAATCCATAGTCTATTAGCAGTAATGGAAACTAACAATAACTTAGAGAAAAGAGTCGGGAAAGAATTGCCGATGTCGATTCAGACTGCAAAAATAATAAATAAGGCAATATGCAGAAACAACATTACGTTAATAATTGGGTAAAAATAAGCATCTATTACTAAATATCGAGTGAAATTATGAAGGACTTCGCAGCTATAGATTTTGAAACTGCCAACCGCAACTCCAGCAGCGTATGCAGCATCGGGATTGTCGTAGTCAGAGATGGAAAGATTACTGATCGGTTCTATCGACTGATACACCCCGTCCCGAATTATTACAGTCCGGGGAATATCCGGGTTCATGGAATTTATCCGGAAGATACGGAATCAGCCGACACTTTTCCGGAAGTATGGGCTGAAGCGGAGCAGATTATTGAAGGTCTGCCGCTCGTAGCACATTTCAGCCGATTCGATGAAGGATGCCTCAAAGCCGCATTCCGCCGCTTTGAGATGGATTATCCCGATTACGAGTTTCACTGCACCTGCACGGCATCCCGCCGGACCTTCGGGAATACTCTTCTGAATCATAAACTCCCTACAGTTGCCAAAAGATGCGGCTACGACCTTGATCATCACCACCACGCACTTTGCGATGCAGAAGCGGCAGCTCACATTTGGTATTATATCACAGAAAAAGGAGCTTCTATACTTTCCGAGTGAAAATGATAAAATATTAAAGTGGAAACTGAATTTTTTTTGATGGTTTTCTGCAACTCTACTGATTTTTTTCTTAATTTTGCATTGTAGCCAAATCCGGACATTTTTTACTCGTCCAATGGCATATAATAGAAAATATATAATGCTTAATATAAGGAAAAATTCAATATTATCTTTGGCAAAAAAGAGATTGTGTGCGGTAGCATTGCTATTTGCCGGAGCTGCTTTTGCGCTCTCCGCGACTGTGGAAGCTAAAGATAACGATCAATTTACGGTTGTGCTTGACCCGGGTCATGGCGGACATGATCATGGAGCAATCGACAATGGTGCGAAAGAAAAAGACATCAATCTGGCTGTTGCTCTCAAGGTAGGAGAGTTATGCCGGAAAAAGCTGAAGGATACGAAGATAGTCTTCACTCGCGATGATGACACATTTATCTCCCTTCAGAAGCGTGCGGATATCGCCAACTATGCTAAAGCCGACTTTTTTATTTCAATCCACACTAACTCCGTGGATGCGAAGAATAAAAATCGCGCCACGGTGGCGGGCGCATCCGTTTATACTCAGGGACCACATAAAGATGATGCGAATCTCGAAATTGCCCGACGCGAGAACTCAGTGATAGAACTCGAAAACGGCTATGAGCAGAAATACTCCGGCTTCGATCCGAACCGAGATGAATCCTACATTATCTTTGAAATGGCGCAGAAGAAAAATCTCAGTGAGAGCGCCAGGTTTGCAAAAGATGTGCAGCAAAATCTCGTGAAGTATGCAGAACGTAAGGATCGCGGTGTGCATCAGGCGGGATTCTGGGTGTTATGGTCAACATCCATGCCCTCAGTGCTGATTGAGCTTGACTTCATTTGTAATCCTCAATCTGCAAAATTCATGACATCTAAAGAGGGTGTCGATAAATTGGCTGAAGCAATCTTCCAGACAATCAAAGTCTACGAACAGAACTATCTCCAAAAGCAGCGCATGATTGAAGAGCAGTTGGAGAAGGAACATAAAGCTTCAAAGAGTGAAAAGAAAGAGAATATAAAGGTAGAGGGTCAATCCACCCAAAAGAAAGATGCTCCTGCAAAGGCTAAGGGGGGCGACAGGAAATCAAAGAAGTCCAAGAAAAAATCAAATGTCAATTCTGATTTGCGGGTGGATAATGATTCCAAGTCTGAGGGAGAAGAGATCATCAAGCCTGAAAATGTCGTAGCTATCGCGAAGACACCTGTAGTAGAAAATAAAGATTTGAGCCATGCCAATCTTCAGGCTACCCAAAGTCAGAGGAAACCCAAATATAACACTGATGGGCGTCGTCGTAGGTCAACTCAGGCGCGTATGGCATCTTCAGATAGGGATTTCACCCTTACAGGGACAGATTTTATAACAACGATACAGACGGTTGAAGCCAACACCCCGAATCTATCAAAGGATAAACCCGAGGTAATTATCAATGAGATTGCAAGTGATAATTCCCTTGAGATTACTAAAGAAGTGGCAAAAGAGAACGCCGGTATCAACAACAATTCAATGACAAAAGAGGTTATAAAAGAGAACACCTCCAAGGAGCAGAAAGTATTATCTTCGAAGAATTCCGGAGAAAACGCTGAAGATAGACACGCGGGTAATCGCAAATCGCTCCGATCCAAGAGAGAAAAGAATTGATAAATAGAACATAAAGACCCAAAACAGATAATTCCACTATGAAAGCGAAATTAGGAAAAGAGTTCGTTATAGGGGCATCAGTGATCGCCGCTGTCTTGATATTGATATTCGGCATAGATTATTTGAAAGGAATTAATCTCTTCACTCCTGCCAATTTCTATGAAGTCTATTATGACAATATTTCTGACCTGACAGTATCTTCTCCCGTCAGCATTAATGGTTTTAAGGTCGGTCAGGTACGTCAGATTGATATCGATTATGATAAACCCGGCAAGGTAAAAGTGACACTTGCACTTAACAAAAAACTTCATCTTCCGGAAGGCACAACAGCTGAGCTTGGACAGACACTTCTCAGCGGGGCTTTCATAAATCTTAAAATGGGGGAGGGAAAGAATTATATCCCTGTAGGGAGTGAAGTTCCTTCCGCAGCCAACTCTGATTTGATGAGCGCTCTTCAGAATGAAATGCTCCCTCAGATAAATAATATTCTTCCTAAAGTCGACTCCATTCTCCACAATCTGAATGTGCTTATTTCCGATCCCGCACTTGCACAGTCAATTTCCAGACTTGATGGAATCACTGCGAATGTCTATTCCGCATCCAAAGGACTTGACGGCACTATGGCGACAGTCAACAATCGACTCCCGGGTATTCTTAACAATGTCGGTCATGCCGGAATAGCATTAGATACTATTACCGGGAATCTTGCGACATTGTCGGCTCAACTGAAAGCGCTTCCTCTTCAGCCGACGATGACCAATGTCGAGGAAATTACACGCAATCTATCCGCATTCTCCAATCAGCTGAACGATAAGAATTCAACCCTCGGCAGACTGACAACAGACCCTGAACTCTATAACAGACTTAATCAAGTCTCTGCAGATATTGATTCGCTTATCGTCGACATCAAGAAAAATCCCAAGCGCTATATAAGCATTAAACTTCTTTAAAATATCCGGTAATCTCCACATCCGCTTTTTGGATAGAGGTCTTAATACACGAGAACAGATTTTTTAAAGAATATTTCTTAGAAATTATAAAATTCAAAGCTGAGAATCAGAGCAATATATAAAAATGGAAAAGTGCAAATTATTTTGCACTTTTTTTTATGCTTTTTTTGTCTTTAATTTGCATATTGAAAAGGAAGCGGCATGGATTTTCTCTCCTTGAAAAGGCTTCTTAGAAACAGAAAATGACAACAGAAGAACTGAAATATCACTGGGAGCAATGTCTTGCGTTTATTCTTGACAATATAGGGGAGTCAAGATTCAACACTTGGTTCTCTAAAGCGAGAGCATTGTCGATTAATGAGCACTCTATCACACTTGGAGTGCCGACAAGTTATTTCGTGGAATTCTATGAAGATAACTTCATTAATCTTCTTCATGCCGCGTTAAAGAGGGTGTTCGGACGTCCGCTCCAGATTTTCTATGAGGTGACGGTTCTTTCTGAAGTGCAGGATGCAAAAGTGACTCTCGGTGAATCTCGCCAGAGCAAAGTCATTTCAAGCAAGATTGAGAAGGCAGTCGCAACAGAAGCCAACCCGAATGCTGTCAGGACTCCTAACAATGCATCCAACATTGATCCGCAGCTAAATCCGGCTTATAACTTCGAGAATTACTGTGCCGGAGATTCCAACAGACTTGCTCTGACTATTGCTCAGAACATTGCTGAAAAGCCTCGCAACAATGATTTCAACCCCTTCTTCCTTTACGGAGATGTCGGTATCGGAAAGACGCATCTGATCCAAGCTATAGGAATCAGGGTTAAGGAGAAGAATCCGAATGCAAAGGTGCTTTACACCACTACCCGTGAGTTCCAGCACCTCTACAGTCAGGCGGCAATAAGGAAGACTATTCCGAAGTTTATCAACTGGTTTATGGAGATTGACGTTCTTCTCCTTGATGATCTTCAGGAAATATCCGGCAAGGTGAAGACGAGTGAAGCGCTCTTCCCGATATTCAACCATCTGCATCAGAATGGCAAGCAGCTCGTGTTCACATGTGATCGTCCGCCGATGGAGCTTGATGGAATTGCGGATCGTCTTATCGACCGATTTAAATGGGGTCTGACTGAGCGACTTCCGAAACCGGATGCGGCTTTGAGAAAGAAGATACTGACGTTTAAGGCAAAGAAGAATGGTCTGGACTTTCCGCAGGAGGTAATCGATTACATTGCAGATAATGCTGTGTCCTCAGTTCGTGAGATTGAAGGCGTCGTGATGGGTATCTTGACCCGCTCCATAGCGCTGAACGCGCCGATCACTCTTGAGTTGGCACGCGAGGTGATGAAGAATACTGTCGCTCTTCCTGAGAAACGCGCTGTGAACTTTGATATGATTGTGGAGACAACAGCCGAGCACTTCAATCTGAGTCCTGATGCAGTGTTCTCCAAAAGCAGACTTCGCGATATTAATGATGCGCGCCAGGTTATCATGTATTTGAGTCATAAGCTGACAAATTTGTCGAGCACGGCAATCGGAAGAAAGCTCAACCGAAATCATGGTACAGTGCTACACGGCATACAGGCGATAAAGGATCGTCTGCCCCTCGTGGGCGATCTTTCTGCACTTGTCAGTGCAATTGAAGCAGACTTGGCATAACAATTCATTGGTTAAGATTGTTATAACCAGTAGAGCATTTATAACTTAATTAAATATAACTCAATAATGAAAAAATTTGCATTGCTCCTCACCCTCGCTCTGCCGATGGTGATCGCATCATGTGGAGATGACAATGATGTCACTCTTTCTCTCAACCAGAGCAACATTACAGTTAACTATGATGGCACTGCTACCCTTACAGCATCAGAAAAGAATGTAAACTGGGGTTCTGACAATGAATTCGTTGCTACTGTTGATAAAGATGGTAAAGTAGAAGGTCAGCACGTAGGTACATGTACCATCACTGCTACCAAGAATGGCGAAACCGCTACCTGCACAGTGAACGTTGTACCGACCGACAACTCATTCAAGATGCCCTACCTCGTTTGGCACGCAACAAAGCAGCAGATCATCAACAACTTCACAGGCTTCCAGCTTCGTGAAAATAATGATGAGAACAGCGTAGCTTACTTTACTAATGTAGCGAATTCAACTCTTCCCGGTTATCTTTATTCACTTAACAATGGTAACTACACAGGTCTTTATCAGTCCACTCTCCTTGTAGACGAAGATGACAGCCTGAAAGCTTATCAGTGGCTTGAGCAATACTATAATGAAGTAAGCACAGACAATGATGAAGACTTCATCTATGCAGATAAGGATAAAAACGAAGTAGCCGTTCTCGGTGCAATTGTTGATGAGGATGGTGAGACTGTGCTCGGTTGGGGCGCATTCTGGACTGCTCCTGATTATACTTCTACAAAGAGTGTAAACGCAGTTAAGGAAGGTAAAGTTGCGGCTCGCAATCTTCTTAAAAACAAATAAAAAATAAGCAAAGATGAAAAAAACATTCATGTTCCTTTCTGCAGCGGCTCTTATGACGCTCGCTGCTTGCGGTGGCAATAAGGCTGCCGAATCAGACTCCGATACAGTTATCGTATCTGAAGATTCAATCTCAGTTGCTCTTGATTCAATCGGCAACTCCGTAGATACAATCGTAGAGGCTACAGGTGAGACTGTGGTTGCAGAGACAGAAGCAGCTGCTACTCAGACTAAGAGCGCAGTAAAAAATACTGCAAGTTCAGTAAAGGATAAAGTTTCTGAGAAAGTTGAAGCAACCAAGACTGCAGCGGAGAATAAGGCTGACAAGTTGATTGATGCTGCAACCAAGAAGGGCGAAGAGGTAGCTAAGAGTGCTTCTGATCGCGCAAAAGAGACTAAAAAGAATGCTAAAGACGCACTGAAAAAGGCAGCTGAAGAAGCAAAAGAAGCCGCTAAATAATCAAGTGCTGTAGCTTACACCATTCCAGACATAGTCGGGATATCAAATAAAGAGAGCTTTCGGACTTCCGAAAGCTCTCTTTATTTGATAATATTACTATCGCTAAATTTAGCAAATGTAGGGGCGCACGGGAGACGGGGCACAGCCTCTCGCGGCAACGCTTCGCTACGGTTCTTTGCAGTTATCTAGCGGTAAATTGTTGTACGCCATACCGTAGATGTGGGGATGTCATTTTGTGGCAGCTTCGAGGAAGAGGGGGATGAGGGATTGTTTGGGCTTGAGGGCAGGATCGGTTGCCCAGGTTGATTGCAGGGTCTTACGGATGTCGGAGCGTTTGAGTCCTGACTCTTTCAACATGAATATGTTGGAGAGATATTCAATTCCGGCTGCAAGATCCTCTTTTGCAAATGCAATTGTGCTGCCTTCAAACAGGTCGGATGCCATATCCAATTCCTCCTCCTTACTTGCACTATGCTCATTATCCGGCGAAAGTGAGATTTCAGCCAAATACATTGAAATCTCAGATAACCTTCCGGTAATATATTCCATTGCCTTATCGTATTCTCCACCGATGCGGGACTTGGCTGCCATCAATCTCCTTACCTCCAAATTGTCAGGGGCAATGTAGTATGCGCGACTCAACAGTTTGCCGGACTGTAGCATACCTGCTTCCGTATCAAAGTTATCGAACTTCGGATTGACAAGCATTAATTTTGCAAGCTCTATCAGATAGGTAAGATTATCGGGATTAAGACTGTGGAGTATTGTGAGAGATTCATTGACTTTGTCATATCTTCCGATAGAACTGCCGACCTTAGCAATTTTCTTGTTAAGCCATTGATCTTCCATCCCATCTAAAGAATCATCCGTGTAATATTCAAAAGCTACCTCCAAATTGCCTAATTTCTCATACGCAAAACCGATTTTCTGGCAATATATTCCTCTTTCAAGAGGGGAGGAATCTGCCAACCGCTTGAAAAGCCGGATGGAATCCTCATAGAACCCTTGTTTGAAATAGAATTCTGCCACATCAGAGAGAAGCTCCACGTCGGATAATATGGACCCGATGAATGGTAAGGTTTCAGGGTCTATTGCATTCTTGAAAGGATTATTGAATTCGGAGTGCAGACGGAAGTAATTATAGAAACGCATCAAGCCACGCGTATAGTGTTCAAGTTCTCTTTCAAATGTGGGATGAGCAATCCGAAGTTCCAGCTCCTTGAATTCCTCGCTCATCTGCTCTTGCTGCGCCTTCATGGCATCATCCACCATCCGCCGGGTTGACTCCGGAAGTTGATTAAGATTCAAAAGCATGGCAAATTTATCGAGGTCACACATTGCAGTGTTACCCTCCATTATAGAAGCTGAGCGAACTACATCTTCAGCGATTCCGGCAGCCTGCGCGGTAGCAGGGCTGAACGGAGTAAACCAAGTGTCGATATCACTGAAGTAATGGAATCGCGGGGCAAGGGAAGCGAACATGGAAAGAAGGATATCTCCACCCTCATTCTGGATGTTGGATAACTTCCGAAGCTTCTTTTCCATACCCGAATTCATCATCTTCTCCCACTCCGGATTCGCCTCAAGCTTGTCAATACTGACATCATCTCCCATTTTCTTGATTTGATTCATCATTGACGGACTCATGCTTATGATATCGGGAAGAATCTCCGTGTTGATTTTATGCATCAGATTCAGCGAACCACGGACTTTAACAAATGTAAGGAATGCGGATCGGAGATTGGATGAGAAATCTTCAGCATCCATCAGTGATTCAAAACGGAGTCGCAATTCATAATCGTTTTTCAGGCGATCTGAATATCTGTTGATTGTGAGGAGTATTCCCATGAGTGCTCGGGCGCGTACGCGATCATCCTCTGAGCGCGAATAAATATCGGTCAGTGCTATAAGCTTTTCGCGATCATAAACGAAAAGAAGACTTTGCGTAAGGGCAGCCACTATCATCAATGTCAGATCGCAGGAGAAATCCTTTCCGCAGGCTGCTGCAATAATAGCTTTCAGTTCCTCGGTCTTTCCTATGGGAAGAGTCCAGACGATATTGAAAATATCCTTTGAGGCGAGTCTTCTTTCTTCATAAATAGATTTAGAGTCCTCGTTATTATTTGCAAAAAGAAGGTTGGTATCCGCAGTGATAAATCTTCCCAGAGCATCGCCAAAGGTTTTACCGCTGTATTGATTTGTGCGCAGCTGGGAATAATAGAGCAGGGGAGACTCAGCCATAATTTGAGAAACCTCTATTGACCTTACGATTGAATAAAGTTTTTCGCGAATATCGGTATAAATCCTTTCCCGATCGGGGTCCGGCTGTCCTTCAATAAGATATTTGAGGAGATAATTATAAGTGCTGTTGATGGACTCAAGGAGGTCAAGTCCATGAATATTGCGATCAGCGATGAGTCTTTTGCGGATGTAGACTATCGCGTCCGAAATGCGTTCTGCATTAAGCAAAGCGAGTGCGTTTTTAATAAATGGTGTCATTCGGGTTTTGAATTTATATACTTCTAATAACAAATATTGCGCCAAAAATACTTATAGCTCGGTTCGTTCGGATGCAATCTCTCAGAATGGTCGGGGTAAGGGGGAGGACGAGTTGGAGAGGAGTTGAAAGAGGCGAGGTGGGGTGATACAAGCCGTCCGCTGGCAGAATTGAGGTCTTCGCTATCAAAACTTAATGAAACTTAGTCAAGTTTAGTTCAAGTTTAGGGAGGGAAAGTTGAATAAATGGAATAAAATATCTAACTTTGTAAATCGGGTGAATCTGCACATTATTGCCGGATAAATCCCGTCGGACAACCGAAAGGATTATATAAACTTTAAGATAACTCAAAAAAATCAGGAATATATGGTTATTCAACGTTGGCAGTCAGTGCTGCTTTTAGTTGCAGTCATCCTCATGGGATGCTTCACATTTATGTCGCTCGGGCAGGTGCAGAGTGATGCTTTTACCTTTAATTTTACGACATGCGGGTTCTATCCGGAAGGTCAGCCCACCGGAACTGCCGCCGAACCGATCAATACATGGTACTTCTTTGCCGTGTCCCTTCTTTCGGCTGTACTTCCCCTGATTGCAATTTTCTGTTTCAAGCATTATCGTCTGCAGAAGAATCTTTGCCTCTGGACAATGCTTCTTCTCGTCTGCGTCGTTGTAATCGGAGCAGTGTTGGGTTATCAGACCATTGATGGTGCGTATGTCAGCTGGTCCTCCTTAGTATGCGCTCCCTTTATCTCTATAATCGCAGTTTGCATGGCGCTTAGCCGCATCAACGCCGATTATCGCCTTATCCGCGAGTCAGAGCGCCTGAGATAATCACAAAGTATTAGAAAACAATAAAATTCGTATATTGGAATTCAACAGACACTTCAATAAGTGATCACTTCAAGAATCCTAACAATACAATTATAGATATTGGAATAAATCATGGCAAAAGAACTTAAGAACTTTACCAAAAGATCCGATAATTATTCGCAGTGGTACAACGAACTCGTTGTAAAAGCTGACCTCGCCGAGCAGTCAGCTGTCAGAGGTTGCATGGTTATAAAACCTTATGGCTATGCAATCTGGGAAAAGATGCAGCAGACGCTCGATAAAATGTTTAAGGAGACAGGAGTGCAAAATGCATATTTCCCCCTTCTCATTCCCAAATCTTTTCTCTGCAGAGAGGCTGAACATGTAGAAGGCTTTGCAAAAGAGTGTGCAATCGTCACTCACTATCGCCTTAAGAATGACCCTGATGGCAACGGCGTTATAGTTGATCCGGCGGCGAAACTTGAAGAGGAACTGATCGTACGTCCCACTTCCGAGACTATCATCTGGGGCACCTACAAGAACTGGATTCATTCATGGCGTGATCTTCCGCTTCTCTGCAATCAGTGGGCGAACGTGATGCGTTGGGAAATGCGCACCAGAATGTTCCTCCGTACTTCAGAATTCCTCTGGCAGGAGGGTCATTGCGCACATGCTACTGCTGAAGAATCAGAGAAGCGCACTGTTCAGATGATTAATCTCTATGCTGATTTTGCTGAGAAATATATGGCAATGCCGGTGATTCAGGGGGTGAAGAGTGAAACCGAACGTTTTGCAGGAGCTGTGAACACCTACACTATTGAGGCATTGATGCAGGATGGCAAAGCCCTCCAGAGCGGCACATCCCACAATCTCGGACAGAACTTCGCAAAAGCCTTTGATGTCACTTTTGTCAACAAGGAAAATAAACCCGAATATGTATGGGCAAACTCATGGGGTGTTTCAACTCGCCTGATGGGTGCACTGATCATGACTCATTCAGACGACAATGGTCTGGTGCTCCCCCCGCATCTGGCTCCCATTCAGGTTGTCATCGTGCCCATATACAAAGATGAAGCCGGCAGACAAGCTATCACTGAAAAGATTCTTCCCTTCATTGATGAGCTTAAGCAGCTTGGTATCAGCGTGAAATATGACGATGCTGACAATAAACGCCCCGGATTCAAATTCGCAGACTACGAAGTTAAGGGCGTTCCCGTTCGCCTGGCTATCGGACAGCGTGATCTTGAAAATGGCACAGTTGAACTGATGCGTCGCGACACTCTCGAGAAAGAGACAGTGGAATTCGAAGGTCTTGCCGGTAAAATCCGCACACTCCTTGAGGATATTCAGGATAATCTTTACAAGAAAGCATTGGCTTATCGCGAAAAGATGACCTACACAGTCGACACCTATGAGGAATTCAAGGAACAGATCGAGAAAGGTGGATTTATTCTCGCACACTGGGATGGCACTCCCGAGACTGAGGAGAAAATCAAAGAGGAAACAAAGGCTACTATTCGTTGCATACCTTTGAAAGGGGATACGACTCCCGGCAAATGTATGGTGACCGGCAAGCCGTCCGCAAGAAGAGTTATCTTCGCTCGCGCATATTAATGCAATACTAACTTCCATGAACTACAGATCTAAATTCATATTATCAGCGGCTATGGTCATTCCGACCATGGCCGTTTATGCTTCAGGGTTAACCATTGAAGATTATTGCGATGTTAAGATTTCCGCACCTGCTTCTGTTAAGGAGATGACTCCCATGCCGGACGGAGAAACATACGCGTGCATTTCCGATGACGAACGCTCTATCGAAATCTTCTCTTATAAGACAGGGAAGAAAGTGGCAACGCTTTTCAGTATTGACGGCATCAAGGGGGATCAAAAGATCTCGGATTTTGAAGGATATGCAGTTAGCTCCAACGGAAAAAAAGTTTTGCTTTGGAATTCTTCCGAGAAAATCTATCGACACACGTTCAGAGCTGAATATTACGTCTATGATGTCATGCGCTCAACTTTAAAACGAGTTTCAGATAAGGGATTGCAACAGGGCGCTGTGATGAGCCACGACGGAAGAATGGTGGCATATCAGCGCGATAATAATATCTTTATCTCTAATCTCGATTACGGCACAGATAATGCAATCACTACCGATGGGAAGCGCAACAGCATCATTAACGGTACGCCCGACTGGGGTTACGAAGAAGAATTCGGAGTTCAGAACACTATCAGATGGAGCAACGATGACAACACACTTGCGTACATCCGCTTTGATGAGACTGATGTTCCGGCATACACATTCGATGATTACAGAAGTTATTGTGACTCCGAACCCATAGGGGATCTCTATCCTGACAGATATACATATAAATATCCATTAGCAGGTTTTCCGAACTCAAAGGTGAGTGTTTTCGCATTTGATGTAAACACAAAGATTACCAAGAAAATGGATCTTCCGATAGGGGATACGGATTATGTGCCCTCTCTCGAATTTGACGGCAAGGGTGAGAATCTCATGGCAATGGTGGTCAACAGAGATCAGAATAATCTTACTCTTTACAAGGTTAATCCCGGAAGCACAGTGGCTCACCCCGTACTTACTCAGAAATCTACCGCATGGCTTTCCCCTCAGGCATACCAGATGGTGGACTATGGCGAAAATAGTTTCCTTATCGGCAGCGAAGAATCGGGATATCGTCATCTTTATATTTATAACTACAATGGCACTCTTATAAAGCAGCTGACCAAGGGTGATTTCAATGTGACTGATTATTATGGTCATGATCCCAAGTCAGGAATTTATTACGTTCAGACTACATCTTTGGGTGCTATCAACAGGAATATAGCATCAGTTGATTCCAAAGGAAATCTGAAACTTCTCCACGGACAGCAGGGCACGGAAACTGCACATTTCAGCAAAAATTTCGCTTATTATCTGCGCGAATACAGTAATTCAGTAACTCCACCTGAATACAGCATTTTTACCTCAGGAGGTAAAAAGATTCTGACAATTGAAGATAATCGTGAGTATGCCGCCAAATATTCCAATGCTCCCAAAATGGAATTCACCAAAGTGAAGAATGCAGCAGGGGAGGAAATGAATGCCTATATTATCAAGCCGGCAGATTTTGATCCCAACAGAAAGTATCCTTTAATGATGTATCAATACAATGGTCCGGATTCTCAGGAGGTGCTGAATAAATGGAAAATGGAGGGCAACTTCTATATTGCATCCAAGGGATATGTAGTAGCGGCAGTCGACGGTAGAGGCACCGGTAATCGTTCACGTCAGTGGGCGAATGCAGTGTATTGCAGATTGGGGGAACTGGAGACCGCTGACCAGCTTGCCGGGGCTGCTGAAATGGCTTCCTTGCCATATATCGACAATGACAGGATGGCATGCTTTGGCTGGAGCTATGGAGGTTATATGACACTAATGGAGCTGACAGACCCGAAAAGTAAATTTAAATGCGGTGTCTCAATGGCTCCTGTCACAGACTGGCGTTTCTACGATTCAATATACACCGAACGCTATATGCGCACCCCTCAGCAGAATGAATCCGGATATAATGCGGCAAGCGCACTTGATCGTACCGGAAATCTGAAAGGGAGACTTCTGATAATGTCGGGCACCAGCGATGATAATGTACATTATTACAATACGTTAAAGTATACTTCCAAGCTCAACTATGAGGGAAAGGTTTTTGATATGATGAGCTTCACCGGGTTCGAGCACAGTCTGAGAATGTGTAATGCCCGACCTTCACTTTATAGAAAGGTTGTAGACTTTCTGGACTCACAACTGAAATAAGGGAGATATATCCTCGGATTAGTTCCCGGATTAGTAAAAAATGAATGGACTTTTTCTTAAGGAAAGAGTCCATTTTTTAACATTAAATATTTTATTTTTAGGCGAATTATAACTAACTTTGTGGATATTTGGAGAGAATACAATAAATTCTTTCTTAACCTAACTTCAAAATAGACTAATGAGCACTTCTCACATACGTATCATCTTCTGATGAAGTGAGAACTACTTATCAGACTTAAATTGAAAAATTCAGATGGAAGATTTAACTAAAGTCAACAGTCTGCAATTATACAGATTTTGGAAAAATCTGTCAATAGGTCTGCTCTCGCTGATAGCAATGTTGGCGATATCAAGAATATTGCCCTTTTATGCATCCCCGATAGTCGCTTTTCTATGTTCGGCTTTCCTTTATACACTTATCTATAATAATCGCATCAGTTCTGACGGCAACTGCGTAATCGTTCTTTATTCATTGCTTTATTGTGTGATTAACTATACGATTGCGACAGTAATGCTCAGTGTATTGGAGATATGGAATATAGTAAGTCTGCCGGATGAATTCCTCTTTCTGAATGATCCCTATATCCCGTCTCTGTTGCTATGTCCGATATGTTTTCTGACCTTGATAGTGCTATATATTCGCAGAAACAGCCTTTCTTTCTGCCAGTCATGCAAATTAAAGACTGGCGGCCTATATGAAAGAGGTCGCAACGGACAGATATTCAGATATGAATCCTTTTATCAGATAAAGAATCTTATCTATCTCTTCGGTAGCCTATCCGTCCTGATCTGGAGCTATTATCAGTTTGTCTTTATAAAACTTGCTCTTAATTCACGCGACTGGTATGTCTTCACCTGGCTTTCGATCATAGCATTCATCATTGACGAAATCTACTTTATATATCGCTATTATAATCTATATCTTGACCTCAAGGAGAATGATGAGATAATCACTGAGGAGGAGTTGCAGGATATGACTGCCAAGACTTATCTGAGATATTATGTAATCTGCGACAATAAGATTTTCCTTGATCCTCATACCATCACTCCTCAGCAGACTTATAAGGAAGTGCTTGACACTCCCTTTATCACGAAACGAGCCGTCAATGGTATTCCTCTTCCGGAAGTGCTTTCCATCATCCAGCGACTGACCGGTGTTAAAGATGGTGAATTAAGATTCTTCTATGGCAGAAAGAGCCCTGATCTCAAGAATCATTCACTACTTAGATATTTTTATTTCCTCGATGGCAAACCGGAGGATTATCCCGAGCTTCCCCTTGACGGAGAATGGGTGGATTTCGATGATGTGAAAAGAATGTACACCCATACGCCCGGTAAGTTCGCCCCTCGGGCTATCTCTGATCTATCAAGACTCGCCACAATAATTCTGACTGAAAAAATCTTCACGGAAGATGGAAAGCGCAAGTCGAAGATCAAGAGTTATTCTCCTACTTTTAATCTCCGTGATGTCAGAGCCTCTCAGCTTGATTTCCAGGATGACAAATGGGTTAGAATATCTATGTTCAATTCAGATACTCCCTTCTATAAGATAAAGAAACTATTTAAGACTAAACCCAGAGTCAGATAAGATACTCTAACAAGTCAATATATTAATCCGACATACAGCCATAACATGAAATATGAGGCTATAGCAATCACAGGTCCGACCGCTTCCGGAAAAACCGGTAAAGCGGTCGGTCTTGCATCCGAAATATCCGGAGAAATCATAAGTGCTGATTCCCGACAGGTTTATACCGGAATGGATCTGGGGACAGGAAAAGATCTTGAAGAATATGGAGATGTAGCATATCATCTGATTGACATTGCTCCTGCCGGCTCTAAGTATAACCTGCATAAGTATATTCAGGATTTTGAGAAAGTATATTCGGATATTCTTGAAAGAGGGAAGATACCCGTCATCTGCGGAGGAACCGGAATGTATCTTGAGAATGCATTATCCGGAATCAGACTTCCTGAAGTTCCGGAGAATCCCGGACTGCGTGAGAAACTTGAGGGTAAATCTTTAGAAGAATTGACAGCGATATTGGAGAGCAAAAAGACTCTTCATAATGTGACGGACGTAGATACTGTAAAAAGAGCCGTCAGAGCTATTGAGATAGAGGAATATTATGAGAAGCATCCGGAAGAGGCTGAGAAGAGCCGCAGAGAAAACGCGGTGCCACTGCATGCCCTTATAATAGGTATAGATATTCCGCGCGATTTGAGACGGGAGCGTATCACATCCCGGTTAAATCAACGTCTTGAAAACGGGATGATGGAAGAAATCCGCACTCTCCTTTCCCAAGGGGTCAAACCGGAGGATCTGATATATTATGGACTTGAATATAAATTCCTCACTTTACACGCCATCGGAGAACTGACCTATCAGGAAATGTTTACCGCTCTTGAGACTGCAATTCATCAGTTTGCCAAGCGACAGATGACATGGTTCAGGGGAATGGAAAGACGCGGATTCCATATTCATTGGCTCCCCTACGACATGCCACAAGAAGAGTTTAATGCCAGAGTGCTTGAACTCGCCGAAGGATAATTCAATCAAATTAAGTGACGCACGAATCCGTGCGTCACTTAATTTGATTGAATTTTATTTTGCTTTAAAGAAAGTGATGAGATCTTTGGGAGTGAATCGCTTGCCTTTCAGAAGAATCGAGGATGTGTAGATTTTGCCTGAAAACACCATTGCCAGCCACGCAAATACGTAGAGTACAGCAAGCCCTATTAAACTCTCCCATATCGGTGAGGACTGCGTAACGGCATTTACGGCACCGATTGTGGGAGATGTAAATGGGATGTAAGTCAGCACACGCACAAAGAGTGTCTCGCCGTGATCTACTGCATATTCCGATATATAAAATGATATGAGGAGAATAAAGGTCAAGACTGCCATGTATTCCTGATTCTCGTTATTCTTATCGGTCATAGCACCTACACACGCATAAAGAGAGCCGAAAAACACATAGCCACCGATAAAGTAAAGAATCATCCATACGACTGCCATAATATAGTCGAACTGCAGAATTTCATCCCAGGGAATCTGAAACGGGAATACCAGATAGACGCCAAATATCAATATTGCTATCAGCGCTCCCCAAAGGAGCAGCTGAGTTATTCCCATCAGCCCTACGGAGATGATCTTTCCGAACATCATTGTTCTTCCGGGTACGCAGGTGGCAAGAATTTCCACAATGCGGTTAGTCTTCTCTGTCTTAACCTTTGTAAAAATATTACTCCCATACATCATAATAAACAGACAAAGAAAGAGTCCGCTCATCAGTCCTAACCCTTTCAGGGGAGTCAATTCTCCGGATGATTCCGGACCCAAAGAGTCAGCGACCGACATTGCGGTATCCGAAGACGTCATCATATATCCGGCAAAACCACCGAAACCGACCATCAGTATGGGAACTATAAATGTTGCGATCCAAAAAGATTTTGCCTTGATATCGGTCAGATATTCATTCTTTATTATTAAGCCTAATTGCGACATGATAAATTACTTTAATTGTTGATGGATTGTGGTGCAGACTCAGAATCATCAGGAGTATTCAGAGTCGGGTGCATTTGTCCGGATGTGTATTTCAAGAAGATTTCAGTCAAAGAGGGGAGAGCTTCTTCAAAATGAAGTATATCTGTCTGCATTGCTATTTCATCCAGAAGATCCATATTGGGAGAACCCGGCGTTTTGAATGCCTTATAAGCATATCCTTTTCTTCCTCCGGCAGTTTTTAAGGGGGAGATATCCGTAATTACTTTGCTTTGGAGAAGCGAGTCCAAATTAAGAGGAGAAGAAGTAGTCAGAAGGAGAGAATTATCTCTATTTTGGTCCTTGATATTAGCGAGAGAATCATTTACAAGAAGATTTCCTTTGTTGATAAGTGCGATATCGGAGCAAATCTCTTCTATTGCGGGCATATTATGTGAGGATAACATTATTGTTGCCCCGCGACTGTGAAGGCGGTCGATCAACTCCTGAAGCAATTGACCGTTAATTGGGTCAAAACCACTGAATGGTTCATCGAGAATCACAAGCTCGGGTTCATGCACGAGTGTGGAGATAATCTGTACCTTCTGCTGATTACCTTTCGATAATTCCTTGATTCTGCGTTTTCGATCAGGCACAAGATTGAATAAATCGAGATATTCGTTCATGACCTCACGCAAGCGTTTCTTATCGCCCCCCTTCAGCTGACCAAAGTAAAGTATCTGGTCTTCCACACGCATTTTATCATATAGTCCTCTTTCCTCCGGCATATAGCCGATAAGTCCGGTCGTCTTCAGCGAAGCAGGAGTTCCATTGATAAGTGCTTCTCCTGCATCTGCGACCATAATGCCGTTGATGATGCGGAGAAGGGTGGTCTTTCCTGCACCATTAGGACCCAGAAGACCTGTAATCGAGCCCCTTTCTACGTTGAAAGACACATCATTCAGAGCGCGCTTTTCTCCGAAAAACTTCCTGAGACCGCGTATTTCCAATATATTATCCATAATTCTTATTTCCTTCGAGGTGAGATTATACGGTCGCCGATATTTTTGGCAACCTTTGATCTCATCATCATCAGATGGTTGATTTTATTCAATGTCCTTATATCTTCCTCCTCATCCTTGCCACCTTCATTTCTAAATCGCTCCATGACATCTTTCAATTCAAGATTAAGGATTTCGCTTTTCCATTCAGTAATTGCGCGTATTATGGAAGCTGAAATCTCACTCTCTTTCGGAGCCGCAAGATTTTTGGTAAATATGCCTGACAATTTGTATTTTTCGTTGATGAGTTCATTTGCAAGCTTACGCATTTCATCATCCTCATGACTTGCAAGAAGATCGCCGGGATAGTATCGCGCATAGTCCATAATCTCATTGCGCTTCATAACGCCAAGACGCTCCTCAAGCAATTTCTCTTCTCGTTCGATTTCCTGAATAGTGGTATAGCGATTCGCAATTTCCATTCGCCCGGATTCCCTTTCAGATACTATCTTTTCCTGCAGGCGCGCTTCAAACTGAGGCAACTCCTCTATGAATTGATCAATCGTGTCATAAAGGAAGTCGAATACTCTCTTGAATACGGGGACGGAAAAATCAATTTTATCCGCTTCCAATTCTTCCTGAACGAAATCCACATTTGTATATATTTCTTCAGAGACTTCAGATTCGACGGAGGCATGATTATCTACAGAATCATCGGATGATCCTGCACTTGCGTCATATACGAAGTTCAAATATCCATTCTTGACCAATTGCTCTATTACGTTTCGCTCAAGAGGATACAGAGGATAATGATTCTTTTCAGAAGATGACTGCAAGACCTTCATCCATTGGCGTGTTCCCTCATTATTTTCTGAAGAGTTATCGGGGGAGGGAGAGACTGCATTTGAATCCGTCTTGTCATTATTCTGATTGTTATCCGGAAAATCCTTCTCAGTCTTGCGCGCCCGTCTTTCAGCTATCTGGCGGTCTATAATTGCTATCCGAGCCCTTTCCACGGCATTTGCCACTGCCGCGTCATCAATTTTCATAATGCGACTGCACTCACCGATATAGACCATCCTCTCTACATCATTCGGTATACTCGCAATTGACTCCACGACAGAATTGACAACACCGGCTTTTTTCTGAGGATCATCTCCAGCTTCATCCATCAATACCTGCATCTTGAAACGAATTATATCCGTCTCATGTCGGGCAATGTATTCCCTGAACTCCTCCGGAGTATGTTTGCGCGCAAATGAATCGGGGTCATCGCCGTCAGGAAGAAGAAGGACGCTCACCTTCATCTTGTGAGACAGCAGCATATCAATACCTCTCAGAGCTGCCTTGATGCCAGCCTTGTCACCATCGTAAAGAAGAGTGATATTATTTGTAAAGCGATGAATAAGTGCTATCTGACCATCTGTCAGAGCGGTGCCGGAGGATGCTACGACATTTTGCATTCCCGACTGCCACATCCCGATAACATCGAGATAACCTTCCACAAGAAAGCACTTGTCTTGGCGCACTATCTCCGATTTCGCCTGAAATATGCCGTAGAGTTCGTTGTTTTTATGGTAAAGTACAGATTCCGGAGAATTAATATATTTTGCCGGACCTCCCTTTAAATCTCTACCACCGAAACCAACAACTTTCCCTGAAGAATTCATTATAGGGAAGATCACTCTCCCTCTATACTTATCATAGAGATGCCCTGACTGACTTTTCCCGGTTACACCCAGAGCCCTGAGAGTATCCTCCTCGAAACCCTCGCGTAGCATGGCGGAAGTGAGATAATCCCCCTTATCGATTGCATAACCAAGATGGAATTTTCGGATAGCCTCTTCAGTAACTCCACGAGAATAGAGATAAGAAAGCCCGACATCCCTCCCTTCCGGAGTGTCATGCAGGTCGCGCTCCATCTTGTGCATCGCATTCTCGGCAGCCACCAACAGACCTTCGCGCTCAGACTGCACTTTACGCTCTTCATCCGTAAGCTCCCTCTCTTCTACCTTAATTCCATATTTCTTTGCAAGATGAAGAAGGGCTTCATGATAGCTGACGCCCTCCTTTTCCATTATGAAATTCACTGGAGAGCCACCCTTATGGCAGGAGAAACAATAACAGAAATTTCTTCTCTTATTGACAGAAAAAGATGGTGTCCGTTCATTATGAAACGGACACAATCCCATATAGTTCGACCCGCGCCGGGTAAGATGGACGTAATCACTGACAACCTCTACAATATCCGCGACGTCCTTTATGCGTTGCACTGTCGCTTTATCAATCATCAGCTATTGGAAGTTGCACGCAGGTTATCGCAGATTGCGTGAATTTTTTCATTAGTGCTTAGGCGGGTCGGCACGAGAGGAAGGCGCAATTCATTCTCAATCATTCCGAGTGCATTCAGAGTGCATTTCACTCCCGCAGGGTTGCCATCGACAAAAAGGAGATTGAATAATTCAGTAAATTGGAAATGCAAAGGGAGAGCGCCCTGGAAATCCCCTGCGAGACATTGACGCACCATCTTGCCGAACTCACGCGGGAATGCATTTCCTATGACGGAAATCACACCCTTCGCACCGAGTGTGATCAAAGGATATGTAATGCCGTCGTCGCCCGAAATGACTTCAAAATGATCGGGTTTATTTTTAATGATTTCAATAATCTGTGCGAAATTGCCTGAAGCTTCCTTAACGCCTATGACATTCTTGAATTCATGGGCAAGGCGTAAGGTGGTGGCTGCAGTCATATTGACTCCCGTACGACCCGGGACATTGTATAGAAGCACCGGTTTGGGACTGTTTCGTGCGATTGTAGCGAAATGCTGATAAATTCCCTCCTGAGAGGGCTTGTTGTAATGGGGGACAACACTGAGGATGGCTTCAAAACCGGAAAGCTCTCTTTTTTTGAGTTCTTCTATTACAGCCATAGTGTTATTTCCACCCAATCCCAGAACGAGAGGTACTCTGCCATTAACCTGCTTGGTGATGAAATCGCAGATATCCAATTGCTCCTGATATGTCAATGCGGGGGTCTCACCGGTAGTGCCAAGGACTACCAGAAAATCTACACCCTCTGAAATTTGAAATTCAATAAGCTTTTCCAAAGCATCGAAATCAATCGACTTGTCAGCCTTGAAAGGAGTCACTAAAGCGACTCCGAGACCTTCTAATTTAAAGCGAGCCATAAAAATGTTATTGGTTTCGGATTTCAAAATTAACAAATTCTTCTCTATTTCCCAAATAATGTTTTGATGTTAAATGGGAATTTGTTAATTTTGTAAGAAGAAGTTGCTTGCCGCAGATTTTTACTCTTGTTGGCGAGCTTCGACACAGGTAACAGAAAGATTGAAGATGAAAACTAACGTAGCAGTTTTTTTCGGCGGAAGATCCGTTGAACACGAAATATCAGTCCTTTCAGCATTGCAGGCAATCAATGCTATGGATGAATCAAAATACAACATTATCCCGGTCTATATCAGCAAGCAGGGCAGATGGTATACAGGCGCCAACCTTCTTGATATTCAAAACTATAAGGATCTAAAAAAACTTGAGGAGGGAGCAACTGAAGTTTTCATGCGTCCCGAGTATGGCGACTACAATCTTTATGAAGCCAAAGCCACAGGCTTGTTGAAGAAGAGCAATAAAATCGTCAGCGAACTTCATGTCGCTCTCCCTGTCCTTCACGGCACAAACGGTGAGGATGGTATTTTCGAGGGTGTGCTGGAGACAATCGGCATCCCTTTTGCCGGATGCAACACATTCTCAAGTGCAAACGGCATGGATAAAATCACGATGAAGATGATTCTTCGTTCGGAGGGTATACCGGTTGTGGATTATGTTTGGTTCACCGATAAGCAATGGATTGCCGATCGTGAAAGCATTATCAGCAAAGTGGAATCAGAGCTTGGTTATCCCGTAATTGTAAAACCGGCGAATCTCGGTTCAAGCGTCGGTATCGGTAAAGCCACCGACCGCGAAAGCCTGATTGAAAAAATAGATAATGCCGAGAAGTTCTCAGCGAGAATTATTGTCGAACATTGCATCGAAAAACTTAAGGAAATCAACTGTTCGGTGCTCGGCGACTGCGACGACCATCAGAGTAGCGTGTGTGAGGAACCTATCAAGACCGGAGACTTCCTGTCATACGAAGACAAGTATATGGGAGGATCAAAGACCGATGCAGGAATGCAATCGAGCGATAAGAGAATACCGGCGCAGATTCCGGAGGAGACCTCCGAAAGAATCAGAAAGATGGCAGCCGATACGTTCCGCGTATTGTCATGCCACGGGGTCAGCCGAATAGATGTCATGATAGATGAAGCTGACAATAATATCTACGTCAATGAAATAAATACGATTCCGGGGTCACTTTCATTCTATCTTTGGGAAGCGACAGGAATATCTTTCCCTAAATTGATGGATACACTTGTGCAACTTGCTCTGAAGCGCAAGAGAGAGACAGATCGCAAGACTTTCACCTACGACAAGAATATCTTTGCACTTGGAGGAGGCACAAAGGGGACAAAAGGGGGAAAGGGTACAAAATTTCCCCGTCTGAAATAACATCAATCCGATAATTATAGTAAGCATAATATATGGCAAAATTTCAAGAACCGCTAAAGCAGTTGAATCTCTCTGAGATCAACAAGGAAATGCTGGCTTCGTGGGAGGCTAACTCTCTGTTTGAGTCAAGCATGAGTGAACGTGAAGGGTGTCCGTCGTTCGTATTCTACGAAGGACCGCCGTCGGCTAACGGCATGCCCGGTATACACCATGTAATGGCACGCACGATTAAGGATATATTCTGCCGCTATAAGACAATGAAGGGTTTCCATGTGAAACGTAAAGCCGGCTGGGATACCCACGGACTTCCCGTTGAACTTGGCGTCGAGAAGACTCTCGGCATCAGCAAAGAGGACATTGGCAAAAAAATCAGTGTTGATGAATATAACGCTGCCTGCCGACGCGAAGTGATGAAGTACACTAAAGAGTGGACGGATCTCACCCGCAAGATGGGATATTGGGTTGACCTCGAAAATCCCTATATCACTTATGAAAATTCATATATCGAGACCCTTTGGTGGCTTCTCGGTGAACTATATAAGAAGGGTTATCTTTACAAAGGATACACCATCCAGCCTTATTCTCCGGCTGCCGGCACAGGTCTGTCTTCTCATGAGCTTAATCAGCCGGGGTGTTACCGCGATGTGAAGGATACAACCGCTACCGCTCTTTTCCATATCCTTGATCCCAAAGAGGAGATGAAAGGCTGGGGTGAACCCTACTTCATGGCATGGACCACAACTCCCTGGACTCTTCCCTCAAATACTGCTCTTTGTGTCGGTCCGAAAATTGATTATGTCGCTTTGAGAACCTACAATCCCTACACAGGAGAACCTATCACAGCTGTAATGGCAGAGGTGTTGGTGAACTCCTACTTCAAGCCTGAAGGGAAGGATATGCCTCTTTCCGATTATAAGAAAGGGGATAAAGTCGTGCCTTACGAGGTAGTAGGGAAGTGGCAGGGCACTGATCTTGTAGGTATGCATTATTCTCAGCTTATGCCTTGGGTCAAACCATGCGCGAAAGTGGATGAATTTGCCGCAGAATACGTTGTCAAAGCTGCCGAAAGCGCCCCCGAAAAGTGCTTCGAAGTCGGCACTGACAAATTTGTGGAATTGGCAGACTATGCGTTCCGCGTGATTCCCGGAGATTATGTCACAACGGAAGATGGCACCGGCATCGTACATATCGCTCCGACATTCGGTGCGGACGATGCTAAAGTGGCTAAAGCCGCTGACATCCCTTCTCTATTTATCATTAATAAAAAGGGTGAGACTCGCCCGATGGTGGATCTTCAGGGCAAATACTATCCTTTGGATGAATGTGCTGAAAGTTTCGTTGAAAAATGTGTCAATGTCGCGGAATACAGCCGTCATGCCGGTGACTATGTAAAGAATCATTACGATCCTAAATATAATAAGGATGGTAAATTCGATGAAGAGGCTGCCACTAAGGAAGAAAACCTGGACATCGTGCTCTGCATGGAACTGAAGCAGCAGGGACTTGCTTTCAGAATCGAAAAGCATGTGCATAATTATCCCCATTGCTGGAGAACGGATAAGCCTGTGCTCTACTATCCTCTTGACAGCTGGTTTATCCGCACGACTGCTTCACGCGACCGCCTGATTGAGCTGAATGAACAAATCAAATGGAAACCGGCTTCTACCGGATCCGGCAGATTCGGCAAATGGCTTGAGAACCTGCAGGACTGGAATCTTTCACGCTCAAGATATTGGGGCACTCCGCTCCCTATATGGCGTACGGAAGATGGAAAGGAGGAAAAGATTATCCCCTCATTCGCTGAGCTTTATGATGAAATCGAAAAGAGCGTAGCTGCAGGGATTATGGAATCAAATCCTCTTAAAGATAAGGGATTCGTGCCCGGTGATTATTCCAAGGAGAATTATGATAAGATTGACATGCATCGTCCGTATGTTGATGATATTATCCTTGTCAGCGAGTCCGGCAAACCGATGAAGCGTGAGACAGACCTTATTGACGTATGGTTTGATTCCGGTGCCATGCCTTACGCGCAGATTCACTATCCTTTCGAGAACAAGGAAGCTTTGGATTCAGGTGAGGTTTATCCTGCCGACTTCATTGCAGAGGGTGTCGACCAGACACGCGGATGGTTCTTCACGCTTCATGCAATTGCCGGAATGGTGTTTGATCAGCCTTCGTATAAGGCAGTTATCTCAAATGGTCTGGTGCTCGATAAGAAAGGAATGAAGATGTCGAAGCGTCTCGGTAATGCTATCGATCCTTTTAATAATATCGAGCGTTTCGGTTCAGATCCCGTGCGTTGGTATATGATTTCCAACTCTCAGCCCTGGGATAATCTTAAATATGATGAAGATGGCGTGACAGAAGTGAGCCGAAAGCTATTCGCAACTCTGTATAACACCTATAAATTCTTCGCACAATATGCTAATCTCGATGGCTTCACGGGTGATGAGGCGCAGGTGCCTGTCAGCAAACGTCCGGAAATCGACCGCTGGATTCTGTCGCTCCTGAATTCACTCGTAAAGGAGGTAGAAGAATCGCTTGATGATTTCGAACCGACTCGCGCAGCTCGCGCTATCGATGAATTTGTAGGTGATAATCTTTCTAACTGGTATGTGCGTCTCAACCGCAAGCGCTTCTGGGGTGGAGGCATGACAGAGGATAAACTCGCCGCTTATCAGACCCTCTATAAGTGTCTGACAACTGTGGCGCAGTTGATGGCTCCGTTCTCGCCGTTCTTTGCCGACAGACTCTGGCTCGATCTCACTGCTCCTACTCGCGAACCTGATACATTCGCCTCAGTTCATCTGTCGTTCTTCCCCGAATATGATCCGGAACTTTCTGACGAACGTCTGGAAGAGAGAATGCATCTCGCTCAGATTATCACTTCAAATGTTCTCGCACTTCGCCGAAAAGTAAACCTGAAAGTGCGTCAGCCTCTTGCGACTCTTCTCATTCCTGTCAATGACTCAAAAATGCGAGAGGATGTTGAGGCTATCAAAGATCTCGTAGCATCTGAAGTGAATGTTAAGAATATCAAGATTGTGGAGAATGAAGAGAGCGGACTTGTAAAACGAGTTAAAGCTGACTTCAAGAAACTCGGTCCGAAATTCGGTAAGAGCATGAAGGCTCTCGGAAAGGCAATCACCGAGATGAGTCAGAAAGATATTCTGGAACTGGAGAAGAACGGAAGCTTTACTTTTGATTCTATCGACGGAGCACCGGTTGTAACTCTCGAAGATGTAGAGGTTATTCCTGAAGATATCCCCGGATGGCTCGTCGGAAGCGATGGTAATGTGACAGTCGCTCTTGATATCTCCCTTACTCCGGAACTGAAGAATGAGGGTATGGCTCGTGAACTCGTCAATAGAATTCAGAATATCCGTAAGAGCAGCGATTTCGAGATAACCGATCGTGTGAAGGTAGAACTGACCAAGACACCGGAAATTGAACAGGCAGTAGAAGCTTTCGGCGATTATATCGCATCCCAGGTGCTGGCTGATTCGCTGACATTGGTTGATAATCTGAAAGACGGAACTTGTCTTGATATTGATGGCATGGAGGTATATGCCAAGGTGGAAAGATAAGATTCAAAACATTTTAATCTGAATTTGATTAAATCCTCACATCTGATTCAAGATGAATAATGATGTAAAGAATAATATGCGGGCAGGACAAGGAAAAACACTTGTCCTGCTCGCTTCCATTATTATTGCCGTAGTTGTAATAGCCGACCAATGGCTCAAAATATGGATAAAAACCCATTTCTATTTTGGAGAAGACATGGAAATCTTCTCATGGTTTCATCTGAAATTTATTGAGAATAATGGGTTTGCTTTCGGTTTGGAATGGTTTAACAAGTATGTCCTGACATTCGGAAGAATAGCGGCTGTCATATTGTTTATATGGGCATTGCGTAAGATTGTCAAAGAGTTACCCGGAATAGGAAAGGGATTTCTCATATCTTTTGCACTTATAATAGCAGGAGCGGCGGGAAATATATTTGACTGCGTATTCTATGGTGAAATCTTCAATAATCCTTATCCCCCCGAAGTTGCACAGATTTTCCCGGTCGGCGGTGGATATGCCGGATGGTTTGAGGGTAGAGTCGTGGATATGCTTTATTTCCCTTTATTCAGTTTCCATATCCCTGACAGCTTACCATTGATCGGTGGTAGAGACTATGAATTTTTTCAATACATTTTCAATATAGCTGATGCGGCAATTACCGTCGGAGTATTGATGATTCTAATTTTTTATCGCAATCATGCAAGCGAAGCGCTTAACCTTCTTTTCGGCACTTCAGATTCTCAGTCGGAGACCGAAAAATAAGTCTGACAGCAGTTTATAATTAACTTGTAAACATCACTTATACGCGAAGGCTATGAAGAAGATAGGAATGATGATTGTGGCAGGGCTTATAATGGCGTCCTGTTCGAATCGTCCGAAAGGAGTTTTGTCGGATTCAAAGATGGAAGACCTTATGGTCGATCTGTTGATTGCTGAGGCTTATAGTCAGTCGACAGCTTCTGATCCCATGCCTGATAGCGTTCGCAATAAGCTCGGAGAGGCTGTACTTGTAAAACATGGTGTGGATCGGGCTACACTTGACTCGACCTATAACTGGTATGCCGAGAACATGGATGATTATTATAAGCTCTATGATAACGTCAATCGCAGATTATCCAAGTTGCGGACAAAGACCGGTGGAGCTTCATTCGATAATTCTTCAAATAATCTTTGGCAGTTGCCTCGCCATATTCTCTTCAGTCCGCTCGCCAAATCTGATGTTTTGGTTTTTGAATTGCCGGCTGAGGGAGTCACACGGGGAGATGTACTTGAATGGAAAATGAGATTTTCATCTCCTGTAGATGCAACTGCAATGATTGGAGTGGATTATTCCGACAACGCAGGTTCGATAGCAGAATCAAGGCTTCAGTCTGACAGAACCCTATCCATCACATTCCAGACTGATACGGCGCGTGAAGTGAAAAGAATCTTCGGATCGATCAGGGTGAAGCGAAGCTCCATGCCGGCATGGGCTGACAGCATACGGATAATAAAGACTCCTTTCGATTCCATGAAATATTATAATGGTATCAGTCATCAGCGAATGTCGATGGGTCCGCGCAAAAGAACAGTTGTTAAGGATACAACTTCTTTACAGAGTCAATCCGACGGAAAGACAGATACTATTAAAAGTCAGGCAAAGTTTGTCACACCTGATCCTGTTCAAGCAAAAGAATCCTCCACAATGTTACAGCAGAAGAGAACTGTGAAAAGCGCTGTAAGATGAAAATAATTGTCATCTTATGTGGGATTATATCTGCCATACTTTTGTCGGATTATTTCTCTTCATTGACAATTTTTATTGTCGCAGCTCTGTTGTTTGTAGTCCTAAGATTGAGTGTAAGCCTGCTACTTAAAAGATTTCCGCATTATTTTATTTCAATCGGTTATCTGCATTATCTGTTAAGTTGTATTTTTGCTCTCTCTTTAGGAGCTTTATCTGTCTGGGTTAACGCTCCGACTTACGGAAACGACAGGGAGGGAATACCCAAGTATGACCCGGCTACGGAATATCAAATACAAGGCGTGATTGAGTCACGCGCCACATCTGCTACTTCCGAACGCTATCAAATAAAAGTAAGAAGAATTATCACTCCTGAAGAGCAGATAGGGTGTAGAAATGTCGGTATGCAGCTTTTTACACCCGGAGATATAATTCTTACTCCCGGAGCGGAAATATCTTTCATTTCCAAGTTAAGAGTAGGGGATGAGGGCGCATATTCGGCATTTATTAAGAATACGGACAATTATCAGGTTACAGGATATTCTCGCAGTCTGAAGTCGATTGCCCTGAGATGCAATGAAAAGATAGCAATGCTGATTGAAAACTCAAATCTAACTGAATCAAGTATAGCCCTTGCCAAGGCGCTTCTGCTTGCAGATAAAGGAGGGGTCAAACCGAGGACTCAACAGACTTTCCGTGATGCCGGTCTTTCACATATTCTTGCGCTCAGCGGACTTCATGCCGGAATACTTACTATGACTCTTCTTTGGCTGACGATGCCGATGATGTTGATTAGAGCAAGAAATGCCCGATATATCACAGTAATTGTCGGGATATGGATTTTCGCGTTACTGACAGGAATGAACTATTCGACAGTGAGAGCGGCATTAATGCTTTCAATCACGGCAATTGCCTGGATTATGGAGAGGCAACGCGACTCTTATCAATCGGTATGTGTAGCTGCCGTTATTATTCTTCTCTTTTCACCGGCTGCCTTGTATGATGTCGGTTTCCAACTGAGTTTTCTTTGTGTGATGTCGATATGTCTGTTTGTCGAGAAACTAAATCCTGTAAGTCATCATGAACATCCCAAGACATATAAGGTTTGCGGTTTGCTACTTACTACAATTATAGCCGTTGCCGCAACATGGACTTTAACAGGCTATTACTTCGGAAGCATCCCCTTGAATTTCATGCAATCCAACTTAATCCTGATTCCATTGCTCCCTATCCTGATGTCATTATTGCTATTATACGTTATTTTGCTATCCTTAGGTGTTGATTTGGAAATCATGGCATATCTTATTGACAAAAGCATAGACGGAATTTTAAGACTCGCATCGCAATTTTTAGGAACCTCCTTAAGCATTTCTCCGCAGATGTCAACAATCTTGTTATGGTATTTAGGAATGACTTTAGCTGCCATATCCCTCTATATAATACCACCGGTCCACTACTCAGGAGCAGCCGTCAATCAAGAAAGCACCCGAGTTTCCTATCCCTGGCTAACAGCTGCCCTTCTCAGCTTCCTCCTCTCAGCTGCCACCCTTATCTTTTAACCCCGGGGCGGAAGTAATTTATTTTTGATTCATCCATTTGTCGTAATCCCCTATGTCTACGGCGGGGCGCGACGGATAGGACCATGAGGGGGAGAGGGGCGATAGAGAGGTGTTGAAGAATCGGCTTTTAACGCCTGCGAGGTCGAACATAAAATGACTGAAATAGGCGAGAGAGAAGGGGAGATCTTTACCTTGTTGCAACCTTTTGTAAAGGGCAGGGTGCTTTTCTCTGAATTTGGGAGTTGTGTAGGTCACAAACGGAACACAATACATGTAGGGAGCTGTCGAAATCTCCGTTGCGGGTCGAGAAGCCCGCCAATGGCGTGAATCGACATCACACATCAACTCGCCATGATCCGATATATAAACAAGTATCGCATCTTCATCCTCTACTGCTTTAATCAGTCGTGCCAACTGTGAATCTACAAATCGTGTTGCATTATCATAATCAGCAACAATCTGTCGCTCCTCTTCATTAAGATCTTTTCTATCGGAATAATCAGATGACTTGAAATATTTATATCGCTCTTCATCCGGAACTCTCTTAAATGCAGATGCATGCTGCCCCATCAGATGGATGATATCGACAACGGGATAATTTTTCTTTTGAAATTTCGGCAATATATAGGTAATGAAGTCATTATCGTAGGCAAAAATAGAGTCATTGCGATAAGAGAAGGACGCCTCACTCAATTTTCGGGAGTTGATGAAACTGCAATTGCCCAACTCATACCATTTGTCACCCTTTATAGTTAGAGTCTGTTGGTTGTCAAACAGGCGGACATTATATCCAGCTTTGCGTAAAATCATCGGGAAAAGAGGGGTGCTGAATCTTTCCTCCTCAGGTGCGAGCGGATCAGCCGGGGAAAACAGGATTTCCATCATATTAGCCGTGTTCGGAACGCAACTGATCACGTCATTATAAATGATAATATTCCCTTTTTCCACTTCTTTAAGCATTTCAGGAGTAGTGGGTTTTCCATAGCCATACAATTGAGAATGGAATTTAGATTCCGACTCGCCAATAACCCAAACTATTCTTGCCGGATGATCGCTTGTGGAATTAAGTCTGCCATCACTTTTAGTTATAGCGTCCTCCATAATCGACACACGTTTAAATTGATCTTTAAACGCTTTTACTGAACTATATAGTTGAGAAGAAGAATCCATAACTTCCAGACAGTCTTCCACCGAAGTGACACGAACCGACCAGATGTTCCAAAGCATAAACAAGAGTAACAAACTTATTGTGCCTGTTGCATTGCGCGTCAATCCTTTAAAAATATCAATAAATACTTTGCTTTTTACGAAAAACCGATAGGCAAGCGCAGTAACGGCAAAAAACAATACGAACGTTATCAAACTCCCGGATGTAAAAAGATTATCAGATAGAAATTCGCTTGCTTCCGAATCATTGGTTTCAAATATCAGACGCAATATTCTGTCTGACCATCTGCTGTTGATGTTAAGACGCATCCATATATCAGCAAAGGAAATAAGAATTACAAAGAATGTAACTCCTCCGGCAAGGAATCTGAAAAACTTAAATCGTTTTGAAGAGAGTAAGAATAAGAATCTTATACAAGCAAATAGAGAAGCCGGAAAGAAGGCATTGGAGAAAATATGCGGGAGAGCGCTGAACAACGGTCGGACTTCCCCCATTTCATTCACCATAAAAAATGGGGATATCGCAAGAATCAGTATATAGAAAAATATGATGCCTGCGTTATCTACAATGAAATCTGCAATTGCCTTAGTGCAGCCTTGGGGTTGCCATCTGTTTTTATCCGACATAAAAGTTTCAAGAATAAGGTTTATAGCTCTTATACAATTATCTTAATCCTCAATTACTATTAATTCGGGAGTGCTGAATAATAGGGGGATGTCAAAATATTCCACTCCTTCCTCTTCTTCTACGAATCTACGGACTTTAATCCTTTTAATTTTTGATTGTTTGTTTTCACCTTCATACTCTACTTCCGCTATGCTCAGTTTGAAAACACGCATTGTTCGGTCGTTTTCAATAATTGTAATTTCTCTTGACAGATATTTTTTTATCATACTTTTAAGTGAGATAAGGTGAATATATAAATTGGTTATACCCGCTACAACAAGGGGGGAAATGAATAATAGAAGAGAGTAATCTCAAAACCTGAGTGCAGATTTATTTAAAGTATATTCCAGAAATCCCATGCGAGGATAGCCTGATTATGCAGCATCTGCAATCCGTTGCTTACGCATGCTCCTCTTTCGGCAGAGAGCACCATGAATTTTGTAACCTCAGGATTATAGACAAGATCAAAGCATAGGTGTCGATCGGTCAGATGTTGATAGGGGATTGCCGGACATTCGTCCACATTCGGATACATCCCCAATGGAGTGCAATTGACAATCAGATTGCATTCATTAATCATTCCGGGAGTTATCTCGGAATAAGTAATTGCCTCCTCACTATGGGTTCTTGACACCTTTATAACTTCTATCCCTAAAGATTTCAGAGCATAAATTACAGCCTTTGAAGCTCCTCCCTGACCTAAAACGAGAGCCTTGCGAATATCAACATCGCGATCATTAATCTTCTCTATCAAGGGCAGGAGCGCATCTTTAAATCCCGGTGCATCTGTGTTGTGTCCCGTCAACATTCGTTTGCCATTTCTATAATCAATACGTATAGAATTGACGGCTCCAATCTCCTTGGCTTCCTCGGTCAAATAGTCAAGATAGGGGATGACATCACACTTATAAGGAATAGTAACATTCAGTCCCTTCAGATCCGGATGAGCCGAAAGAATATTTGAGATTCCCTCAATAGAGGGAATCTCAAATAATTCATATCTTGAATTGATATGTTCTCTTTCGAACTTCTTATTGAAGAAATCGGCAGAAAAGGAATGTCCTAACTTCCTTCCGATTAAACCATAAAGAGTCATATTCTCAATTTTTGATTTACCAGATTACGACGCGCTCCTCTTCCGGACGATACATTGCGTCCCCCTCGGAAATACCGAACGCCTCGAAGAAAGGCGCGATATTGCGAAGGCTCACATTTACTCGATTGCGTCCAAGGGAGTGAGGATCTGATTTTGTCAGACGTGCGATTTCTTCGTCACGGATATTGTTCGCCCAAAGACCGGCATAGGCAAGATAGAATCTTTCAGCAGCCGTCAGTCCGTCAATTACCGGAGCTTCTTCGCCGTTGAGAGAGTTGAGGTAAGCAGTCATAGCAACTCTCAATCCACCCTGGTCGGCAATATTCTCACCAAGAGTAAAGCGACCGTTAGCATGTACACCGGGAAGAACCTCTACCTCGTCAAACTGAGCCGCGAGTCCGTCGGCAAGAACTTTGAATTTTTCAGCGTCCTCTTCCTTCCACCAATCTTTAAGGTTGCCATCCTTATCATACTGTCTGCCTGAATCATCAAATCCATGAGTCATCTCATGACCGATGACAACTCCAATGGCACCATAATTGAGAGCATCATCAGCATCCTTGTCGAAATAAGGTGCCTGCAGAATTGCAGCCGGGAAACATATTTCATTGGTAGTCGGCATATAGTAGGCATTCACTGTCTGTGGAGTCATCAACCATTCAGTCTGATCCACCGGTTTGCCGACCTTCTTGTAATTATCCTGCTTATACCATTTGGATGCCTCATAGCAATTCTCCATGTAAGACTTGGTAGGATCAATCGTGATAGCTGAATAGTCTTTCCATTTATCAGGATAACCGATCTTCACCTTGAACGTAGAAAGTTTCTCGTGAGCCTTCTGCTTTGTTTCATCACTCATCCATGACAGATTGTCGATATGCTGACCTAATGCGACCCGCAGATTCTCTACAAGTTTCTGCATAGCTTTCTTATTCTCCTCCGGGAAGTATTTTTCAACATAAAGCTGCCCGACAGCCTCTCCAAACATTGAGTTGGGAATTGCCATAGCGCGTTTCCAACGAGGTTCCTGTTCCTCCTTTCCGGAAAGAAGCTTGTCAAACATTTCAAAATCGGCATTTGTAAAATCATCGCTAAGCACACCCGTGGACTCTCCGATGACTTCGAGTGCCAAATAATCTCTCAACTGCTCTTCCGAGATGTTGGCAAACAGGTCATTGAGGTATGTAAGGAACTGAGGAGAACTTACATTTACTTTTTCGGGAACCGGAATACCCAGTGCCTCAAAATATTTTTCCCATTTGAAATTGGGATATTTCTCTTTAAGTTCTGCTATAGAGTGGATGTTGTTACGAAGGGAGGGTGTGCGACGCTGCTCGCGAGTCATTTTATGAGCTGCAAAATCTTTTTCCAGTGCTATGACATTGCTTGCCATTCTTTTTGCATCCTCCTTAGAAAAACCGGACAAAGTGGCAATCTTCTGAAGATACTCATCATAAGCGGCGAGAAGCTTGCGGTTTTCTTCAGTGTCTTCCAGATAATAATCGCGATCGCCGAGACCGAGACCCGTCTCACCGATATGCATAATATTCATATCAGCCTGATTCATATCAGCGCCAACACCGGTAGAAAAAAATGAAGCCCCGATTCCGTTATGCTCCCATGCGATAATCTCCTCAAGATTATCCTTATTAGCTCCTGCGACTTTCTCCAGGAAGGGTTTAAGGGGGGCTGCTCCCTCTTTGTTAAGGCGAACAGAATCCATCCCCATTTCATATATGTCACTGACTTTTTGGGCATTTGTGCCTTGAATCTTGGCTTCGGGAGTATTTTTAAGCCCGAGAATAAGGTCGTTGAGCTGTGTGCGGGCATTCTCACGAAGAAGATCAAACATTCCATAACGTGCATATTCCGGAGTCAGCGGATGTGATTTCATCCAACCTCCGCAGGCATACTGGAAGAAATCCTCTTTAGGATTTGCTGAAGGATCAAAATTTGATTTGTCGATGCCATGACCTTGCCCCTCTGCAAATGCCATTACGGGCAGACTGACAGCGGCTGTCAGCATCGCAAGTTTTTTTAATTTCATATCGTTATCCATTTAGGTTATTATCTTCTTATTACTTAAGTAAGTAATATCAATCAATTATTATTACTCACCTTATTGTTCTACTTTAGATTTTCATACTCTTCGGAAGCGAGCTCCCAAACCGACATCTGATTTTCAAGTTCTTTCTGAGTCTTCGCATATCTTTCAAGAAGTTCCGGTTCGGCATTACCTGATGCCATCTTCTCCTCCATTTCTGCGATTTCCTCTTCGAGCTCACCGATACGCTTCTCAGCTTCCTTAACATTTTTCTCCGCGCGCTTCAGAATCTTGTCCAATTCCTTTTGCTCGGCGTAACTGAGTTTACGCTTGGACTTCGATTCTTCAGGAGTCACAGAAGAGTTATTTGATTGCGCTGATTGATTGACTGAAGAAGCATTTGACTCCGGTCTATTGGAGGTTCGACTGTCGGTCGGTCTTTTTTCAAGTTCACTTAGCTCCGTCATTCTTTTGCGATTAAGAAAATCATAGATGCCACCGAGATTCTCTTTTACTTCTCCACCTCCGAACTCATAGACCTTTTCTACAAGTCCATCAAGAAACTGTCGATCATGGCTTACAATAATGACGGTTCCTTCAAAAGCTTTAATAGCATCTTTCAGAATATCTTTAGTTCGCATGTCAAGATGATTGGTAGGCTCATCAAGAATCAGGAGATTCATAGGTTCGAGAAGAAGTTTGAGCATTGCAAGACGTGTTTTTTCTCCACCGCTCAACACCTTTACTTTCTTGTCTACATCTCCCTCTCCAAACATAAATGCACCCAAAAGATCACGGATCTTAAGTCGGATATCTCCTACAGCTACATGATCTATCGTCTCAAATACACTAAGATTTTCATCCAGCAACTGAGCTTGATTCTGTGCAAAATATCCAATTTTGACATTGTGTCCGATCTTAAGTTCACCTGTGAAAGGAATTTCTCCCATGATACACTTAACGAGTGTTGACTTACCCTCGCCGTTCTTACCGACAAAAGCCACTTTCTCACCTCTTCGAATCGTGAACTCTGCGTGATCAAATACCTGATGATCGCCATAGGCTTTACCGACGTCAGTCAGAATCAAGGGGAAATCGCCACTTCTCGGCGCGGGAGGGAATTTTAGTCTTAGCCTGGAGTTATCAACTTCATCAACTTCGATAGGCACTATCTTCTCCAATTGCTTGATTCGACTTTGAACCTGCACAGCTTTGGTTGCTTTATAACGGAAGCGCTCAATGAAATCCTTGATATCGGCAATCTGCTTCTGTTGATTTTCATAGGCACGCAGCTGCTGCTCAACGCGCTCTTTTCTAAGTTCCGTAAACTTCGTATAGCTGACTTTATAATCGTAGATTTTTCCGCAGTTGATTTCAATCGTACGATTAGTCACATTATCGAGAAAAGCCCTGTCGTGACTGACAAGCAATACGGCATTACCCTTGGTCGCAAGAAACTGCTCCAACCATTGGATAGATTCAATATCAAGATGGTTGGTCGGCTCGTCAAGGAGAAGAAGATCCGGACGTTGCAAAAGAATTTTTGCAAGCTCGATTCTCATTCTCCAGCCTCCGGAAAATTCAGAAGTCGGTCGGTCGAAATCCTCACGTTTAAATCCGAGTCCGATCAGAGTCCTTTCCATCTCAGCCTCCATATTGTCAGAACCCTCCATGGAGATTCTCTCGTTGAGATATTCAGCTTTCTCGATAAGATTAAGATATCCATCGGATTCGTAGTCGGTTCGTTCAGCCAACTGCCGATTGACATCTTCAAGCTCCTCCATTCGCTTTAATTGGGAAGAGAATGCTTTGCGTGTCTCATTTATAAGAGTCGTCTCATCAGAAGTCTTCATCTCCTGAGGAAGATACCCGATTGTGACATCATTCGGGTATCCGATGTTTCCCGAAGTAGGGGACTGCTTACCTGCAATTATTTTCAAAAGAGTGGATTTCCCCGCGCCATTCTTACCCACAAGGGCTATTCTGTCGCTTTTATTTATCACAAAAGAGACATCATTAAAAAGAGGTTTTGCGGAAAACTCCACACTAAGATTATTCACTGAAACCATAATTCAAAATTACAAATAAAATCCCGTTTTTACAATAAGATAAGCGCTGCAGAAGCATTCTAATTTGCTTCCACAGCGCTTTTATTATATATTTCTTAGAGTAATCGGACTTCTGATTACATCATGCCGCCCATTCCGGGAGCACCCATAGCCGGAGCTGCGGATGTATCCTCCTTCTTGTCAGCGATAACGCATTCAGTAGTGAGGAACATTCCGGCAATGCTGGCTGCGTTCTCAAGAGCGACACGGGTCACTTTCGCAGGATCTATTACGCCGCTTTCAAAGAAGTTTTCGAAAGAGTCAGTGCGGGCATTATAACCATAGTCGCCTTTGCCATCCTTAACTTTCTGAAGAATGACCGCACCTTCAACCCCCGCGTTCTTCATGATCTGACGAAGGGGCTCTTCGATGGCACGACGGATAATTGCAATACCAGTCTCCTCATCATCGTTCGCTCCTTTAAGTTCATCCAGACCTTCAAGGCAACGAATGTAAGCCACACCGCCACCGGGGACAATACCTTCTGCAATGGCTGCGCGAGTTGCGGAAAGAGCATCGTCTACACGATCTTTCTTCTCCTTCATCTCAACTTCGGAGGCTGCTCCGATATAGAGAACTGCCACGCCTCCGGCAAGTTTAGCCTTTCTCTCCTCGAGTTTGCCTTTATCGTAGTCGGAAGTTGTAGTAGCAATCTGAGCCTTAATCTGTGCGATACGAGCTGCGATAGCATCTTTGCTTCCCGCACCATTGACAATGATTGTGCGATCCTTATTTACATTGACCTTTTCAGCCGAGCCAAGATCATTCACAGTAGCCTGGGCGAGTGAAAGACCCTTAATCTCACTGATTACCTGACCACCTGTAAGGATTGCGATATCTTCAAGCATCTCCTTACGACGATCGCCGAAACCGGGGGCTTTCACAGCGCAGATCTTCAAGCTGCCACGAATACGATTGACAACCAAAGTTGCGAGTGCTTCATTATCAACATCCTCAGCTATGATAAGAAGCGGACGACCGGACTGAGCCACAGGTTCAAGAATAGGAAGAAGATCTTTCAGGTTGGATATCTTCTTATCGTAAAGAAGGATGTAGGGGTTATCCATCTCACACTCCATCTTCTCTGTATTTGTGACGAAGTAAGGCGAGATATAGCCACGATCGAATTCCATACCTTCTACAACATCTACAGTGGTCTCAGTGCCTTTAGCCTCTTCAACAGTGATTACACCTTCTTTGGTGACCTTCTCGATAGCTTGAGCTATAAGAGAGCCGATCTCCTCATCATTATTGGCAGAGATGCTTGCGATATTCTTAATCTTTTCGATATCATCGCCGACCTCCTGACTCTGTGCCTTAATGCCTTCTACAACTTTGGAAACGGCTTTATCCATGCCGCGCTTAAGATCCATAGGATTAGCACCGGCAGTGACATTCTTCAAACCTACATTTACAATCGCCTGAGCGAGAACAGTAGCGGTTGTAGTGCCATCCCCCGCCTGATCACCGGTCTTGGAAGCCACTTCCTTCACGAGCTGAGCACCCATGTTCTGGAACTGATCCTCAAGCTCTACTTCGCGTGCTACGGTCACACCATCCTTAGTGATATGGGGAGCACCGAATTTCTTTTCAATAATTACATTGCGTCCTTTAGGACCAAGTGTCACTTTAACTGCGTCGGCAAGTGCGTCGACACCATTTTTCAGCTCTTCGCGAGCCTGGGTATTAAATTTAATTTCTTTTGCCATAACTTTGTTACATTTAATCGTTTCTCCAATCAGAGATTATTATTCAGCGTTTTGCACTAATATCGGAATGCTACGTTATCCGATAACAGCGAGCACATCGCTCTGACGCATCATAAGATATTTTGTGCCTTCAAGCTCAAGTTCGGTGCCGGCATATTTACCGAAAAGAACTTCCTGACCTACTGAAAGCACCATAGGCTCATCTTTAGTGCCATCGCCGGCGGCTACGACTTTGCCCTTAAGAGGTTTCTCTTTTGCAGTGTCAGGAATGATGATACCGCCGAGGGTCACTTCCTCAGCCGGAGTGGGCTCGATAAGCACACGATCAAACAAAGGTTTAATATTCATGGTTCTATTAATAATTTAAAGTCTTTATCTTTATAAAGTTTTTAATTGTCGATTCTACAATTTTTTCTGTTTATATAACTAACAAATACTATGCCAATTTTGATTATCAGCCATTCATTAAAAAAACAAAAGAGATGAATATCAACCGACATCCACCTCTTTCTATAATATTAAGTATCTATAATATTAAGCAAATAATATTTCTACTTTTCAATGACTTTCTCTGTCATCACTCGTCCATCGGAAAGAGTTATGACCTTTATACATGGTTCGCCTTTTGAGGCTTCTGACATTTTTTTGCCATCAATAGAATAATAGATAATGCTTGCAATTTCTGAGTCAACTAAAGCTGAATTCATTCCGGCTTCTTCAACCAAAGGAGCATCCGCTGAATATCCGGATGAAATGCAATTTATGAATTCACCTGTTTTTGAATTAGTTAGAATAGCGATTACCCTCAATTTGTTTTTATTCTCTACAAGATTTACACCTCTGGAAGAAACACCATATTTCAGATCAAAGACTCCTTTGAGATTATACAATTCCAACTCTTTGACTGACGATGGTATAGTCCCGTCAAGTTCATCATATTGAATGTCTATCGCCGGGACAGAGTTATATTCAAGACCATAGATTTTACCACCACCTTGAGTAAATATCTGCCAATATTTACCGGTCTTACCTGTCGCACCGGAGAAATAGTTGTCCTGTGCCCAGGAAGGATTTGACAATCCATCTGCTACAAGAATAAGCTTAAGGTCGTAATTAGTTGCCGACTGACTCTTCATGAAGCAAACATCCACATCCGCCTGAAGTGCGGATTTAGTTCTGTCTGTCCAATAGAGATTAATTTTAAGTCCGGCATCTGTCGGAGTATTGAAAATTCCCGGGAATACTTCATAAACTTCATTGACAGTCGGAGATGGATAAGCTCTGTTAATGCTCAAAGCCGGAACATAGGGTGGATTATAGGGAGGTCGCACTCCTGATGTCAGCATATCTGCTGAATGATAACAGATAAAGACAAAATCCGATCCATAAAGATCCTTTGATTCTTCCATTGCCACCCAGCCTGCCGGGCAATTGCCGCAGGAAAAACCGGTAAATTCATCAACTAGAGGCAGATATTTAGGCACAAACGGAGCGACTATCAAATTACCTGCAGCTGATGAAGCGGGATCCCCTTCATTTTTGCGTCCGTTGACCTCTGCTATCTCTACGGACACAGGGAAGGTCCCGATTATATCGGGGGATTTAAATGGGATTTCAACTTGCGTTTCATCACCATATTTAAATTCACTGTCAGGAGTGGCAGAAAGTTCAATTTTCCCCTGATATTCATCTGCGCCGACAGAAAGAATATACGAAAAGTCTTTTATTGGCGACTGACCGCGATTGATCAGTGTGACGGGATAGGATGCCTCGGAATTCTTTGCTACACGATAATCTGTCGGGAGTGAAGGATAAACCGACACCTCACGGATCTCCTTTTCAATTCCTACTGTCATTGCGCTCATATATTCCGTGCGATTGAACGTCTCGTCCCATTTAGTCTGTGTAGCCGGAGTGCGGAAATAAAGAGAACCCGGAGTGGAACCTTCCACTACCGCCATGGGATATTTTCGATACCCCGATGGAAGCTCAGTGACTGTCACTGTATATCCGACATATACTCCCTCAACGGGGAGTATAATCCCATCCGGAAACTGAGCATTGATGGTTTGACCATCGGAAGTTACATCAACTGAGTATATAAGCGATTCGTTCTCCAAAGGATCGGATGTGAGCTTATCAGTTACCCAGACCTTGACATTTGGATCAATCGAACACCCGCCGGCTGCCGGAACAGGGACACTCATTGTTTTAAGCTTTCCTCCCGCTAATCCGGAGTCTTTTACAAGCATACATACCTCGTAGGTATCCGTGCGGGAATATCCATATCCCAAAATTTGTTGTCCGGTTTGGGCATAACTGAAGTCGACTATAGAGCCATCGTTGTCAGCAAACATTGAAAAAGCCGATAGGGCAGAAATTCCTAAAGTTAATAGAAAGTTTCGTGACATAGGCAATATCTGTTAAATAAGTTAATATTAGTAGTTAAAATTTGCTGTTGATTAGATAATTATTATCCATCATGCAAAAATACAAAAACTACCGACACAACATCTGAGAAATTTTATTAACAAAATCCTCTGCTTGCGGTCGTAGCATCTCATACAATTCTTTATCACAATAAACAAAATCCTCATAATCTCCGGACTGCCTATTCTCAAACAATTGCTGGTAAATACGTCCATACTTAGGTTCAAGTAAGCCCGTCGTTATAAATTTTAATCCAAGCATTGTTTTAATCCCTTTATGGGAGGAGGCTTCCAGATTATTAGCTACCATTAATGCAAAGCTGCATAATAGCAAGCATAATATAGACGATTTACAGCAGCATTATAGTAGTCGCCCTGGGCATTGTAATCAGCTTCTTTAAGAGTCTCATGAGCTCT
>JAAVBC010000018.1 GCA_014803765.1 Bacteroides sp. | reverse complement strand
GCACAGCTATCATATACTTACAAGAAGGATCTTATAATCTCAACAAGCAAACCCTATGGGGAAAGTGGAGAGGTTAAACTCATGACTCTTGATAATTTCCCTGAGATGCATTCAATTCGTGCCTTCATAGGAACAAGTTTCAATGTTGGCATCTGGGAACCGAGAATAAATCTCGGTCTGACCAAGCAGTGGTTTGCAATAGATACTTGGAAAGGGCGTAGACACCTTAATAATCCACAGGGAATGATACAGTGGCAGAATGCGATACATCTTCCTTACGACATATGGTTGAATGTGGATATGGCATGGGAAAGTGCGGGCAATGACAGGAACATGTACCGCAAATCCTGTTCATACATGAATGCCAAACTATACAAGGCATTCTTTAACAATAGCTTCAGTGTCTCATTTGAAGCAAACGACATTTTTAATAAGCGGAATTATGGTGTAACTTTATTCAGCAGGGATATATCCCGTTATGTATGTGTGACTGATTTAAGCCGTTCATTTTATTTGACACTACAGTATACATTTAATTCCAGCCGTGACCGATACAAAGGTCGAGGCGCAGGTACAAATGAAAAGAATAGATTTTAATAAATAACGAAATTAACATGAGAAAAATTCTAATGATAATGGCGGTTGCCATTGCGAGTGTTGCAGCTTATGCAAAGCCTCATTGTCAGAGTTTCAACAACTATGACGATAAAGTGACTATCATCTTCGCCGATGAGTCAGCTGATAACACATATAGTGTTTCGGACGTAAAACTTATTCCTTCACGGAACGGCAAAGAATACAACGCAACATCAGTTAGTGTTTCGGTAAACAATGGTGTGGCGACCGTAACTTTGACATTTGACCACCTCACTCAGTTTTCCGATCCGAAAGTTGAGTTAAAAATCAATGGAAAGACGACAACCTTTAAAGTCTGTCATTAAAAACTAAAAAATATTTGAAAATAAATATATTCATGCAAGGATGGAAACCTCGGCAGTGATTGTCGGGGTTTTCTTATGGAGTTATGGCACCACCGCCGCGCTTTAGTGTCCTCGCCTCAGGCGCTTCGCTTGGCGAAGAATCGAGCCTAAGGTCTCGACCGGAAGGCTTCAATCGCTAACTCGTTCTACGGACTTCGGCACGCTTAATCGTGGATTCGGAGTACGTTTTTTTATTTTTCGGACGCTTTGGGGTTAGGCGTCGTCGAGGTCGGCTATTTCGCGTTCGAGGAGGGAGGCGGCGAGGGAGTCACCGGCTTGGATGATGGAGACTAAGGGGTAGAGTTTGCGGGCTATGTCGTAGTTTTTGCAGTCTTCCGGGCTATGCTGGTTGACACCCCAGGCTCCCATGTGCCAGCGGATGGCGAGCATTTCGTCATCGCTTAGTTCGAGTCCGGAATAGAGGGCTATTACGAGGGATTTTTCACCATGGCCCATAGGGAAATTCTTGTAGGTAAGTTTGTAACCTTCGGTGTCTTCCCATTGTCCGAGTACATTGCGCTTCTTTTTTACGGAACGGCGGTAGATGTCGGATTTGCAGATATCATGGAGGAGTGCTGCGATGATGATGCTGTCGCGCTTGACTTCGTTTTCAATGGAGGGTTCGAGGGGTTTCATTGCTTCCCACACAGCTAATGAGGCTTTTGCTACGTTGAGGGAGTGGAGTGTGAGTCCGCCTTCAGTGTTGAGATGATGGTTGGCGGAGGCGGGGGCATCGAAGAAGCCGAGACGTTCTATTTCTTCGAGGACGTAGTCGACGCCTTCACGGTTGGTGGATTTTAGGAGGTCGATGAATTCTTTCTTTATTGCTTCTTTGTCTAATCTTTTCATTTTGATTTGTCTTGGTTGGTTTATTTTACAAAGTTAATAAAACGTAAGCATACGGTGAAGCACGTGTTTGGGTCCTCGTACAACTTTCCTAATTTTGCCGGCAAAAAAGAATATGATCCTCAAAATGGCATGAAGAAGCCCGAACATCCCCAACGTTCGGGCTTCTTCGGGTTATTTTACCACATTGAGCAATACTCACTTAACCGTATGCTTACATGAGGCGAGTATGGTAAACATCGTATATCCAACACGCTCTCAATCCCGAGATTTTGCGTCGTGCCGTCACCTTATAATGTCAGGTGCTTGCCAAAACCATTCATCATCGGTTGTAACGATATGCGCATTTGTATAATTGCTACCCACCGGAACAATGGCTACAACTTTACCTATATTATGTGTTGTCTCTCCTTCGGGTTCTGCCTGATTGAATGTATTGGCAGACATTATATATAGATTTTTAGCCATATATTCATCAAGATAATACTCCTTATCTTGCTTTGAGCGATTATTCCAATTTGCATCTTCGTTAAGAATCAACGGCATATCATTTTGTAGTCGATATCGAACTTCGCCGGGGTGAAGGAGCAGACCGTTTTCATCTGCAACGTAGGCGGCAAATGTAGGATCAACCCATATCCATTTGCCAAGAGTTTCGCTCCATGCCACACAGATAACATGACAATCATTGTCGGTATCCCACTTCTTTGATTCGCAAGTGATGTATCGCGCGGGTATTCCTTCGGCAAGGAGTGCCTCTGTCAAGCAAATGGCTAATGCGCGGCAGTTGTAGCCGCAACTGTCTCGTTTTGAGCAATCAAATGTGTTTCTCAAATTTCGCGCTCCGGGAGCCAACCCATTGCTACCATCATGCGGTATATTGTTATGAACCCAATAAAGCAGATTCTTTATACGACTTATATCATCACCATTCCCGGCAATGCTATCAAGATTGAACCGTTCACGTGACAGGCTCAATAGTGTGTCGGAAGGGTGTGCATAAACAAATTCCGGTTTCTGATCTGTATCGCATCTATATGCTGGTGACTCTTTAAGAATCTCAAGGTCAGTTTTGACTTCGTCACCTAAATTCCAAGCATATTCCATCGCTCTTTTCAAGACAATAGATTTTTTGCTGTTTAACTGTTCAAGAACCGGGAGAAGTATCTTTGAATTCTGATATTGCAATGCTCGCATCCATCCGGGATTCGTTGCAGTAAGCACTTCAGCCTGCCATTCTGCAATTCTCTCCAAATCTGATATGAGCCGGGGATTATTGCGCAACTGTGCTATTGTTGCTGCAGGGGTTAAGCTGTCATTGTATACTGATAAAAATGCACCACGATTGGTATAATTGGATAATCGAGGGCATAATTGGTCCGGGAATAGACCCAAGCCAAAATTAACGACCGCTCCCTCAAAAATTACACTGTCAAGTTGTGGGCAATTATGAGCGAAGCCATGACCTCCGGTACTGGAAATCGGACCATGAAATACAATCTTACGGAGGTTAGGGCAATTAATCACTAATTCGCAATCAAAATGACCTATAAATCCGTTAAATTCAATCTCTTCGATTGTGTTATTATTAAGGAATAATGCACCCGGCATATAATCAATATCCCCGAAAGACACCTTCTTCAGATTTGTGAATCCATAATTATCAAAGCGCCCAATCATTCCTATATCAGGAATGTGGATTGACTCTGCATCACGAGGAAACACAAGGCTGTCAGGAAACAGTTCATGGCCGTCACGAATAGGGGCATTGAAATAACCGGGCGATTTTATAATAACATTATCAGCAAATACGCTAATAATTCCAATGATGCCGCAGATTAAGAATGTAGATATTTTTTTCATTTCAGTAGTTTTCTATTGTTGTTGCCGCTTTCCAATGTGCTCATTTCTTACGTGTTTTCATTCAATACGATGATTATGTTTATTCCGGCTCGTATCCTTCGTAGTAGTAGGATTGGTCGATGCCGTGGAATATTACGTCGCGGTCATCGGTTTCGGAGGTAAGGGCATTTTGTATGAGATAGCGCAGTTCGAGGTCATTGATTGGAGAGCGTTCCATAGCCTGCATATAGGAATCACGGTCAATTTCGTTTTGTGTCATAGCATTCTATGCTTCTTCATTATAATATAGATTAAAGGAGGCGTAGAGGTAATTGCCCACTACGCCTCCTTTTATGTTAACAATGAAGGAAATTATTAATCTTCGATGGCTGCCTGCGCCGCTGCGACGCGGGCGATGGGCACGCGGAAGGGGGAGCAGCTGACGTAGTTCATGCCGAGCTTAGCGCAGAATTTTACGCTGCTGGGCTCGCCTCCGTGCTCGCCGCAGATGCCGACCTTGAGGTCAGGACGTGTGCTGCGACCTTTCTCTACACCCATCTTCACGAGCTGACCTACACCTTCCTGGTCAAGAACCTCGAAGGGATCAACTTTGATGATGCCGTGATCCTTGTAGAATTTCAGGAATTTCGGAGCGTCATCGCGTGAGAAACCGAAGGTCATCTGAGTCAGGTCGTTGGTGCCGAATGAGAAGAATTCTGCTACCTCTGCAATCTGATTTGCAGTGAGAGCTGCACGCGGAACCTCAATCATTGTGCCGACTTTGTAGGGGATTGTGTCGCCCTTTTCAAGGAATACCTTGTTTGCTGTCTCGTTGATGACAGCTGCCTGGTTTGAAAGTTCCTTGAGTGAACCAACGAGGGGCACCATGATCTCGGGGAGAACTTTTATGCCTCTTGCCTTACAATTGAGGGCTGCCTCAATGATGGCGCGAGTCTGCATTTCTGTGATCTCGGGATATGTGATGCCAAGACGGCAACCGCGGTGACCAAGCATGGGGTTGAATTCTTCAAGTGAGTCAACTTTTGCCTTCACCTCTTCGAGTGTAAGACCCATCTCCTGAGCGAGCTCTTTCTGAGTTGCAGTCTGATGAGGTACGAACTCATGCAACGGGGGATCGAGCAGACGGATTGTCACGCCATAGCCGTCCATAGCCTCAAAGATACCTTCGAAGTCGCCACGCTGCATGGGGAGGAGTTTAGCGAGCGCTGCGCGACGTCCTTCTTCGTCAGAAGCGAGAATCATTTCGCGAACTGATTTGATGCGGTCGCCTTCGAAGAACATGTGCTCTGTGCGACAGAGACCGATACCCTGAGCGCCGAAGTTGCGAGCCTGAATAGCATCGCGGGGGCTGTCGGCGTTAGTGCGGACGAGTGTCTTGGTGTATTTCGCAGCAAGGTTCATGATTGCAGCGAAGTCGCCACCGATTTCGGGTTCTGTAGTCGGAACCTGACCATCGTAAACGTCGCCTGTCGAACCATTGAGTGAAATCCAGTCACCCTCCTTATATACTTTGCCACCCATTGTGACAGTCTTTTCCTTGTAGTCAACGAGGATTTCACCTGCACCTGACACACAGCACTTACCCATACCGCGGGCTACGACTGCTGCGTGAGATGTCATGCCGCCGCGCATTGTAAGGATACCCTGAGCGACTGCCATACCGCGGAGATCTTCAGGAGATGTCTCGATACGCACGAGCACAACCTTCTTTTTCTTATCAGCCCATTCCTCAGCTTCGTCGGCTGAGAATACGATCTGACCTGTTGCTGCACCGGGAGATGCGGGAAGACCTTTAGCTACAACTTTTGCTCTCTTCAGTCCATCCTTATCGAATACGGGGTGGAGAAGTTCGTCGAGCTTCTGGGGTTCCATGCGGAGGAGGGCAGTCTTTTCGTCGATCATGCCTGCGCGGAGGAGATCCATAGCGATTTTCACCATAGCCTCACCTGTGCGCTTGCCGTTACGGGTCTGGAGCATCCAGAGCTTTCCGTCCTGAATAGTGAACTCCATATCCTGCATATCCTTGTAGTAATCTTCCAGACGATGAGCGATAGCGATGAGCTCAGCTGCGCAATCCGGCATAGTCTCTTCGAGTGCGGGATATTTAGTGCGGCGTTCCTCTTCGCTGATTCCCTGAAGGGCTGCCCAGCGACGAGAGCCTTCGATTGTGATCTGCTGCGGAGTGCGGATACCTGCTACAACGTCCTCACCCTGTGCATTGATAAGATATTCACCGTTGAAGATGTTTTCACCTGTAGCAGCGTCGCGGCTGAATGCCACGCCTGTAGCAGAATTGTCGCCCATATTGCCGTAGACCATTGCCTGTACGTTAACGGCAGTGCCCCATTCTTCGGGGATCTGGTTCATGCGGCGATAGAGGATAGCACGTTCATTCATCCAGCTATCGAACACGGCGCAGATGCCACCCCAGAGCTGTTCCCATGCTGATTCGGGGAAGTCCTTGCCGGTGTGTTTCTTAACGGCAGCTTTAAAGCGCTTTACGAGTTCTTTGAGATCCTCGACATCGAGTTCATTATCGAACTTCACGCCCTTCTCTTCCTTAACTTCGTCCATGATAGCCTCGAAGGGATCGATATCAGTCTTGGAAGCCGGCTTCATGCCGAGCACTACATCGCCATACATCTGTACGAAGCGACGATAGCTATCCCATGCGAAACGCGGGTTGCCGCTCTTCTCAGCCATTGTAGCTACAGTTGCATCATTCATGCCGAGGTTGAGGACTGTGTCCATCATGCCGGGCATTGAAGCGCGTGCACCTGAGCGAACTGATACGAGAAGGGGATTTGAGGGATCATTGAATTTATTTCCGGTCAGACTTTCTACATGAGCGATGGCTTTCTCCACATCTTTCTTGATGTCTTCCACCACTTTGTCGCGACCATACTGAGTGTATTCATTGCAGACTTCTGTAGTAATGGTGAAGCCCGGAGGTACGGGCATACCCAACAGATTCATTTCGGCAAGGTTCGCACCTTTGCCACCAAGGATGTTGCGCATCCCTGCATTGCCTTCGGCCTTACCGTCGCCGAATGTATAAATCTTTTGTGCCATTTAAATATATATTATAAAGATTTAAGTTGAATTCTTAGAATTGTCCTTGTGGGCTTTCTCCTGAGCCGGCACGCTGGAGAGAAAGGCTCGTCACGCGAGCTTATTTAAAGAAATAAGCACAGCGAAGTGTCTGCACACTTTGAGCAAATGCAAATTTAATCAATTCTATTCATATAGCCTAAATTTGAGAGTGAAATAATTATAAAAGATGATTTTTTTGTAAAATACCGGATTAAGAAATATGAAGAAAGGAGGAACTGCGATAAAGTTAAATTTTTTGTGTATCTTTGCAAGTTAATAAGTAAGACTAATTGATTGCATTTGTTAAATAAAACTTAAAGCATCCATGAATAAAAGATATTTTCCTCTCCTCCTTTTGCTATCCGGCGGCTTGATGTCGGCGTTTAATGCAGCGGGAGAAGTAAATCTTCCAAAAGTGAAACTTCTGAAAAAGACCTTCTATTATTACGAGGCTAAGAAGGGGGAGTCTCTTGCGGGAATCGCCAAGAATTTCGGTTGGGATCTTGCTGTATTGGAGAAGAATAATAAGGATGTAATGCTTCCGTTGTCTAATGGCACACTCTTATATTATCCTGCGGAGGAATCGGCGGACCTGAAAAGAGTCGAAGGGATTGATGTATCTCCCGCCGACAAATCAGTCAGCCCGGATGCTACTGATAGTCGGAGTGTTGCAAAGACGGATGAAGGCGACAGCATCGTTCAGGTAAAGGATGTGGCAGCCTCAGTTGCAGATAATGTTCAGGACTCTAATGAATATTATATTGTAAAGCAATCGGAAAGTCTTTATGGAATAGCTCGCAAGTGCAATACTACTATAGATGAAATTATTCGTCTGAACCCTCGTTACGCAAATGATCGTCCGAAAGAGGGGGATAAGGTTTTGATTAAAGAGGTCGCTCCTCAATATCCAAAGATCGAGGTCGTAGATGCAGGGGAGATGGCAGAGTGTAATCTGCCGGAGAATACATCTGAAGTAGACAAAGTTAAATCTCAGCCGGAAGCAGACAATTCTGATCTGATGCAAAAGAGCGTGAGTGAATTTCTGACTTATAAAGCAAGAAGGGGCGACAGTTGGGAGAGCATAGCAGAAGAATACGAATTAAGTCCCGATTTGTTGAAAGAGGCGAATCCCGGCATGTCGAAGGTGCATAAAGGTGATATAGTGAAGATCCCTGTTCTTGAGACTGTCGCAGTCACTGACAATGCAGATAATCAGGGTGAAGATGAAGGTATCTCTGCCGACGAAAATATTGAAGTGACACAGGAGATCAGCATTGCAATTGTGCTCAGCGATGCGGATTCCAATAAGGATATGGAATTTTCAAGAGGGGCGTTATTAGCTGCTTCCCGAATGAAGAATATGCCCTTCCAGACAAGAATGAATATAATTGACGGCTCGTTGCCGGAAGATGAGATGCTTGAAAGTCTTGAATCATTTGGACCGAGTTATGTGATCACTACGGCAAGTAAGAGTGTTCCGGATAATCTCCTGACATATTGCAGCCGCAATAATGTGCCGCTTGTCAATTCATTTGTAGCGCGTGATGAAGCATCATCGGATAATAAGGAGGTGATTCAGGTTCAATCACCAAGCAATCTGTTCAATGATGCTGTGGTCCAATATTTAGGAAAGAAATTTGAAGGGTATCACGTAATAGTCGCCGGCAGTCTCGAGCAGGGTGACACTATGGGTGAAGGGATAATCTCAGCCTTGACATCCAAAAGTGAAATAGAAGCCGAAGAAATAGAAATAGCCGAATTGACAGAGCAGGATCTAAATCCCGGCTATGACTATGTCGTATATGCGACTCCATCCAAAAAAGAAGACGTAAAATTACTGCTGGAGAAGCTGACAGTGATGAGAGACCGAAATCCGCTGAATACTATAAAAGTAATAGGAAGACCTAACTGGATTACTTTTGCAGACTCTCAGAAAGAACTCTTCGGCATGAACTATGTAGAGTTGCCGACTCGTTTTTATTTCAATGCTGAAGACCGGGAAAGCAAAACATTTATTGAAGATTATAAGGAGTTGTTCGGTCATACTCCTCTAAAATCCTATCCTGTGTATTCAGCAACGGCTTACGACATTATTACTAATCTCAGTCCGGCGATTCTGGACTCGGATGAAAGTGGGTTGGAGAAACTTGAAGCATCCGAAAAATCACTTCAGACATCTTTCGGACTCATCCGGGAGAATGCAGAGGGGGGAATTGTGAATAAGAATGTGTTTATTGTAGAATATCAGCCTTACGATAAACCCGAGGCGATAGTGATAAGCAAATAATCAGTCTTAAGTAAGTAATCAGCAGTTTTATATTATGAGATTTTTCTATCGCTTGATCATGTTAGTGGCTTCGGTCGCGACTGCCCTATCATCCATAAGTTCATATTCCCAGACACATTATTCATCTAATGTAGCTTTAGGCGTGAAGGGTGGTGCGGATATATCGAGAATGTTTTTCAATCCCTCCGTGCCTCAGACTTTCAAGCCGGGAGCATTATTCGGTGTGACATTCCGTTATATTGAGGAATCCCATTTCGGACTTATTGCGGAGGCTAATTTTGTGCAACGCGGTTGGAAAGAGAGTTTTGAAGAGACTTCATATTCCTATTCGCGGACGCTCAACTATATCCAGATACCCGTTTTAGCCCATATATATTTTGGCAGACGCGGTCGCTTTTTTGCGAATGTCGGTCCGGAAATAGGTTTTAGATTGTCGGATTCCGCGAGTTCAAACTTTGATGTGTCAAAAGCGGAATCCTTGCCCGACTTTCCGAAATATCATAATACATTACAATACACCGAACCGGTGACGCAGCGAGTGGATTATGGAATCAGTGCAGGGTTAGGCGGGGAGTTCGACATTCATCGTCGACATTCGCTGAATCTCGAGGTTCGGTTCTACTATGGTCTTGGAAATCTTTTTGCATCCAGGAAGAGTGATAACTTCAATGCGTCTAATTCCATGTGCCTTCAGTTTACTCTCGGCTATTGGTTCAGAATAAAATAAAAGCTCATAAGTGAGAACTGAAAATTAAAACAATCTAGTAAACATTATACTAAATTCATAGGCGCGTCATCAACCCGCGGAAGCGGGTTGCCTAACCGGAAGCCTCAAAGCCAACAACTACTGAGCACTGATACAGCAGTTAGGCAACCCGCTCCCGCAGGTTGGATGATACTGTTTCAGATTACAATCCGCAGGTTTCAGCCCTATGGGCTTCAACCCGCGGTTAACGGTGATGTAACCCGCTCCCGCGGGTTAGTGCAGGAAGCGGGGCTGGAGAGTGCTTGGGAAAAATACTCCTGCAATCGCTCTCATTGAGTTGAAATTCAAAGGGTTGTGGATACACATTAATTTTCATTACCTACTTATTTATTTTGTTTCCAACCCCCCGGATATTGGAAACTGATATTTTTTTGTAAAGAATACTTGTCTATATGTAAAATATTATTTACATTTGCAATATCTTAATACTCCGGAGTCGGTGTTTCACACTGCAATTAAGATAATTTGTTTAACCCGGTTGATTTTCAGTTAAGAAAATTATTGGACGCAATGATGGTATTAATTGGAGGTTAATCATAACAAGTATGTATTATGAAATATTTATTGCTGCCAAAATGGTGTCGTCCGGTTGGATGGGTTCTCTTAATCTATGGAATCGTAGCAGGGATTTGGTATATCTCGAGGATATGTGACGTCAATGGTTGGAAGGAGACACTTCTTATCGACAGTTGTCTTATATCAATTCTTCTTTCAGCTGTGTGCATAGTATGTGCGCGATTGAAAAGAGAGGATGAGTTCTCATCTGCAACAAGGCTTGTCTCCTTACTTTATTCATTTTATATCATAGCGATCCTTGCCATTCTTGGTTGCGTTATATTTAATGGAATGGACTTTATTTTATATCTTTGTGTAATGATGGCATTGTGTCCTATTTTATTTGTTGCAATTTTTTGTGGGCTTAAAAAACGCAATGACATCTTATACGGAAAAGAAGTCTAATCGGTTATGATTAATAAAATTAAAATAGAAAGGGCTGTAAAAGGCGTCACGCAACAAGAACTGGCTGATGCTGTTGGCGTAAGCCGGCAGACAATCGTAGCAATTGAGAAAAAGAAATTCCTGCCCTCCACCCCATTAGCAATTAAAATCTCCCGCTATTTCGGAAAAAAGGTAGAGGACATTTTTGAACTTGAAGAGGAGGATTAGGCATAAGGGGTGAAGCCCCATGCCGATTCCGCGCGAACCTAATTTTTTACAATTCCAATTCAGTCATCAAAACAATCTACTCAATATTATACTGACTTGATAAGCGCGTCATCAACCCGCTTTCGCGGGTTGACTAACCGGAGGTCTCAACGCCAACAAGTACCGAGCGTCGATATAACAGCAGGATACCCCACTCCGGTTGGCGGATATGCCTTCTTTGTCTTATCCGTGAGATCCCGTAAACACGAGGCGAAGCCAAGTGTCAGTGTGAATCCAACCACTGCCAGCATGGCATTAAAAATCCGTGAAAATCCGTCAACATCCGAGTAAAAATATCCGTGTTCTCATAATCCAAAAACAATCCCATTGCTGCATTTAATTGCGTACTTGTCGCATTAGTATCTTTGGGATTGGAATGGATTAAATTGCACACGGATCATTTTGCTCGGATGCTGACGGATTTCACGGATTTTATTATTTGAGGGTAGCTACTAATTCTTTTGAATAGGAATTACACTGACGCTCGGCAGCGCCTTGCGTCTCACGGATTTTGTCAGATTTCACGGATCTCCTGACTACCTTTTGCGAGTAGAAATCAGTACCCACCAAGTTTTAGCGAATGTAGGGACGCACGGCTCGTGCTTCCGCTCTCATTTATTTGGAACTCAATGTATTGTTGGGGGACGCACGAGTTCAATTGATCTTACACGATTGGCGCATACGGCAACGTTTTCCGCTGAATATGACCCCACCAACACCTCTGCATCAAGGGCTTTTCCGAAAGGAAAAGCTCTTTAGGAGCTATGGGTTGACTATTTCCCAATGTCCACTCCGGGCTGAACCTACTCGTTTAACTATACCTTTCTTTTTCATCGTGGTAATTATTCTGTCAAGAGTTCTCCCGGGGACATCAATCTTATTAGCAAGTTCCTTTAATGAGATTTTGTTATCAGCGCCAATTAATGCCAAAATCTTACTTTCAACGTCATTATTAGCCCCATTTTCAACGCCATTTGGCGTTGATTGGCGTTGATTGGCGTTAATTGGCATTAAAAATTTGACCTCTGAATATGTAATGCTACTGTTGATTGTCATCTCACCTCCGGTAAGTTGTTTCCACTCATTTATCTTATCAATGCCGTAACCGCCATTTTCAGATAATTTTGCAAGTTTGAAGAAACGTAAAATATTCGGATTTCGAGGTTGGGAAACCAACGATAATCCAACCATCTTCAAATAAACAGGAAAACTGCCGGGGTTCTGTAGCATTTGTCATGTCTAATACTGCATATCATATTTCTCTTAAAGGCTACCTTGGATGATGGTATTTCGACCGTAGCGACGTGGACGCTGTGCTTGCCGATGAACCTGTGCCGAAGTTCACCGTTACGCTCGCTTCGGCTATGGCAAATCGTGGGTCTGCCGGAGAAAATTCACAATTAAAATTTGCAATAGTTCGAAAATATATTTAAATTTGCAATACAGACCGTCTCGCAGAAGCCCCGGTCTGGGGTGAAGCGGAGCGGGATGTAGTTAAAATACATAAGAAAGCGTTTATCCGCGCTGATTCTTGATTGTTAGAAATTCTCGCAAAATTTCCAATCGAAGTCAAGAGTTGAGCAACGGTAGATGCCCGTGGATATGTGATTATCTTGCTTTCGGCACGATATTTCGGGAGAAATATAGCCGAACGCATTGATTGCATATACAAGCGTGGGCTTCTGCAGTTGCCGTTCAACTTCGATTAGGCAATGCGAGAAGCCTCTAACAGAAGAACGGTAACAGATACAGATTCCTACGCTTTTTCTATTTCTAACCTTACGCCAACGAGGGGATGACCGCGGCGTTATTGTAATAGTGAGAAACGTCTTTTTCAAACCTTGGATAGGTAAGGATTATGAAAGCGGCGGCATTTTTGGCAAAAAAATTCTTGTTCTTGGTGAGGCGCATCTATGTGGCGGATGTGAAAACTGTGGAAAAATAGATATTGCTGAAGAATGCTCCGACTTTACCTCTTCCAATTGCATTGAACTGTTAATAGCCGGTCATACGGATGGATGGACGAGAACATTCCGAAAGTTCGAACGTTCGCTTGTCAATCACAAAACCACGATCGATGAGAGTAGAGAAATCTGGAATTCCGTTGCATTCTACAACTACATACAGAAGGCCATGGACAACTCTCGCAAATCGCCCGTATTGGCTGACTTCCGCAATTCTGAAGATGCTTTCTTCGAGGTAATCGACGAGCTTCGGCCCGGACTTATTATTGTGTGGGGAGTGACTCGCATGTATGACCTCCTGCCCGGAGGGGAACGTTGGCGCGAGGGTGATGAACTGATCATCGATGATTACAAAGTAAAAAACGGTTACTATCGCCTTTCCGATGGTCAAGATGCAAGAGTCCTATGGGTGTATCATCCGGCTGCCGGCTATTCTTGGGATTGGTGGTACAATATTATCCAAAAAGAACTTAAGACTTATTAATCCTTATAAACAATGAAAAAAAACAACATTTTAACCTACCTTCTCTTTTTAGGTATCATGATTGTGCTTCAATCATGCCAGAGCTATTCTGATGGACGGATGCTGAAGAAATTCGTTAGTCGGTTTAACGCAGAAGAATATGCTTCTGCAGCAACGTATGTTTATCCAGGAGACCGGATGAACGTAGCATTTTTTGCCAATGAGGTAAAGACGCTTGCACCGCATACCTTCCTTAAGTTAGAAGACTACGACACAGAGGGCTCTGGCGAAAATCGCTATATAAAAGCAACCTTCAAATGGGAGAATACAACTCCAGCGCTCAAGTCTTATTTTAACAATATTGGTCTTCCACTGGATGCCAATGATATGCAAACTGTAAATCTTAAGATACGAGCAACTAACGATGGAGAAACAATGACATTCCCATGGGGAATTCCCAATATTCTTCCGGAAAATCTTTGGATTGCGAATAAGGGAGGACGCAGTAGCTCTAAAAATGAACCGATTAAGCTTTATACAGCACCATCAGCTAAGGCAAATGAAGCGGGTAAGACATATAAAGATCTTATTGTTGGGCAGGAAGATAATGCCGGATGGCGTCCAGCATACCAAGTAACTAAAGACGGGGAGATAATTACATATTATATACCTAAAGACTCGTCTATCAAACTCGATAGGACGGCATTTTTCCATCTTGGGATATTTGACTCTGTTGGTGTAATTGTCGCAATCATTATTCTAATAGTCATTGTTGCTCCCTTTTTCCTACTAAGAGGTGTTATTGAATCCATATTTAGTAGTTCAATATATGGACCATTTATAGTGGTTGGGCTCATATTGGCAGCCATATACGTAATTTACCAACTATTAGAGCAAATTCTCTTTGAGATGTTCATCATCAATCTACCTTATTGAGAAGATTACATCGAAAGGAGATTGTGTCGCAATTAAGATTCCCGAGCTTGAGGGCATCGGACCAATCTGAACATTAAAATACCCTATGAGACTTCCTCCGGAATACTCATCTGTTATATGACAGGTGAATATTCCGGAGGAGAATTTTATTGTTATGTAGGGTAATTTAAGCAACAGCGGAAATTATTGTAATATTTGAATTTTGTATAGTTATTCGCTGAATACCTTTTGAATAAACGCAATATGAAGCAAAATATGATGGGTAGCCTCGCCAACTACTTCGACTACGAAGCCTTCGCAAGAGAGCTGTTCAAGTGGGACTACAGTATGGGAGCAGACGGCAACGTATTCCGCCGTATCTGACCTCTTACTCTATCCTTCCACAAGGTTTTTCCCGAAAGGAAGGGCTCTTTTTGGTTTATGGTTATTGTTCCAATGAGTTTTCCTTGAGTAAAAAATCATAGATGCTCATTATTGTAGTTCCGGCTTCTGTGCGAATAATCGGAGTTTCTTCGCCAACAATAATAATCTTTTTGAATGAATCATTAATATTGCGTAATGATGCTTCTTCTTGTCTAAATTTTTCTTCGTCCGGCATACGATATGCCGACTGAATATAATATCGTTTGCTTCCGAGATTACAAACAAAATCTACTTCAAGTTGAACACGTACACGCTTATCATCTTCTGTTCTTCGCTGTATGGGAACCACCCCAACATCAACATTGAAGCCCATAATTCTCAACTCGTTGTATATTAGATTTTCCAATAAGTGAGTAAATTCCGGCTGTCTGAAGTTAAGGCGAGCATTGCGTAATCCTTCGTCTATAAAATAATATTTGAAAGGACTTTCAATGTATTTCTTACCTTTGATGTCATAGCGGCTTGCCCTCTCCATAATGAAAGAATCACAAAGATATTCAAGATACGATGAAATCGTTTTATTTCCTACCTTTTCGTGTTTGACGCTTTCAAATGAATTCGCAAGTTTTGTCGGATTGGTCAAACCTCCAATAGATGATGCCAATATATTAAGCAACTCATCGAGAACTTCTGTATTCCGAATTTTGTAGCGGTCAACTATATCTTTTTTATATGTGTGTTCCATAAGACTCTTAAGGAACTCTGACTTTTGTTCATCTGTGTCTAATAACACAACTTGGGGCAACCCTCCGAATAACATGTGGTGATTCAGAGCATTTGTCATAGATAGACCACTAACCGGATAATACTCGCTGAAACTCAACGGATGCACTTTAATTTCATATCCTCTACCTCTGAATGTAGTTATTACGTCCTTCGACAGAAACCTGGCGTTACTTCCGGTGACGTAAACATCCACATTCTTCATATAAAGATAACTGTTCAGCACATCTTCAAATTCTGGGACATGTTGAATTTCATCGATCATCACATAATAATCTTTTTCATCAGTTATCTTGGAATCAATATGCTCAAGTAGGACATCGGGGTCTCTTAAGTATTTATTACGCCTATCTTCAAGGTTAATATTTATTATGTGGTCGTCCTCTACACCTTGATTTTTAAGCCACTCTGCGTAAAGGTCGGACAAAAGGAATGACTTGCCACAGCGTCTTACACCTGTAACAATTTTTATCATGCCGTTATGACGGCTTGATATAAGCTTCTGAAGATAGATAGGTCTATTAATTATCATGTCTATTACTAAAAAGCGTGCCTTGTCACGCTTTTTAGTAATGCAAAGTTAAGCGTTTTATCTGACACTGCCAAATATTTGCGTCTTTTCCACCCCTTATATAAAGAGGTAAATTCGCCGTGCATCCATACATTTGCGGGGTTATTGAGGGGAGAGGGGGATTGCATGAGAGGTAAATATCCGGGTTATCAGGGGAGTTGCGTGAGATGGATCGCCATCCAGAGGGCTATGTAGACGCTCATTGCGGGAATCACCATAAGGAGGGAGTCGATGCGGTCGAGAATGCCTCCATGTCCCGGAATGAGATTACCGGAGTCCTTAAGGTTATGGCGGCGCTTTATGAATGATTCGAAGAGATCGCCATAGGTTGCAGCAACGCATATCACGATTCCCGCTATTGCCCAATAAAGAGTAGTTGCAGTGACTCCCGATGCCGGGCAAAGATTGATAGCTTTGCCGAAATATCCGATCAACGCTCCTGAAATGATGCAGCAAATCATTCCACCCCAGAAACCCTCCCAAGATTTCTTCGGAGATATTCTTTCAAAAAGACGATGTTTTCCGAAAGTGCTTCCGAACAAAAAAGCACCGGTATCATTCACCCAAATGAGGATAAATATAGAGAGCAGCGGCATTCCTGAATGGAAAAGATAAGACATTCCAGACATGAGGGCTAAAGGGAGTCCGATATATATTTGTCCGGTGATGTCATAAATAAAGCTTCTTGCCGCCGAGGATTCATCGGAATAAAGAGTTATAATCATTCTTCCGATAAGCCATACGAGCCAAGCGAAAAAAGGAGCGATGAGTACGGAATTTGCAAGGAGGACGACTCCAATACAGTCATATATTATTCCCGGAATATTATTGCGTAAATCCGGGAAATGAATCTTACGATATTCAATTATGCCGAGTATGCCTAACAGAGTGGAGAGAGCGAATACGCCCGGGGCTCCAAGCAGGCATGCTCCAATTATTATTGCTATATACACGATGCCGGAACAGGCACGAGTCAATGTTGATTTCGGGTCTAATGCCATTAGTTTGCAGATTTTCAATGTTGAAGATATGTAGCAAATCTTCGATTTTGCATAGATAATGCAAATATAATTAAAAATCCGCAATGTGTGGTTTCACATTACGGATTTTTAAGAAAAAAGAGGTAATATAAATTATCCCTGATTGTAACGCTGACGATTAGTCCTGATTGAGGTCTTTGGGGAGAGCTGCCAGTTTAAGATTATGTTCATCCATAAAAGCGAGAATCTTATCCTTAGGCTCGCAATCAGTGATATCCGCCTTTACTCTGCGACGTGCATTATAGGCTGAGGTGTTGCTGTGATAGATATGGCGGTAAGCACTTGCTATTGCATCAATCACATCTTCCGCAAAATTGCCCTTACGAAGGATAAAGGAGTTGACACCCTTATACTCTATCGGGTTATGACCCATAATGACGTAGGGAGGGACATGGCTGTTGACGCGGCAACCGCCCTTGATAAGACACCATTCGCCGACATCGCATTTCTCATGCACAAGAGAATTGGAAGATAGAATCGAATAGTCTCCGATCTTTACATCTCCGGCAATTTTGACTGCATTGCCCAATACGCAGTAATCACCTATTTTTGAATCATGACCGATATGAGTCTGAGCGAGAATAAAAGAATTGCTACCTACTTTCGTAGAGTGACCTTCATGAATCGAACGATTGATGATCACATGCTCGCGAATGACGGTGTTATCACCGATGATCACAAAGCTGTTTTCACCTTTCCATCGGAAATCCTGAGGGGTAGCAGATATGACGCTCCCCTCATAGATATGACAGTTTCTTCCGATACGCGCACCTGAGCGGAGCACAGCATTCGGACGGATATGACAGCCATCTCCGATTTCTACATTACCCTCAACATAAGCGAAGGGCTCGATTATGATATTGTCGCCCAGTTTGGCATTGGGATCAACATAAGCAAGGTTGCTGATTTTATTCATGGTCTAAGTCTTTTAAGGGTTCCAAATTATCTGCCGCCACCGACAGCCTGATATAATTCAATCAATGCAGTCACCTTATTATGCCAGCAGCCAAGACTTGCGAGCTGAGCCTGCAGGAGTCCGGAGCGCGCTGTCAGCACTTCAAGATAGGTAGTAGATTGTCCGAAAGAAAGGAGTTCTTCAGTGTATTCTACAGACTTTTCAAGACTCTGCACCTGATTTTCAATCTGAACTCTCTTCTCATGATTCTTCTGATATTTCACGAGAGCATCTCTTACTTCAGCAGAAGCATTGAGAATAGAATATTCGAAATTATTCAGGGCAATCTGTTGATTAGCCTTAGCTGCCTCTAAAGTAGCGATATTCTGACCTCTTGAGAATATGGGCGCAGAGATCTGACCTGCCAGCTGGATAAACCATTTACCCGGATTGCTGATAATTGAACCGAGCAGATTAGTGAATCCACCCTGAGCAGAAATTCCTATCGAAGGATAGAAATTGGCGCGTGCGGAATTTGTGGCGTAATAAGCTGCTGCAAAAGATTTTTCAGCTGCTGCGACATCCGGACGAGCTGCGAGATATGCTACGGGGATATCCTCAGATAGCATCGCCGGCAATTCAAACTCCATATTACTTCCGATTTCCCATTCCTGGGGGAAAGTGTTGAGAAGGAGAGAAAGAGCAGTCTGAGTAGAGTGAATGCTCTCTTCAAGATCAGGAATAGAAGAGAGAATACTGTAATAATTCGCTTCACTCTGACTGACTGCGGCAGCCGTGGTGAGACCTGCCTCCTTCATGACCTTCATTGATTCGACCTGATCCTTCCAGATTTCAGAAGTGCGTTTTGTGAGGTCGAGCTGCTGATTGAGCAACATGAGGGCATAATAAGTGGAGGCTACGCCACAGATAATCTGAGAGCGGGCTGCCTGAGCGTAAGCTTCACTCATATCAACCTGAGCCTGCGCACCGCGTTTGCGATTGAGAATTTTTCCGAATGCGTCAATCTCCCAATTAAGAGCAGCAGGAATAGTGTAAGTCCAATTCATGTGCGATCCGCCATAGGAAGCAGTCCCGCCGTTAGGTGTGATAGCGAGCGAGGGGAAATAGCTGAGCTTTGCCCCTTTGAGCTGTGCTTTTGCAGCATCGACATTTAATCTTGCATTTTCAAGATTCGTATTATTGTCGAGTGCAACCTGAATCAGGCTCTGAAGAGCCGGATCTGTAAACACATCTTTCCAACCGATGTAGGGGAGGGAAGTGGAATCCTTCTCGGCATTGATAGATTTCTTATAATTGTCAAGAATTGCATTGTCTTCCGGCAACTCATATTTCTTATAGAGGTTGCAGCTTGATAAAGAAGCTGCAACCGCGATAAGAAGAATATATTTTTGAATTTTCATATAATCAGCTTAAAAATTAGCGATCTTAATTATTTGTTAGGAGCATACTGTTCGATTTCGGAAGAGAGTTCCTGGATATCCTTATCATTCCATTTTACGGGAGATATCTTCTCCTGAAGAGTCTGGAACGCCACGAACAATGCGGGAACTACTACGACCTGAAGAATCATACCGATAAGCATACCGCCGACAGCACCTGAACCGAGTGCACGGTTGCCGTTCTCACCTGCGCCATGCGCGAACATCATCGGGAGCAGACCGATAATCATAGCCAATGATGTCATCAAAATCGGGCGAAGACGTGCGGAAGCACCCTGAATTGCGCAGTTAACGATACTCATGCCTGTCTTGCGTCGTTCGAGACAGAACTCAACGATAAGAATAGCATTCTTTGCAAGCAGACCGATAAGCATGATAAGCGCAATCTGCAGGTAAATATTGTTGGCGATATCCATCATTCTTGCGAAAATGAAAGAACCCATCAGACCGAAAGGAACAGAGAGAATAACTGCCCATGGGAGGATGTAACTTTCATATTGAGCCGAAAGAATCAAATAGACGAAGAGCAGTACAAGGAGGAAGACATAGGCGGTGGAGCCGCTTGAGCCGGAAGCCTCCTCTCGGCTCATGCCGGAGAACTCAAAGCTATAACCGGCAGGAAGAGTTTCCTCAGCTATGCGAGTGACGGTTGCCAGAGCATCGCCTGAAGACACGCCGGGAGCGGGAGTACCTGTCACGGAAATGGCTGTGTACATATTGAATCGGTCGATAAGGTCCGGTCCATACACTCTTGTCAGTTTGACGAAGTTGTCAATCGGCGCCATGTCTACTCCGTTGCGAATCTTAATCTGCTTCAGAGTTTCGGGAGAAACGCGGGCGTCCGGAGCAGCCTGCATCATCACGCGATAAAGCTTACCATAGCTGTTGAAGTTCGAGATATACATACCTCCATAATAACCCTGAAGCGCAGAGAGAATAGCATTCTGTGTCAGACCTGCCTGCTTCACTTTAGCTACGTCGATTTCTACGAGGTATTGCGGGAAAGTCGGGTTAAAGTTAGAGTATGCCATCTGGATTGCGGGATCTGCGTTAAGAGCGGCGATGAAACGCTGATAGACTCCAAAGAACTTATCAAGACTACCGCCTGTACGGTCCTGCAACTTAAGATCAAAACCATTAGTCATAGAATAACCGGAGATCATCGGGGGCTGGAAGAACATAATTCTACCATCCTTGATAGCTGAACATCGCATAAACAATTGTCCGATGATGGCAGATGCACTCTCTGTTTTGGAATCACGCTCATCCCAATGTTTCAGTTTGATGATGAATGAGCCATAAGTGTTACCCTGACCACCGATAAAGCTATAACCGACAATCTCAGTGCGGCTCTGGATAGCAGGAATTGAACCGATAATGCTGTCGACTTTGTCCATTACGACCTGGGTACGTTCCTGAGATGTGCCCGGGGGGAGAGTTACGGCACCCATAATAGTACCGGTGTCTTCCGTCGGCACAAGGGCAGTAGGAGTAATCATCATCAGGTATGCAAGGACTGCAATAGCCGCCGCTACAGTTGAGAAACCGATAATCTTATGATTGCAGAACCACTTCACGACCTTATCATACCAGTGCAGAAGCTTGTCGAATCCGGCATTGAAGCTGTCAAGGAATCGGCGAGAGAACAGACCGATAAGGGCAAGCACCGCCACTGCAATTGATACGCACATCTTGATGACATCTCCTGAAGTGTACCATCCGAGCACGAGGAAAGTAATAGCTGCAATAAGCAGAAGAGTTGTCAGGAGAGGGGGGAAAGCAAATCTGCTTTTATAAGTCTTCACCATTGTCTTGGCAGCTTCGCCGTAAGCCTCACGCATAGATTCCTTAAGAGAGGGGGAATCACCATGACCTTTCAGGAAGATAGCGCAGAGCGCCGGAGTCAGCGTGAACGCATTGACAGCCGACAAAGCGATCGCCATCGCCATTGTCAGACCGAACTGGCGATAGAAGATACCGGAAGTGCCACCCATGAAAGACACGGGAATGAACACGAGCATCATCACCAAGGTAATGGAAAGGAGTGCTCCTGCGATTTCATTCATCGCATCAATGGATGCCTTTCGCGCAGATTTATATCCTTCATCCAGTTTTGCATGGACCGCCTCCACAACGACGACGGCGTCATCGACGACTATGGCGATAGCCAGCACCAATGCAGAAAGAGTAAGAAGGTTGATTGTAAATCCGAAGATATAAAGGAGGAAGAATGTGCCGATAAGTGCAACGGGGATTGCAATCATCGGGATAATAGTAGAGCGGAAGTCCTGAAGGAAGATAAACACCACGAGGAACACGAGTACGAAAGCTTCAAGGAGAGTCTTGATAACCTCATGAATTGAAGCGAACAAGAAGTCATTGACCGACATCTGAGTCTCAAGTACAAGACCCTTCGGAAGATCCTTTCTTGCTGTGTCCATCAGTTTCTCGATGCTTTCGATTACGGCAGTCGCATTTGAACCTGCACTTTGGAAAATAATTGCGGAGCTGCCAAGATGACCTTTCACCTTATTATTGAAGCTATAGGTCAGACGTCCGAGTTCCACATCTGCCACATCGCCAAGTCGAAGAATCTCTCCATCGGAAGAAGCTCTGAGGATAATATCTTCAAACTCCTTCGACTCAGTCAGACGACCCTTATATTTCAAGACATATTGGAAACTCTGATTGCCTTGTTCACCGAACTGACCGGGGGCAGCCTCGATATTCTGTTCTGCGAGGGCGGCAGTAATATCAGAAGGCATCAGCTTATACTGAGCCATTACATCAGGCTTAAGCCAGATACGCATAGAATAGTCGGCGCCGAAAGCCATTGCATCACCCACACCGGATACACGCTTGATCTGGGGGATAATGTTAATACTCATATAGTTATCAATAAACTGAGTAGAGTATTCATCGACTTCGTCAAACAGACCGATCACCATGAGCATACTTGTCTGACGCTTCTGGGTAATCACACCAACCTGGTTAACTTCGGCGGGGAGGAAAGCAGATGCCTTAGCGACACGGTTCTGCACGTCGACCGCTGCCATATCCGGGTCTGTACCCTGCTTGAAGTAGACTTCAATAGTAGCCGTACCATTGTTAGACGCAGAAGAAGTCATGTAATCCATATTTTCCGCGCCATTGATCTGCTCCTCAATAGGAGCAATCACAGAATTAAGAATTGTCTGAGCGTTCGCACCGGTGTACGTAGTAGTGACACGAATTGTCGGGGGCGCGATGTCAGGATATTGTTCGATTGGAAGACTCGCCAAGCCCAGCAAACCGAAAATCACTATAAAGACAGAGATTACGGTAGAAAGCACCGGGCGATTAATAAAATTATCAAGTTTCATAATGTTTTAAACCATTTAAATCATTATATGCCCGGCTTATTTTGCCTGAGATGCAGCTGCTCCGGATTTCGGACGAATCATCATACCATCCTGCACTGAGATACCGATGCCTTCAACTACAATCTGATCACCCTCTTTAAGACCTGATGTTACGATGTAGTTCTGACCGTCTGAAAGATCTGATACAGTGATAGGAGTAGCATGAACTTTCGCGCTGTCGCCAACGACATAGCAGAATTTCATATCCTGAATTTCGTAAGTGGCAGCCTGCGGAATCTGGAGAGCTCCGTTGGAAGTGGAGGGGATAAGAATCTGACCTGTGTTGCCACTTCTGAGCATACCCTCGGGATTTGCGAATGCCGCTCTGACAGTTGCCGAACCGGTAGCCTGGTCGAGGACACCTGAAATTGAGATGATTCTTCCCGGTTCGGGGTAGATAGTGCCATCGGCAAGCATCAGTCTGACTGCAGGCATGGAATTTTTAGCGGCTTCCACGCTTCGTTTGCCTCCATCCGTCAGCGCAAGCACTTCCTTTTCAGTCATTGAGAAGAGGGCTTCCATAGTGGTGTTATTGGAAATAACAGTAAGGAGAGTCTGCGGGCTTACGAGTGTACCCTCCTTATAATCGATAGTGCCCACCATTCCAGAGACGGGAGCCTTTACGACAGAATAAGAGAGAGCTTTCTGAGCAGAAGTAAGATTTGCCTGAGCCTGATTAAGTTGTGCCTTTGCAGCATTAAGAGCGTCGGCAGAAGTCTGATATGCAGGAGCGCCGATAATTCCCTTATCGAGAAGCATCTTATTGTTGTTGGCGTTAGTCTGTGCTGTATTAACATTAGCCTGAGCAACCTGCACTGCAGCGCGTGCCTGATCTACGGCTGCCTGAAGCTGCACTTTGTCAATCTCGAAAAGCACCTGCCCCTGGCTGACATGGTCGCCTTCTTTCACACATACTTTAGTGAGAAAGCCGGTGGCTTGCGGGCGGATCTCAACGTCATTCTGACCCTGAAGAGTGCAAGGATACGATGTGTCAAGAGAAGCGTCGGAAGATGTCACTGTCATGACAGCAAGTTCGGGCAGTTGCTGTTCCGCCTGTTGCTGATCTTTTTTACAACCTGTAAAAATCATTGTCGATGAAGCTAAAGCACACGCGACACTTAAAACATTAATTTTCATAAAAATGTATAGTTAAATATGTTTTATTTCCATCATCCGGGAATGGAGGAAATACCCGGGAACCTATCACATTTTAAACATTAAAATGATTAAAAAGTTTGTAATTTATATTAATTATTCCCATAGCCTGAACATAGTAAGGGGACGGAAATAACACAGCAAAATTACAAAAAAATCACACTTAAAACAAATTTTTTAGGGAATAAAAAACTATAATTATAAAAGTAGTTTCTGTTTCTTGACCATTTTTTTAGCTTTTATTTATTGGCAATATGATAAAATTGGCATAAAAGTTGTTATATTTGCAGATTGAATCTATCCAATTAAAAAGGATTATTTTTCGGCAGGGGGACACAAAGATAAAAATCGGACTCCTCTGTTGTAAAAAAGCATAATAACTTATTCGAATATGAATTTAAATCAAAATATAGTAAAAGACAAACTTACTTCTGTGATAATAGCCGCCATTCAGGATAAGAAGGGGCAAGATATCACAGTAATCGACCTTTCGAAGATTGAATCTTCGCCTGCTCCCACATTAATTATATGTCAGGCGCGCTCTACATCGCAGGTGTCGGCAGTAGCTGATAATGTCCGCGACGAAGTGTCGAAAGAGTTAAAGATTAAGCCGTACGCAGTTGATGGCTATCGGAATTCTCAATGGATTATCGTCGATTTCGGAAGTGTTATGGTTCATATCTTTCTACCCGAACCCAGAGAATTTTATCGTCTTGAAGATCTTTGGAGCGATGGAGAAATATCAGAGATACCAAATATTGATTGACAAAAACTAACATAAATAAATCATCCTCCCGCAATAATGATGAACTTAATGCCTAAGAAGAATAACAGAAAAGGTCGTCAGCCCATGTTCAATATGTATTGGATGTACGGGTTGATAATCGTGTGTCTGTTGGGTTTGTATTATTTCCAGGAAAACAACCAGGTAAAGGAAGTTAACTGGACGCAATTTGAAGATGCCGCCCTCGCCGGAGAGCTGGATAAGATTACAGTGCTTTCGGAGAATGGAGTGGCTGAAGGTCATCTTACACGCGAAGGTGCGAAGAAGCAGAAAATCTCCTCCGAGATAATTGATCGTTCGGAGGTGTATCTGCGTGCCACTATCCCTTCAGCTGACAAGATATCGGATAAAATTGATCAATGGAACGCCAAACTGGTTGCTGAAGGTAAGCCGGAGATGGCAGTGACATACGAAAAGGGGTCTGATTTGATGAAAATCCTGTGGTACTTCGGACCCATTGCGCTTTTTATTCTTTTCATGGTCTTCATGTCGCGTCGAATGAGTGGAGGTGCAGGCGGAACAGGAGGAATTTTCAATGTTGGCAAATCAAAAGCTAAAGTCTTCGACAAGTCAGACGGAATTAATGTGACATTTAAGGATGTAGCAGGTCTGGCTGAAGCGAAGGTCGAAATTGAAGAAATTGTGGAATTTCTTAAGAATCCGCAGCGTTATACAGATCTTGGTGCGAAAATCCCCAAAGGTGCGCTTCTTGTCGGCCCTCCGGGAACCGGTAAGACACTTCTTGCCAAAGCAGTGGCAGGTGAGGCTAATGTGCCGTTCCTTTCCATGTCCGGCTCCGACTTCGTAGAGATGTTTGTAGGTGTCGGCGCGGCGCGTGTCCGCGACCTTTTCAAGCAGGCAAAGGAGAAGGCTCCCTGTATCGTATTTATCGATGAGATTGACGCTGTCGGCAGAGCCCGCGGTAAGAATCCCAATATGGGTTCTAACGATGAGCGCGAGAATACACTGAATCAGATGCTCACAGAAATGGATGGTTTCGGAAGCAATAATGGTGTAATTATTCTTGCTGCTACCAACCGTGCGGATATGCTTGACAAGGCACTTCTGCGTCCCGGTCGATTCGATCGCCAGATATATGTAGATCTGCCCGAGTTGACCGACCGAATGGAGATTTTCAATGTCCATCTTAGAAATCTGAAGGTCAACAGCAAACTTGATGTAGAACAGCTTGCGCGTCAGACTCAAGGATTCTCCGGCGCTGATATTGCCAATGTCTGCAATGAAGCAGCCCTGATTGCTGCGCGTAATAATAAGGATGCCGTAGACTATAATGACTTTATGGCTGCGATTGATAGAATCGTAGGCGGACTGGAAAAGCGTTCGAGAATAATTACTAACGAAGAGAAGCGTTCAATTGCCACTCACGAGGCAGGACATGCGACTATCAGTTGGTTGACGAAGTATGGTAATCCGCTTGTGAAGGTGACAATCGTGCCGCGCGGCAGAGCACTGGGGGCGGCATGGTATGCTCCCGAAGCACGTCAGATTATTCCCACGCAGGCTCTTCTTGACACTATGTGCGGAATGCTTGGCGGTAGGGCTGCCGAAGAGGTATTCCTCGGAGAAGTGGGCACCGGGGCAAGCGATGATCTCGAAAAGACGACAAAAATTGCACGTTCGCTCGTCATGATGTATGGCATGAGTGATAAACTTCCAAATATCAACTACAATGACTCCACCGGACAGGACTATGGTTTCCAGAAACCATATTCGGAGGAAACTGCCAAGGTTATTGATGAGGAAGTGAAGCGTATCATTGCCGAGCAATATGAGAGAGCGAAGGAGATTCTTCGTAAATATGCGAAGGAACACAATGCGATCCGAGATCTGCTGATCGAGCGCGAAGTGATTTATCACGACGATGTTGAGAAGATTCTCGGAAAGCGTAAATGGAAATCACGCACTGATGAAATCATGGAGTTGAACGCTGAGGATGAGAAGAAGCGTCTTGAGCAGAAGGCTAAAGAGGAGAAGGAGAAATCCGAAGAGTCTCAGGAAAGTTCGAAGCCTCGCAACAATCAGGATCTTGTAGAGTCTATCCTTGCGGATCTCCCCGTCCATGATGTAAAGGCATCCTCTAAGGAGGACCAGGATGACGCCGGCACACCACCGGAGTTCACTCACGATGAGAAATAAAGAAAGGGTTTAGTTACCTGTAAAAATAAAAGAGGCTATGTCAAAAAATTGACATGGCCTCTTTGGTGTGAATGGGGAGGTTCACTAACCTTCGAAGCAGCTTTGAACCATCGTGTAATCGACATCCCCGAATTATGTGATTGTTGGCGATATGTTATGGTTCAGCTGCGTACAATGTGGTCGGCTCAGTTGTAAACATGAATTGCCGGGAACTTAGGTGGTCGACATTCTGGATGGCGTCGCGAACAAGGTTAGCGAAGTTGTCCGAGTCATTTCACGCCGCTGTCCTAATAACTTTCGTAGATTGCCATCAGTCTTGGGGGGTAAGGTGTTCGCAATTATCGGAGTTAAGTGCTCGCGAGTGCATAATCTTCTCCTTGGCAATCTCGACGGCTTGTTGAAGTTTTTGCTCCAACAGTTTCTTGTCAGGCAGCTTCGTAAGATACTCCGCCACACGTATATTGCTTTCTTGGAGGTGCATGAGCTCAACGTGCTCCTCGTTCTTGCCTGTGCAGAGAATCAGACCGATGGGCTTATTCTCGCCCTCAAGCATCTCAAATTTTTCGAGCCAACGCAGATAAAGTTCCATCTGACCTTTATAAGCAGCCTTGAAGTCGGTCAATTTGAGGTCAATAGCGACCATACAGCGCAAGCGGCGATTGAAAAAGAGCAGGTCGATATAGTAATCTTCATTGTCAACAGAGATACGTTTCTGACGAGCCATAAAAGCAAAGTCGTTCCCAATCTCAGTTATGAACTTCTGTAGTTCTCCGACGATAGCCGATTCAAGATCTTTTTCCGAAAAGTCTCCTTCGAGACCGAGAAAGTCCATAAAATAAGGGTCTTGAAAAGCAAGGTCAGCCGACATCTTACGTTCATTGCGGAGCAGTTCCAGGTCGTGGAGAATCACTTCATCCGGTTGCTTTGCGATAGCTGTTCGCTCGTAAAGCATACCGTCAATCTTTGATTTAAGGGTGCGCTTTGACCACCGCTGATCTGCTGCCATCGTCAGATAAAACTGACGTTTCAAATCATCCTCAATTGCGATAACTTGCAGAAAATGAGACCAGGATAATTTGGACACCAGCGGTGTCCAAATTGATAAATCCGGAAACCTCTCAGCAAAGAGGCGCATACGATTGAGATTCTTTACCGAGAACTGAGAGCCACCGTATTCAGCCGTGAGACGTTGCGAAATCGTTGCAACAATCTGCTTACCGTAGGCGGCACGCTCGCCACCAAGCACCTCACGGTTGATGCGCTCTCCGATGTGCCAGTACATCAGGGTCATGCCAGTGTTGACAGTCGCTGCAACTTTAAGGCGAGACTGTTCAATGAGCGAAAGGATGTCGGAAATAATCTTATTCTCAGATGGATTGATTATCTGTTCCATATACGAGATACAGGTTGGCTGTGAATGTTATCCATATACAAAAATGGAACCTCCAAGTAGCATCTGAAGGCTGACCAAAGCCTGTAACGACTACCGGGGTGTTCCAAAAGATTTTCGGCTCTCGCCGTATGGCTCTGTGATTATGAATAGGTCATTTTTCAGATGTAGTTCTCGTTATATAGCAAAGTTAGCAAATTTTTCGCAAACTGTCACAATCTAAACAGGTAAATGTGAAGTAATTTCACTTTTTTTTGCCTCCGTCTTTAAGGGCTTGGAGTAGCCAGATCGGGAGGATTAGGAGAATGATAAGGAATTCCATAGATCGGTAGATTTTGAAGTTTCAAGGAGAGCTAATATAGTCCTCGAGTGCAAAATTAGCCGCTATAGGTGCCATATTCTTGCACTGTAAAATTAAAATATGTTAAATGTGTGTAAATTCAAGCAAATTCGGCTTGCAGGGAGATAGCCCGATTATTTGAAGTCATATAAAAAAGAATCGAGGCTGACCGAAATGGTCTCTTTGGTTATGGGTGCCCTCTAAGCGGGGTTTGGGGCGGAGTGGAAAGGTATTATACCCGCTGAAAGTGGGCAGAGGATAGTAGGATGAATGTCCGGTTTGAAAAGAGTTAGAGTGTATGTTAAGTCGTCGACTTAACATACACTCTAACTGTATATTGACGGCATTGCCGGGATTGCGCTGCCTGTGTTTAAGATTCTGTAACCTGTTTTCAGAAGGGATAACGGGATTCGATTACACTCCAGTCTACTATATCCCAAAGACGATGGAGATAATCAGCGCGTCGGTTCTGATAATCGAGATAATAGGCATGTTCCCATACATCGAATACAAGCAGAGGATTGAGATTCATGCAAAGAGGATTCTCAGCATTGGAGGCTTTTATAATCTCCAGTTTTCCATCTGCATCATTTGCAAGCCATACCCAGCCGCTGCCGAAAACTCCGACACCTGCTTCTTCAAACTTTTTCTGGAACTCTTCAAAAGAACCGAAATCTTTTTCAATTCTTTCCATCAAAGCTCCTCCGGGCATCTTCAGACCTTTGGGTGAGAACTGGAAGAAATAGAAGATATGATTCCAAGCCTGCGATGCGTTGTTGAATAAAGCTCCATCACTTTCAACAATTATCCTCTCCAGAGGCATATCGGCATATTTTGTGCCCTCAATCAGACGATTAAGGTTATCGATATATGCTTTTTCATGTTTGCCGTAGTGATAATCTATTGTGACGGGAGAAATAGCATCAGAAAGCGCATCGGGCGCGTAGGGGAGAGGTGGTTGAACGAATTTCATAGATATTTAATTTTATAATTGTGAAGTTATACTTACGAAGTTATAGTTACGAAGTTATACTTTAATGAAGATATCCTTTAATAACTTATAAAGAAAACGCCGGAATGTCCTGTCAGGTTCATTCCGGCATTTGCTTTTAATATTTATTCATGAATATCTTTCGCCTATAAGCAAACGGCTTATCTTAATCACATTTCTCTCGGATTGGGGCTTAATCGAAGATGGCGTCCCAGTCTTTGTAGACCGGTTGGTAGCCGACTCTTCTTACTGCATCTTCCACCTCTCTTGGTGTTCTGGAATCGCAGACTTCAAACTGCTCCAGTTCCTCCGCCGGGTGGGAATATCCACCGGGTTCTGTTCGGCTACCCGCACTCATTGAGGTGACACCCAGAGTTGCCATGTTATCACGGAAAAGAGCTGCTTCGCGAGTAGAATAAGAAATATCCACATCATGATCAAACAGACGGAATGCGAAGGTCAGTTGTGCTAATTTGGCATCCGAGATAATACTTTTCGGTTTGAAGCCACTTTCAGACGGTCGCATTCTCGGGAAGTTAACTGAGTAACGGGTTTTCCAGTACTTCTTCTGAAGATAACGCAGATGTCGGGCGAGTTGCATGACGTCGCCACGCCAATCTTCCAATCCCAGCAAGGCTCCCATTCCTATCTTGTGAAGTCCTGCTTCCCCCATGCGGTCGTAGCCGTTAAGGCGCCAGTCGAAAAAAGCTTTCATGCCACGCGGATGATAGAGACGATAGGATTCACGATGATAGGTCTCCTGAAAGCAGACGACCCCATTCAACCCTGCTTTTGTCAGCCTCTCATATTCATGCGAGCGAAGCGGCTGAACTTCAAGAGTGATATTATGGAAATATGGTCGGCAGATCTTAATCACCTTTTCAAGATAATCCACTCCACACAGCGAAGGATATTCTCCGGCGACAATAAGGATATTCTCAAATGGAGCCAACTTGCGGATAGCCTTACATTCCTCCTCCACCTGTTCCAGAGTCAGAATCGTACGCTTGAAATCATTGTCATGATTGAAGCCGCAATAGACACATTTATTTGTGCAAGCATTCCCCACATACATCGGCACATAGAAAGAGATAATCTTTCCGAATCTTTCCGAAGTAAAATGGCGGCTTAGCGCTGCCATTTCCTCAATGAAGGGGGTCGCCGCATCCGAGATAAGAATTGCAAAATCCTCCGGAGTCAAAGGGGCGGAATTAAGCCGGGCTTTTTGAAGCACCCTGTTGACATCCTGGGGGGTAGCCGATTCTACGCGCCGGATATCCTCATCCCAAAGATTGGAGTCAATTATATCAGCATAACCGCGACCAAATATATGGTCGCGGTCAGGATCAGAGAATTTCTTTGTCATCATTATTTTATTTTTCGCATTCCTCTGCGATATTCTGCGAGATACGCATAGCGCAGAAGTTGGGACCGCACATGGTGCAGAACTTATCGTCTGCCTCCGGTGCGTTTCTTCTGGACTCCATATAATAGCGTTTAGCCTTTTCCGGATCCAGAGATAGATTGAACTGATCTTTCCAGCGGAAATCATAACGCGCTTTGGAAAGAGCATTGTCGCGGACTTCAGCTCCGGGATGCCCCTTGGCGAGATCGGCTGCATGGGCAGCGATCTTATAAGTGATGACACCCTCACGTACGTCATTCAGGTCGGGGAGAGAAAGATGCTCTTTCGGAGTGACATAGCATATCATTGCAGTGCCCAGATTAGAGATAATCGCAGCTCCGATTGCTGAAGTTATATGATCATACGCCGGAGCGATATCAGTCGTGAGAGGTCCGAGTGTGTAGAAGGGTGCTTCATGACACACTTTAACCTGCTTTTCCATATTCTCCGGAATTTTATGCATCGGGACATGACCCGGACCCTCGATGAGAACCTGCACATCATGTTCCCATGCTTTCTGACAAAGTTCGCCGAGCACTTCAAGTTCGAGGAATTGAGCGCGGTCGTTGGCATCATGAGTAGATCCCGGACGCATACCATCGCCGAGAGAAACAGCGACATCATACTTATTCAGGATCTCGCAAATCTCGTCGAAATGAGTATACAGGAAGCTTTCCTCATTATGAAGCACAGTCCATTGCGTCATGATCGAACCGCCTCGGGATACGCAACCCGTGAGTCGTTCCTTCACGAGATCGGCATGCTCTCGAAGCACACCGGCATGAATCGTGAAGTAATCGACCCCCTGCTCGCATTGTTCGATAAGAGTGTCGCGATAAATTTCCCAAGTTAATTTTTTGACATCTCCATTTACTTTCTCAAGAGCCTGATAGATGGGGACTGTGCCCATCGGCACCGGGCAGTTGCGGATAATCCATTCGCGGGTCTCATGAATATTATCGCCCGTAGAAAGATCCATCAGAGTGTCGCCACCCCAATAGCAGCTCCAGACGGCTTTGGCGACTTCCTCCTCAATGCCTGAAGAAAGAGCGGAGTTTCCGATATTAGTGTTGAGTTTCACGCTGAACGCTTTGCCGATAATCATCGGTTCGGCTTCAGGATGGTTGATATTGGCAGCGATGACAGCTCTTCCGGCAGCCACTTCATCCCTTACGAATTCGGGAGTGATATGACTCTTGATGCCGCGTGCTTCATTATCGAGATTCTCTCTTATGGCTACATATTCCATCTCGGGAGTGATGATTCCCTGTTTGGCATAATGCATCTGAGTGACGCGCATACCGTCCTTAGCCTTACGGGGCTTATGAGTAACCGGGAAGCGGATTTCATCCAGAGTGGCATCGGCACGTCTCGCTCTGCCGTATTCGCTGGTGATATCCTCCTGCACAAAAGTGTCGTCGCGTTCTTCAACCCATTTTTCGCGATGGCGCGGAAGACCCTTGTTAATATCAACGGTGTAATTGGGATCTGTATAGAGTCCGCTTGTGTCATAGATAGTGATATCCTCATTAGGATATTCCACACGTTTGCCATTTTCAATCTTGACAGTCGGGTATTGATGCACTACGCGCATCCCGACCTTTATAGGAAAGAGTTTCCCTTCCTTATAAATCTTTTCAGAGTTGGGATAAGCTGAAAGATCGATATTTTCAATTTTCATTTCAGTAAAGTTTAGTCAGTTAAAGATTGAGGAAAGATGTCAGCGGGGAAGTTGCTTGTGCCACTACGGAGGTCGCTCCGAGTCCGGCGAGGTAAGCTTCTCTGCCAGCCTCGACTCCTTTACGGAAAGCCACTGCCATAGCGACAGGATCTCCTGCGACTGCGATAGCAGTGTTCACCAGGACGGCATCCGCACCCTCCTCCATAGCTTCCGCGGCATGAGAGGGCGCGCCAAGACCTGCATCAACCACTACGGGGATATTGCTCTGTTCGATTATTATTCGGAGGAAATCGCGGGTAAGGAGTCCGCGGTTAGTGCCGATCGGTGCCCCCAAAGGCATCACAGCTGCCGCTCCTGCCTCTTCAAGTCTGCGACACAATACCGGATCTGCCTGAATATAGGGGAGAACCTGAAATCCTTCCGCTGCAAGAATTTCAGTAGCCCTCAGGGTCTCTATAGGATCCGGCATAAGATAGCGCGGATCGGGGTGAATCTCCAATTTTATAAAAGGAGTCTTGAAAATTTCGCGACTCATGCGTGCTGCCAAGACTGCCTCATCGGCGTTGCGTACGCCTGACGTGTTGGGGAGTAGCTGTATATGCTCGCGATTAATATGTGTCAACATATCGTCAGTCGCTTCCTGCATCATGTTGACACGCTTCATTGCCACCGTGATCATTTCCGATCCGGAAGCGATTATCGCTTCCTGCATAAGATCGGAAGATGGAAATTTACCGGTGCCGACAAATAGGCGCGATTTGAACTCTCTGCCGCCTAATTTTAATATATCGTTCATTTCAAGTTAGTATAGTTCAAGTATTTCCGCAATTATCGCGGAGAATCGGAGAGATATGGGGCTTTAGTCCCCGGTGGGGAGCAATGCGCAGAATTTACGGGTAGCCTCAGCCATATCATCTGCAAAGGCAATTGCGCCTGAGACAGCGATGCCATCAACTCCTGCCTCAAGCAGAGGCTGCACATCTTCAAGTTTGATTCCCCCTACGGCGACATGTGCGATATTGATTTCCGCTGCATTCATTTTGTCGCATAGAGTTGTAATTCCTTCCAATCCGAGCACGGGAGCAAGATTCTCCTTGGTCTTAGTGTCAGCAAACGGACCCATTCCGATATAATCTATATCCAGAGACTTCACTGACTCTATCTGCTCAAAGGTATTGGCAGTCACACCGATGACAGCGAGCGGACCAAGCTCCATACGCGCCTTGGATGGGGGAGTATCAGTCTGCCCGAGATGCACGCCCGTAGCGTTCGCATCGCGACACACCTCCCAATAATCATTGATGATCAGGAACGCTTCCTTCTCATCAGTGAGGGGCTTTATTTTTTTTGCCATCTCCAGCACTTCCTCCTGTGATGCCCCCTTCATTCTCAGTTGAATCCAGCGACATCCCCCTTCGAGGACAGCTTTAACCTGCTCCTCAATAGAATGAGGACAGGCAGTATTAGTTATATACTGCAACATAATTTCAATGTTTTAAGAAGTGATAATCAAACACGTTGCGAAACAACGCCTCCATTCACTTCACTCAATTTGCAAATATAATGAAAAATACTTAGAGAAAGTTGAAATCATTTGATTTTTTTAACTGATTTATAAAAATTGATTGTTAACTTTTATTTGCGATTAACTGCAAGATTGTGGCAGTGTTGATATGTAATTTTGTAATGTGAAAAATTATTCAAAGCAATTCTCATGAACAGTTACGCATATTCATCTTCAATCAATCCCTCTTCGGCTTACGGAAGTTCACGATCAGCTTCCGCTTACGGACAATTCCCGGATTTCGAATCATCTTGGGGGCATACAGCGGCACATGGTGCGAGAAGGAAATTCTGGCAAGCACCGGTGGCGCACGACATTAAGCATGGCGACAGGATTTTTGTCAGAGTCATGCGTGATGGAAAGACATTACTTGAATTTTCGGTAAATAATGCAGGCAGTCTTACGGATTTAATCGGAGAGATACGCTATGCTGCCCGAAATATTGTAGGGCTGACGACAGTGTTTATACGCAATCACGATCGCGGATGGAGCGAGACGCGTCCGATAAAGTTCTATGCAGATGGAGGAGTCAGGCGCAGACGTTCGCAGACCAACAATGTCAAATCCAATTATGCTGCCTCTTTGACACCAGTCAATCGATCGGCAGCCCGCATGGCATTTCCGTGGGAAACGCATTAACCTCTCTTTTGGGTTGGGGGTAAGCTCCAAATAGCATTTCGCAAATTCCTAACGCTCTTGCTGTTTCGTATCAGCCGGGAAATATGCCCCTAACATGGCTGCCCCTCTAAAACCGATTGATTTCAGCAGCGGGAACTTGGACTCAGTGACGCCCCCAAGAGCTATGACAGGGAGATTTATGCCACTGATTTCACACTCTATCTCCTTGAGATTGAAGGATGCGTTATATCCGGGTTTGGAAATAGAATTAAAGATAGGGGATAAAGTGACGTAAGAATAATGAAGCCTCTCGTTTGCCTGACATTCTTTCACCTCCGAGATGGAATGGCATGAACGACTAATCCGCACATGATTCAGATCAAGGTCAGAGGGTAAGGAGGGGTTGCGAGAATTCAGATGAATGCCACCGACAGGAAAGTCATTGAGAAGCCGGAAGTGATCATGAAGAGTGATATTTTGCATCAGCTCTTCAGGAATATTCATGAGAATCCGGCGAAGTGTATCCTCGGAATATTCCGGATGACGCAGGTGGATGAGATCAGCGTCGTTACTCCGGAGCAACAACGTGATTATCTCCCACTCTCCCGGAAAAGGATCGGGAGGCGAGATGGCGAGCCTGAGGAAATCAGAGAGGTGTGTCATTTCGGAAATCAACCGCCGAAAGCGGCTGTAATAATCATTAGATTATCATCTTGGTGGAGTTTGATTGTGTCCGCCTCATGAAGTTTAGCGATCTTGCCGTTGATGGCGATGGCAGTGGCATCGGAAGGTATTTTTTTCCAGTCCATCAGGTCTTTGAGGGTAATAATGTTAGAGGGGAGAGGAGTCAGCTGACTATTGAGTATAATGTTCATTGCTTATTAGTTAAATTAAATTAGAAATCAAGATCGGGGGTATCGGGATTGATAATTGCAGCGGGTGGTGCATATTTACCGGTGGCAGGGAAAATATTACGTGCGAATACTACATCTTTATTAGCCAACAATATTCGATTCATCAGTAATTCTGCATTTCCGACGGCGACATCAAGAGGCATCCCCTTGGCAAGATAACTTGCGATTGCGGAGGAGAGATTGCAGCCGGTGCCGTGGGTGTTGATAGTATCGACACGCGGGTTGGGATAGATAAATGGGGCGTCGGAGTCGGAATCAATCAGAATATCTGTGACAAAATCATCATTTTCAGATATTCCATGCCCGCCCTTTATCAAGATAGCATTTAAACCGGAATTTTGCAGGATAAATCTGCCTAATTCGGCTACTTCTTCATTAGTCATCATCCGGGGAGGAGCGATAATGAATTGGGGGAGAGAAGAAACCGGGGTATTAAGATGCTGACTAAGCATTCTTGCAATTTCTATAGCTTCAGGAAGATTGGGGGTGAGGAGGGTGATAAATGGAGCAGCTTCCAAAAAGAGAGTCGGATTATGCCATAGAGGTTCGGGCATCCGTTCGCCGCCCATAGTAGGTGCCATTATAGGATCAACCACGACATTGTGGAAATTACCCATTCTCAGAAACCCGATGACTTGCTTCATAAGTTTTTCGGTTGGGATCATACCGATTTTGACGGCATCAATCCTGCCACATTTCAGAATGCTTTCCAGCTGGGCGACAAAGATAGTTTCCGATGCCGGTTCGATTGCCGACAGTCCGGAAGGGGATTGGGCGGTCAGGCATGATATGACAGTGAGAGGGAATATGCCGCATAATCGTAAGATATTGATATCAGCTTGCACTCCCGCACCTCCGCAGGAATCCGACCCTGCTATTATCAACATTTTTTTAGGGTACTTCATATCAATTTATTCATGGGTGCTTCTTATAAGTAAAATTACTTGGAATCACACCTGAGGAGAATCAGAACCGATGGAAGTCTTATGTTTTTCGGGGAGTGAGGATTCAATCTCTTCGAAGCATTGAGCCATGAGGCGCTTGGTGTTAAACCCTCTTTCACCGGGATAAATCGGCTTATGGATTGTCATAATAATCTTACCCGGGGTCACATTATAGGTAGTGCGGGGCATTCGTTCAAAAGCGCCATCGATAGTGATCGGCACAACCGGGAGTTTGTACTCCGCAGCCAACATGAATGCGCCTCGTTTGAAGGGTATCATTTTCCCATCGAAAGTGCGGCTTCCTTCGGGGAATATCACGAGCGACATTCCACCCTGAAGCGTATGTTCCGACTCCTGAATAGTGGTGCGAATGCCGGATATAGATGATTCATCCACCATAATATGCCCGGCACGCTTGCAGGCGGCACCGACAAGAAAAATCTTCTCAAGTTCCTTTTTCATCAGCCATTTGAAATCATGATTCAGGTAGCCATAAATAGTCCAGATATCAAATGCTCCCTGATGATTGGCAACGAATACATAACTTGTCTTCGGGTCAATATTTTCTCGACCGCGCACTTCAACCTTTACACCCCAGAAGAAGCAAACGCATCGGCTCCAGAGATGAGCCGGGTAATATCCCCAGAAATGATTACCAAAGATGGAAGCCATAATGATAGTCACCAGTGCAGTAAGGATGGTGAGCACAAGGAGAATCGGGGCAGCGATAAGCCATTGATAAATGCGGAACAGAAATTTCATTGCTGCTGAGTATTTTGTAGTTAAGAGTTAGATATAGTATTGACAACTTCGGGTGAATGGACAGGAGAATCGAAGTGAACATCCAGTTGCGGGAAGGGGAATGAGAATCCGGCGTTGGGAAGTTCCGTATAGAAGACCTTGTTCATATCGAAATAGACCCCCCAATAATTGGAAGAATGAGTCCAGGCGCGAACAGTCAGATTAATGCTGCTGTCAGCCATTTCCGATAGACCGACAAAGGGGGAGCGATCAAGTTTCGGGGTATCTATTTTCTCCAGACCTATCTTATGTCTTAAATCCGACTTGAGTCTCAGTCTTTTATGTCTGCGGGATTCGAAAATTCTGCCGATCCAGGTCTTAGGGGCTTTGAATTCATCCTCCGACGCATTATCGAGAGTCTCTTCATCCTTAAGCTCTTCTTCAGTCTGCTCCTGATCAGGGATGCCAGCCTGGCGACGTTTCTCGATATCATCCTCGATATATTGCTTCACTATTCTGTCGTCGAGCAAAAGGAGGCGACATATTTCATCAGCTGCCTTCTTGAAATCAGTTCCATAAGCCAGAGAGACGGTCCAATCAACCCGTCGATAGGACTCGGCAGAGTAGTTGTTGATAGAACCGGTCGACAGTCCGCCATTCGGCACGATGATTGTCTTATTATCCGGAGTATTAATGATTGTATGGAAGATCTGAATAGCCTTCACAGTGCCGGAATATCCCTGTGCTTCAATGAAATCGCCGACCTTATAGGGCTTAAGCAAGAGGATGAGTACTCCTCCGGCAAAGTTCTGAAGCGTACCGCTCAGCGCCATACCGATTGCGACGCCGGCAGAAGCGAATATCGCAAGGAAAGAGCTTGTCTCAAGTCCGAGGATACCGATAATAGTTATTAGAAGGATGAAGTAAAGCACCATTTTGACGAGCGACAGCACGAAAGTGGTCAGGGATGGATCCACACGCCTGTTGGTCATCAGCGTGTTAATCCATTTATACAGCTTCTTGATTATATAGCGTCCTGCGTAGAAAACGAGAATGGCAATAACAAGTTTAAAGGCGAAATCCACCATTGAATTGGCGATTTTCGTAATCGCATCATCAAGCGAGAGACCTTTAAACGCCTCAAGTGCGGATTTAGCATCCTCCGGGGAATCCGGAAGATTGACTATTGGAAGGTCATTAGTCTGTAGCATTTTCTGATATAGTATGTAAATGGGTTAGCAATTAGACCGGTATGGAATCAAAAGTCGTCATAGACATCTCTGTACCACGCCAGTTGTTTGTAATACTCCGAAACGTCATCCCCGTCATCATTAAAATTATGGACAGCGAGTCCGCTATAGCCTGCAGGGTCAATCGGACGATTGTTCCAGTTTTTTTCTCCGGCAAATCTGCAGGGGAGAAGGCGCTCCATCAGTTCCGAAAAATAATCAGAATCCCATTCCGAACCCAATGAAGCTCCCCTTCGTTCGGTAAACCCGCTGAAATCATAGAGGGAACCTACCGGAGTCCGGCTGTAAGAAATCAAGCCTAGAGTATTCTGTCGTTTCCCCTTGGCAGCGAGCCGGGCAGCCTGCATAACTTCATCAAGATAAGAAGCATCGAGAAGCGAAATGGCGATAGGGATATTCCGATTGATAAAATAGCGGGCTTCAATCTCAATAGCATCCGCAAGATTATAGTCAGGGCGTGCGAGGAGAGGGAGAACAAGATGATAGGGAGTTCCTTCGCCAGCCATTTCCATTGGAGAGCCGACGAAATATCTCGCTTTGTTTCTCAACTGATAAATGGATTCAATCTGCATCATATAGCAGCAATCAAACCATATATAGTCAAATACCCCCTCGGGTATTGCTTCGTTTAACTCAATGAGATCGCAATAATCGTATTTCCCGTTATATTTGTCCGCACCAAAAGAATAATTGGCAACCGGAACTATATGATCGGAGAAGTCAGGTTCCCAGCCGGTAGCATGGCTCCATAGAATGAGACCGCGGTGATCGCATCTGTCGAGTTCAATAAAATCATTTATAACTTCTGAGATTCTTTTGGGGTCAGTGGAGAACGTATTGCGATCATACTCCTTTATCAATTGCAGACCGGGCTTCCCAGCATCGTCTTTAACAATTCGACGGAGTTGGGCATCCCCCGGAAGTTCGACTGAATAGATGACTATGTCCGCTTCATTCATGTTAATCTGCTCTGCAGCTTCAAGCATTTCGTAGAGATCCCCGGATTCATTTAAGTCATCACTAAAAGAGGAATTGAGATTATTTGACGCGACTGCATATATAAGAATAGCAGTCTTAACGTCCCTATCCAAAGAGGGAGCAGGCTCGTCAGGCGGATTGGGAGTAGGCTCGTCATTGCTACATGCCGGGAGGAGTATGGAGAGTATCAGAAAAGAAATAATCGGAATGATCCCCTTTCTGACAGACAGGATTATATGAAAAAATCGTGTGTTAGACATGTAATACTAACGTAAAGCTAATTCTCAAAAGTATGTTATATCTCAAAAGTATGTATATATTAGAATAAAACTCCTGCAATTATCGGATTCTTTTCTCAATCATATTCCAGACGCATATTCTCAATCGGTCGACACAGACTACAAATATGAATATTCCTGAAAGGAAAAGCGAAATCAGTCCGAGATAAGTCCAGGTTGGATAATCATTGAAAAGCAATCTGCATGCTTTGCTGAAGTAGGGAGCTACCAGAGGGTGCATGTGGAAGACATATACTGCAAATACTGATGCTGCAACTTTATTGATCCATACGCTTTTAAAAGTCCTCATCGAAGCGAAAGCCATAAAAAGACAAATGCTTGCAGGGAGTACGCAAATTCCGGTGTAGGAAAGGAATTCATCGTTGAGCCATTGCGATCCTGAGGATGAAAAGAGGTGGAAATTGAATGTCACGGTGGCTGCCAACCATGATATTCCGAGGTAATAGAATACCCAGACCCCGCTATGTATATTACTTAGGGATTGGTATCTTCTGATAGTCGCTCCTGTCAAATAAAGAATCATAAAAGAGAGTGCTGAATAACCATCGAAATATTCCGTAAATATTTCCCGACTGAACATTGGAATAATTACTTCAATACTGAGTAGAATGATTGTATATCTCATTAGTCGGAAGTCGCTGACGGATGAAATATATGAGTTAAGAGCGGGAGCAAACATGAGCAGTAGCAGATAGCAGGAGACAAACCAGTCTCTGTAGCCCGGAACGAGCAAAAGAAGAGAATAGGAAAGATCGGACATAAAATTGAATTTCCCGATTATGCAGAATGTCGCCACTACCAATCCCCTCCAGAACAGAATAAGGAACAGCAGGCGCATAATGCTTCTCCTTCTCAACGTTATCCCAAAGTATCCGCTGACCAATATGTAGACATTTACACATACCAAACCGAGAGATTCAGTAAGTAGGCGCATAAAAGAAGAGATCGGGGAAGCTACACAATCCTCGTGATTCGGCAGACCGATAGAATAAAAATCTGCGTGGGTAATCAGCACGAGCATCATCGCAATGATTCTTAGAAGCTCGAAACCGGAAGTCCTCTCCCTACCATGTAAAGCGTAAGGAACAGCATTACATAACGGATTCTCATCATTCATTTTCAAGTCCGTATTATTCATAATGTTTAATTACTGCAAAGTTAGTAAAAATTGAATTAAAAGAGTGGTCTTTGCGTGGGAGAAAAACAAAATTAGTTCTAAAGTTGTTAAAATATGCAAAACGACAAAAATGAAGAAATCATTGATATGGCTCCTGACAATTGTGATGGCAATAACGTTTGGAGCGTTACTTTATTTTCAGATAATGTATCTCGAAAATATGGTCCGTATGCGAAAGGAGCAGTTTTCGGAGAATGTGATGCGTTCGCTTCATGCCACAGTAGGTATGCTGGAACGCAGGGAGACGCTGACTTTTCTGGTAGAAGATATGGAACTTATAGGAAGCGGAGAGGATTATGACTTGTCAGAAGGTGAGTCCGGGAGTTCTTCGGTTTCCATGCCGGAGAGCTCAGGGATCAGGATTTCATATCCATCACCGACAGAAAATGTGTCGCAACGCTATCGCCATCTTCGCGAGACCTTGAAGAGTCATTATATGTATCAGCGCGGACTCCTGAATGAAGTGATTTTGAATATTCTTCAAGAAGCTCCGTCACGCCCGATTGCCGAGCGAGCTGATTCCACTGATATAAGGAGTTATCTTAAGACGGAACTTGAATCGAATGGGGTGACGCTTCCATTCACATTCAGTGTGACGACATCCAAAGGCACACCTCTATATCAAACTCATGGTTTTGGCGACAATATGCTTGATGATTCATATTCCGCAGCTCTGTTCCCTCACTCCGGTGGGGAATATAGATTAGTGGTGGAATTTCCGACTCGAGATTCCTACATCTTCTCCTCCGTCAGATTTATTATACCGACATTGGCATTTACGGCTATTCTGTTAGTGATATTCCTTTATACCGTGATATTAATATTCCGTCAGAAGAAGCTTACGGAAATGAAATCGGACTTTATCAACAATATGACTCATGAGTTTAAGACTCCGATTTCAACGATATCCCTTGCGGCTCAGATGCTGGAAGATGATTCAGTCAGAAAATCTCCTAATTCTCTGAAGCATCTTGCCAACGTCATAAATGATGAATCAAAGAGATTACGCTTTCAGGTGGAAAAGGTGCTTCAGATGTCGATGTATGACGATGCCGGAGGTTCGGCATTGAAATTCAACGTAGTGAATGTCAATAATATAATTTATAATGTCGTTAATACTCAGAAACTCAAGGCGGAGAAAGACGGCGGGAGAATAGAAATAAATCTTGATGCTATTGAATCTGATGTGCTTCTTGACGAAATGCACTTCACAAACGTGATATTCAATCTTCTCGACAACGCATTGAAGTATATGCGGGAGGATGTCGCGCCCGTTCTGGAGGTGACGACGAAGGATCTTCCCGGCAATCAACTTGAGATTCGTATCCGCGACAATGGCATCGGGATAAAGAAAGAGAATCTCAAGCGCATTTTCGATAAATTTTACAGAGTGTCAACGGGGAATCTACATGATGTAAAGGGATTTGGACTGGGATTGGCATACGTCAAGAAGATGGTCACAATCTTTCATGGCACAATTCGGGCAGAAAGTGAGTTCGGAAAATGGAGTGAATTTATCATAACCCTCCCTCTTGCAGAATAACTTAGCCGGAATATAGAGTGTGAAAGAATAAAAAAATTAGCAAATTTTAATCTTATATAAACTTAACAGTTTTTCAAGCGTTAAAATAATATAGAGTTTATCAAGTGATAGACCTAATTGAAAAACACAAGAAAATTAAATATAATAGCCATGGATAATAAAATGAAAATTCTCCTCTGCGAAGATGATGAAAACCTCGGCATGTTGCTGAGAGAGTTTCTTCAGGCAAAGGGTTTTAACGCAGACCTGTGTGAAGATGGTGAGAAGGGCTATAAGGAGTTCCTCAAGAATCAATATGACTTGTGCGTGCTTGATGTTATGATGCCTAAGAAAGATGGATTTACTCTTGCACAAGAGATTAGAAATGTTAATTCTCAGGTGCCGATTATTTTCCTGACAGCCAAGAATATCAAAGAGGATGTGCTGGAAGGTTTTAAGATTGGTGCCGACGACTATATCACCAAACCCTTCTCAATGGAGGAGCTCGTAGTGCGCATCAATGCAGTGCTTCGTCGTGTGAAGGGTAAAAAAGATAAAGAAATCACTGTCTATAAACTCGGTAAGTACACATTTGATACTCAGAAGCAGGTGCTTATCTTTGAAGACAAGACTACTAAGCTAACGACAAAGGAGTCAGAACTTCTGACGCTGCTCTGTGAGAATCTCAACGATGTCCTTGAAAGGAATTACGCATTGAAGAATATCTGGGTAGACGATAATTATTTCAATGCCCGAAGCATGGATGTCTACATTACAAAGCTGCGTAAGCTTCTTAAGAACGATCCCGAAATCGAGATTATCAATATCCACGGCAAAGGATATAAGCTGATTGCTCCCTGAATTTGATGTTTGCAAAATCTGAATTTATTATATATCTTTGTAAGAGGGTTGGGAATACAGATTCCCGATCCTCTTAAATCTATATATCTCTATCTTTAAACATACCTTTATATCTAATTTACCTTAATAACTAATATCAAGTTTTAAGCACCATGAACACAAAAATCAAACTCTGTCCGAATCAGGTAGTGCAGTATCTGCAGAAAGATCCTTCGGAATTCACTAAGGAGGATATCATACGCTTTATTGAGGCGAATGAGATACGCATGGTCAACTTCATGTATCCCGCAGATGATAATCGCCTGAAGACACTTAACTTCGTTATTAATAACGAGGAGTATCTTGACTCAATACTGACCTATGGCGAGCGTGTCGACGGTTCGTCACTCTTCCCGTTTATTGAGGCTGGCAATAGCGATCTATATGTTATTCCGCGTTATGCGACGGCGTTTGTAGACCCCTTTGCCGAGATTCCCACACTCACAATGCTTGCGTCCTTCTTCAATAAGGAGGGGCAGCCGCTTCACTCCTCGCCGGAATACACTCTGCGTAAAGCAGCCGAATCATTCCGTGAAGTGACCGGGATGGATTTCTATGCTATGGGAGAATTGGAATACTATGTAATTTCCGATGACCCGGGACTCTTCGCTGCCTCTGACCAGAAGGGTTATCATGAATCAGCGCCATATTCCAAATTCAGCGATTTCCGTGTTGAATGTATGGATATGATCGCGCGTGCAGGCGGACAGATAAAATACGGACATAATGAAGTCGGCAATTTCTCCCTCGATGATAAGATATATGAGCAGAATGAAATAGAGTTTCTCCCTGTTCCCGCTATCCAGGCTGCAGATAATCTGATGATTGCAAAATGGATTATCCGTTCGCTGGCTGCCCGCAGGGGGCTTGACGTGACCTTTGCTCCCAAGATTACTGCCGGCAAAGCGGGCAGCGGACTTCATATCCATTTCAAGATAATGAAGGGGGATGAAAATATGATGACGGATGCCGACGGCAAGCTCAGCGAAATTGCACGCAAGGCAATTGCCGGAATTCTGGATCATTCCGCTGCTATCACTGCATTCGGTAATAAAGTTCCGACAAGTTATTTCCGCCTTGTTCCTCATCAGGAAGCTCCGACATCAATCTGCTGGGGCGACCGCAATCGTTCGGTTCTTGTCCGTGTTCCGTTGGGATGGACCGGGAAGATCGATATGTGTTCCCAGATTAATCCTCAATCAGCCTCAGAGTCCAAAGCGCCTCAGAAGCAGACGGCAGAATTGCGTTCTGCCGATTGCAGCGCAGACGTCTATCAACTTATAGCAGGCATGATCGTGGCTGCACGATGCGGTTTTGAGGTTGAGAATGCTCTTGAACGCGCAGAGCAGATGTATGTCAATGTGAATATTCATAACGACGAGAATAAAGAAAAACTTGCAAGTCTGGAATCTTTGCCCGACAGTTGCGTGGCATCAGCCGATGCTCTCGAGCGGAACAGAGAGGATTTCGAGAAATTCGACGTATTTTCTCCGGCATTGATTGATGGCATTATCAATAAATTGAGAAAGCATCAGGATGGCAATCTCAGGAAGAAACTTGAGGGCAATCCGAAAGCTATGCTTGAAATGGTCAGAAAATTCTGGCATTGCGGTTAAAACTAATATAAGTGAACAGATACTCAAGAAATATTCTTACAATAGGTAAGGAAGGACAGCAGAGACTCTCCGAGGGGTCTGCATTCGTAATCGGATGCGGCGCCCTTGGAGGGCAAGTCGCTATGCTTCTTGCCGGAGCAGGAGTCAGACAGATAGGACTGGCGGATTTCGACACTATAGATTTAACTAATCTTCAACGTCAGCTCTTTTTCAAGGAGGAAGAAGCCGGAAAATATAAGATAGATGCTCTAAGCGCAAGAATGTCTGCTCTTAATTCGGAAGTGAAGATTGCGAAATATCCGGTGATGATTACTCGGCATAATGCTTCCGACATATTGAAAGAATATGACTTCATAGTCGATGCTACGGATAACCCGGCATCCAAATACACTATTAATGAGATATGTCGTGAACTCGGGAAACCTCACTGTATCGGGGGCGTCGCGGGATGGCGTGGTCAGGTGATGAGTTTTGACGGAAGCTCGGGTGCCGACGGTTTTTCTGCATTATTTCCTCGTCCGCAAGCTGAAGAAGAGGGGATATTGCCTTGTCAACTTGAGGGAGTAATAGGAGCTGCCGCTTCCTTAATTGCCTCGGTTCAGGCGGGAGAAGCGATAAAATTCCTGTCAGGAGAGGGGGAGATGCTATATGACAAAGTGTTGGTAATGGATTTAAAATCCTGCATGTTCCAGACCTTTCATATATAGGAATGGCAAAGAAAAGGGATAAAATTTCACATTGTGATGCACTTTTTGGCATTTTAAACGTTAATTAAATAAAGACTATAACAAACGTGGATTCAATATTGAGTCAGTCTTATGCAAATATAGGATTCATGGTTGGTTAAAGAAAATAATCAAATTATAAAAAAATTACTATTATGCCCAACAAGAGAGAATTCAAGAAATATGTTGATGCACTCGGCGCATCAGTCGTAGAAGAAATGATGGTTGCCTACTACAATGTAGAGGGTGCTGATCGCAAGAATATTTCAGTAGCAGTCGGCAAGGTTCTCGGTGCTATTGAGGATGCGAAAGACAAAGCGAACATCTATTTCGATCGCGGTCATAAAGCATTCCCGACAATGAAAGAATATGCCAAGGCTAAGAGAGATTTCTTCCGTGCTCTTTTCAACAAGATTGAAAACGAGTTTAACGATGAGATCAACGGTGCGATCAAGGATTTCAACGCAGCTCTTCCTGAGTCAGTGAAGAAGGCTCAGAAAGAAGCCGTAGCTGAATAAAGTCATCAAAGAATAAGGATGAGAGAGGCTGTGGGGGATATTTTTCTGACCACAGCCTTCTCTTTATTATCCGATTATTATCCGATCCTAATACAATAAACGCTATGAATATCTGGGGTAAATATCTTAAGTGGCGGGGATGGAGTGTGGAGATTACGGCGCCGTTCCTTGATAAGTGTGTGATATGCGTCGCACCGCATACGAGCAATTGGGATTTTATCCTCGGGCTGGCGGCATATAAATCATTGGGCAGGAATGCCAATTTCCTGATGAAGAAATTTTGGTTCTTCTTTCCGTTGAAATATCTGCTTAAGCATTTCGGTGGAATACCCGTTGAGAGCAAGAAAAAATCGGGAAAATCTCTTACCGAGCAGATTATAGCGGATTTCGATCGTCGGGATTATATGAATCTTGCTGTGACACCGGAAGGTACGCGAAGCTACACGGAGCAATGGCGCACAGGATTCCTCTACATAGCATACGGCGCAAAAGTTCCGATCGAACTTGGCGTCATAGATTTTAAAAATAAAAGGATAATAATCAAGGATGTATATCATCCCACAGGGGATGTGGAGGAGGATATGAAGAATATCAAGAAATATTACTCTCAATTCCCGGATGCTGCATTATATCCTGAAAAATTTTCCGCTAAGATTTGAATCTAAATATCTATTAGTCTTTTCTAATTACCTATGACGCAGAGACATCTGAATGTGTGCTTGCTCCCTTTGGAAATCCAATGGGGAAAGAAGAAAGAGAATATGCAGAAGGTCGGTGAACTTTTTGATATGCTTCATCCCGACACTGAGTTAGTGATTCTTCCGGAGACATTTTCCACCGGTTTTCCTGTGGGGAAAAATAAGGATGAGATTCGCGAGGATGCGGAGAAGAACACAGGCTTGACTATCGATTATCTCAAGCATCTTTCGCGCAAGCATAATGTAGCTATTGCCGGGAGTTTTATTGCCAATACGGGAGGCAGTCTATATAATCGTGCTTTTTTCATTGAGCCTTCCGGAGAGGAGACATTTGCTGATAAGCGTCATCTTTTCACAATGGCTGGCGAGGATAAGAATTTTTCGCGAGGCAGGGATCGGCTGAAAGTTCGTTATCTGGGATGGGAGATTGCAATGGTGGTCTGCTATGACATTCGTTTTCCGGTGTGGTGTCGCAACGTAGGGAATGACTATGATCTTCTGATTGCTGTAGCTAATTGGCCTAAAGTTAGAGTTGATGCCTGGAATCAGTTGCTGAAGGCTCGTGCTATAGAGAATGAAGCTTATGTAGCCGGAGTGAATTGCAGGGGAGTGGACAACGGCGGTTTTGAGTATGATGGTAGTTCGATGCTTCTTGACTTTAAGGGGAAAGAGATTTCCACACCGGTAGGATCTGACTTTATTTATGCGAGTCTATCAAAGGAAAAGCTCGACAGATTCAGAGAGAAATTCCCGGCATTCCGCGATGCGGACGCTTTCACACTGACTGATTAAGAAACAGGCGTTTACTGATACCTGGGGATTGAGGTCTAATCTTTATTGTCAGTTATTTGTTATATTTATAAAGAGGATGGAAGAGGGGAGGTAAAACACTCAACGCATAGAACTCACATAAATAAAAGAAAGGACAAAATTATGAACAAATTTGATGAATTGATTCAGTCGGAAGTACCGGTTTTGGTTGACTTCTTCGCAACATGGTGCGGACCATGTAAGATGATGCATCCGATTCTTGAGGAATTGCATGCCAAAGTTGGTGATAAGGCAAGAATCGTCACAATAGATGTTGACAAAAATGAAGCGTTGTCAGCCAAATACAATGTCAGAAGCGTTCCGACCCTTATGATTTTCCAGAAGGGAGAGCTTAAATGGCGCGGTTCAGGCGTACATTCAGCTGCCGACCTCGAGAAACTCCTCGGAGTATAAAATAGAAGCATAAAAATGTCATAAACAGAGCATATATGTTGCAAATTGCAACATATATGCTCTGTTTTAAAATATGCCTCCCAAAACTCATATCCTTTCTTTTGCATAAACTAATCAACACATTAACTCTTCAACTGCCCCACTGACGCTTCTAAGTATAGCTATTGAAATTCCCCTACCGCGACTCTTTCTCGCTATCAATGAGTGATGTACTATAGCGTAAATCTCAAATATTTTTGCTAACTTTACAATTTGAAGTAGAAAGTTATATGGCAAAAATCGTTACACATAATCCAACTTCGTTCGAGAGTTTCAGCTTTGAGGCTCTATCTCAATGTATATCCTCAATCCATTCTGCATTGCAAACATCGGCGGTTAATGCAATTAACCGATTTGCAACGATAAGAAACTGGTTGATTGGTCGGTATATTGTGGAATATGAGCAGTGCGGAAATGACCGTGCTCAGTACGGGTCAAGATTGCTTCCAAGTATTGTTGACCGTGTAAAAATCAAGGGCATTAATATCACTCTTTTACAAAATTCTCGTAACTTCTATTTGAAATATCCACAATTAGCAGAGACGGTTAAACAAATTTATCCGATGTTGTCGGATAAATTGGGAATCATCCCTTTGCCATTAAATTTCTCAAGTTTAAACTCTCAGCAGATTTATCCGATGCCATCGGATAAATTCTCCACACCTCCGAATTCGCTTATTTCCAATCTCTCGTTCTCCCATATTGTCGAACTTCTTACTGTGGAAGACCCCCTAATTCGTTTCTTTTATGAATTTGAGTGTATACGTAATGTGTGGAGTGTTAAGGAACTGCGAAGGCAAATTTCAACAAATCTGCATATTCGCGTAGGCT